>NZ_CP021248.1:666250-999375 GCF_017309955.1 Novosphingobium sp. KA1 | reverse complement strand
CGCCAGCCCCGCCCGCGCCTGGGGCGGGCTGCTCGCCGCCGCCGCGCCGCTCGGCCTGATCTGCTGGCTGCTGGCGACCCCACGATGACCCCGCTTTCCCTGCTTCTCGCCGGTGCCGCCGCCATGGCATCCGGCACCTCCGGCGACGAACCGCAGAGCGGCGATCCGGTGCCCGGGAACGCGGCCCACGCCCTTGCCCCCAGCGGGCCAGATCCGGTCTACCCGGCCGAGTTCTACAAGCCCTTCCAGCCCCAGACCGCGCTGGACATGCTGGAGCGCACGCCGGGTTTCATCCTCACCGAGGGCTCCTCGGTGCGCGGTTTCGGCGGCGCTGCGGGCAATGTCCTGATCGACGGCCAGCGCCCGACCGTGAAAGGTGGCGGGATCACCGAAGTCCTGCGGCGGATCGGCGCCTCGCGGGTCGAGCGGGTGGTGCTGCTGCGCGGCAGTGACGCCGCCGAGGCGCAGGGCCAGACGCTGGTCGCCAACCTGATCCTGCGCGCGGATGCGGGCGGTTCCGGCAATGCCTCGCTGGCACTGGCGCATACCGCCGACGGCCATGTCTCGCCCGATGCCCGCATCAGCTACGCGCGGCGGGTCGCAGGCTGGCAGACCAATGTCGAGCTTTCCGCCCAGACCGTGCGCTACCCCACCCACGCCGTCTATCTGGAGCGCGATGCCGCCGCCGCCCTCACCCGCACGCGCCGCGAGCGGATCTCGGCCAATGCCCCGCAATATGGCCTTGCGCTCTCGACCTTGGGCGCCCTTGGCGGGGGGACGCTGACGGTGAACCTGCGGCTCGGCAAGGACAGCTACGCCTCGCACACCGGCTACGACATCTTCGACGGAGCCGAAGACGCGGTGCCCGATTCCGTCCGCACCATCGCCTACCGCGAAAGCAGCCACAGCGGCGAACTCGGCGCCGACTGGACCCGCCGCCTCGGCAACGACTGGAGCACCAAGCTGGTCGCGCTGGGCACGCTCGAACGCTACGTCACCGCGGACGATCTGGTCGAACCGGGCTATCGCGGCGTCTCCAGCCAGCGCGAGAAACCGGTCGAACTGGTCGGCCGCCTGACCCTGACCCGCGAGGGTGACCATGCGTTCCGGCCCGAATTCGGCGCGGAAGCGGCCTACAACCGCCTGACCAGCAGGCTCGACTATGCCCAGGACAGCGGCGCCGGCCTTGTGCCCATAGCGCTCAGCAACGCCGACACCCGCGTGTCCGAACAGCGCGCGGAGGCCTTTGCCAACCTCACCGTAAGGCTGGCCCGCCGCGTCTCGCTGGAAGCGGGCATGGCGGCCGAATTCTCGAAGATCACGGTGAGCGGCGAGGCCGCCAGCGCGCAGAGCCTGTCCTACCTCAAGCCTTCGGCGGCCCTCGTCTGGTCGCCATCGGCCGAAACGCAGCTGCGCCTCGCCATGCGCCGCACGGTCGACCAGCTGGACTTCAGCGACTTCGCCGCCTCGGTCAACCAGACCGACGGGCGCCCGCTCGGCGGCAATTCGCGGCTGCGCCCCGCCCGCGTGACCCGCGCGCTGGCCCGGCTCGACCACCGCTGGGGCAAGGGCGGGGCCCTCGCCCTCGAAGGCTGGCACCAGTGGCACACCGGCCTGCTCGGCTATGTCCTGCTGCCCAGCGGCGAGGAGGCGCTGGGGACGATCGGCAACGCCCGCCAATGGGGCGTGACGGCGCAGGGCACGCTGCCGCTGGAAGCCGTGCTGCGCGGCGCCCGGCTGACCGTGGACGCCGCCTTGCGCCGTTCGCGCATGCGCGATCCGGTGACCGGCGAGGATCGCCGCATGGACGACGTGCTGCCGCGCAGCATCACCGCGGAGCTGCGCCACGACCTCCCCGCGCTCAGGTCCTCCTGGGGGGTGACCTACACCGCCGCCGAATATGCCGATGTGTTCTACACCGCCGAACGGCTGCGCTGGCGCGATGGCCAGAGCTGGGGCGGCTATGTCGAGACGACCGCGCTCCCCGGCTTCAAGACCACGCTCGCCGTCTCCGCGCTGGGCGGGCAGGACTTCTACCGGATGCGCCGTTTCTATGCGCCCAGCCGCGCGGGCGCACCGACCGGCAGCGAGGAACGACGGCGGCGGCAAGGCGGCTCGGTGACGCTGACGCTGGCCAGGGCGCTGTGAGAGAGGTTGGACAAAGCCTTTTCCTGCGCTGGTGACGCGGGCGGGGAACGGAACAGCGCCATCGCGGCCAGTCCCCGCCTCCCAGTCCCCGCCGTCCGCGTCAGGGGTTCCCGCTCCCGCTGCCATCCAGTTTGTGATTCCCTTTTCGATGCACTCCATCAAGGCGTTGACAACAGCCCCGACCGGATCATAAAACAGAATTGTAATTCTAATAATGGTGTGCCGTCACGGCCCGCCCGGGAGAAGCCGTTTCCATGTCCAAGATCCAGCGGGGCGTCAGCCTCTACAGCTTTCAGGAAGAGATGTTCCTGGGCCAGATGGGCGTGGAGGACTGCGTCGCCTTCGCCGCCTCCATCGGCGCGAAGGGCATCGAGATCCTGCCCGAACAGAACATGCCGCGCTTCCCGAACATCGACGACGGCGAAGTGGCCCGCTGGCAGGACATGCTGGCCCGCCACGGCGCCCACTTCACCTGCTACGACATGTTCCTCGACACCAAGCTGCGCAAGGGCGAGACGATGTCGGACGAGGAGCAGGTCGAGAGCATCCGCCGCGATCTGGTGCTGTGCAACCGCCTCGGCATCCGCAACATGCGCGTGCTGGTCTTCGTGCGGCCCGACATCCTCGAGAAGTGCGTGCCCTATGCCGAGCAGCTCGACGTCCACATGGGCGTGGAAGTCCATGCCCCCTGGCATCTCGAACATGCCTGGATCCTGCGCACGATCGAGGTTGCCGACCGGCTGGGCACGCAGCATCTCGGCATCCTGCCCGACATGGGCATCTTCATGAAGCACTACCCGCCCGAATTCCGCGCCCGCTTCGAGCGACAGGGGGCACGGCCGGAAGTGGCGCAGTTCATCGTCGACCAGCACGAGGCGAAGATCATGTGCGAATACACGATCTACGAAGTCGCGGTGAAGATGGGCGGCAACAAGGCCGAGATCGCCATGGCCGAAACCCTGCGCCACGCGCCTTTCGCCAACCCCCGGCGGATCAAGGACTACGCCCCCTACTTCCGCCACATCCAGGCCAAGTTCTACGGCATGACGGAAGACTGCATCGACCCCACCATCGCCTATGACGAAGTGATCCCCGAACTGGTGAAGTGCGGCTGGGAAGGCACGCTTTCCAGCGAATACGAAGGCAATCGCTGGGTGCAGGACGTCATGCCGGTCGACAGCCGCGAGCAGGTGCGCCGCCAGCACGTCCTATTCGAAAACCTCATTGCCAGGGCCGAGGGCCACCGGGAGATCGCCTGATGTTCGACAAGTACCTGATCGACGCCGCCTCGCTGCGCAACACCGGCCCCGAGGGGGCCCCCACCGGTTTCGCGTTCGAGGCCAAACTCGGCTATTATCGCGGCCTCGGCCTCTCGATGATCGAGAAACTGGACGTGTCCATCGATGGCGAGACCCTGCCCCGCGACGCGGTGCGCTTCGACGAGGGCGAAGGCCCGCTGTCGCTCGACGAGATGGAAACCGCCTACGAGCGCCGCTGGCCTTTCGGAGCTGCCGCCACGATCCTGGTGGCGCATCCCGGCGGCTTCCCTCAGGGCGAGCACGAGCTGGGCATGCTCCAGCAACTGCGGGTTTCCTACTTGCCGTTTCCGGCGGTCAACACCGATACCAAGACAGTCTCGGTGAACCGGTAGGCTTGAAGCGGGGCGGGGCGGGGCGCGACCAGCGCGCACAGGCCCCGCCCCGCCATATCACCGCGCCCTGGTTGCATGCGGGCGCACGGTCATTGCAGTATAATCAATACTTTGAAATACAAGGACTCCTTGTTGCAATAGGGGAAACACTGTAGCGCCAGCGCCCGCAATGCCTGTGCTCGTCAGCTAACTTTTCGGGATGCCCCTCCCCCTTCCGCCCCTCCTCACGGCCAGGTGCCGCGAGGCGCTCGCCGCGCTGCTCTGGGGCGGCAGGCGACTGCAGCGGGAGACCCTTGGCGGTGTCTCCACCCTGGTGGCGCTGTCGCTGCCGCTGGTGATCGGGGCGGTCGGTCTCGGCTACGATTTCAACCGCGGCTACAACCAGCGCCTGTTCAACCAGCGCGTGGCGGACATGGCCGCGCTCGGCGCCGCGCTCGAATACCGCGCCAGCGAAAGCGCCGACATCGATGCCGCCGCCCGCTCGATCTCGGTGGCCAACGGCCTGTCGGACGCCACCATCCGGACCGAACTGCTAACCGACTTTCCCAATGCCGGCGACACTTCGGTGCGCGTCACCGTCACCCGTGCGGTGCCGTTCACGCTGGCCGCCGTGCTGGGCTTTTCAGGCAACTATTCGGTCGCCGCCGATGCCGCCGCGATCGTCAGCAGCGAGGCGCCTTATGCAGCGCCCTGTTTCCTGGCGCTGAGCAACGGCGCGGACGCCCTGCAAGTCCAGGGCGGGGCCTCGATCGTCGCCTCGGATTGCTCGGTCGCCGCGGCCGGGGACGTGTCCAACAAGGGCACGCTGATCAAGGCCAGCGACATCATCTCGGGCAGCGGCAGCATCTCGCTCGACTATGGCACCCTGACCGCCAATTCGCTGCGCTACGCCAACGGCCTCAACGTGCCGGCATGGAACACCAACCTGCCGCCTGCCAAGGACCGCCACAACGTCGCCACCGCGTTGTCGGACCCCTGGGCGAACAGCAGCGAACTGCAGGGCGCCATCGCCCAGATCGGCAATCATGCGCCCTTGCCCGCGCTGTCCGACCCGGTCACGCCGGCAGGCAGCGAATGGAACCTGTCGTGGAGCCCGAGCGCGGCCGTCACCGCCTACCGCACCGGGCCCTATACCGGCGAATACGTGATCCCCAAGGGCAACTACACGATCGGCGCCTTCATCGTCGGCGGCGGCATCAAGGTGACCTTCGCCTCCGGCTCGAACATCACCATCGCCAATGGGGTGAACATCGGCGGCGGCTCCACGGTGAACTTCGGCGACAGCAACATCTGGGTGAACGGCGGCTTCAACAGCGGCTCGAACGGGGTCACGATCGGCAACGGCACCTTGTGGATCGGCAGCGGCACCGTGACGTTCAGCGGCACCAACAGGAAGGGAAGCGGCGATGTCACCATCAACGCGCCGGTATCGCTGGGCGGCGGCATCTATCTCGACATGGGCGCGGGCAACCATGCCTTCCGTTCACTGACCCTCTCGGGCGGCGGCAGTTCGGCGCTGGGCAACGGCGACTTCTCGGTGCTGTCCGGCGTCAGTGTCGGCGGCGGCAGCGAACTCGTCGTCGGCAACGGCAATATCGTCATCGGTGCGGGCAGTTCCGGCAATGCGATCACCCTGTCGGGATCGGCCAAGCTGCTGATGGGCGACGGGCCGTTCTCGGCGATCGGCAATGTCGCGACCGAAGGCGGCAGCCGCATCGTCTTCGGCCAGACCCCCAACCACACCATCGCCGGCAACATGACCATTGCCGGCTCCGCCTATTTCGGCGCCGGGCGCTATACCGTGGCGGGCAGCTTCACCAACGGCACCGGCGGCACCACCTGGCCCTATACCTCGCCGCGCACCGGCCTGACCTATGGCGCCAACGGTTCGGGCTACGACATGGTGGGCTATGACGTGTCCTTCGTGCTGTCGGGCGCGCTCAACCTTTCCGGCGGCGCCAAGACCAAACTTTCCGCCCCTGCCAGTTCCGTGTCCGGCGGTGCCATCGGCGGCCTGCTGGTGCACACCAATACCTCCAGCGCGATCAACTGGGGCGGGGGATCGAGCAATGTCTTTGGCGGCGTGGTCCACGTGCCCAATGCCACCGTGACGATGAGCGGCGGCAACTCGACCGGGGATTCCGGCAGTTCCGGCACCTGCTTCATGCTGATCGCCAACAAGATCAACGCCTCGGGCGGCACCACCACCGGGTCGGCCTGCAAGTCGAACATTGACGGCGCCAGCGGCAGCGACACCACCGCTCCGCAGATCCGGCTGGTGAAGTAGCATGGCCAGAGGCGCCCTGCTGGCCGACGAGCGCGGCGTCGTCGCGGTCGAATTCGCGCTGTGGAGCACGCTGCTGTTCCTGGTGATTTCCATCGGGCTCGACTTCGCGCTCTACTACATCCAGCGCTCCAAGGTGGACGAGGCGCTCTCGGCCACCGCGATCAGCGCCTTCAACGCGCGCCTCAGCGTGCCCTACGCCGAGCTTCCCGCCACCATGCGCGCCTTGTCCGAGACCCCCGCGCTGGACGTCGGCCTCAGCTGCAACGGGCAGGCCAATGCCTGCAGCAACACCGCGCGCGAATGTGCCTGCCTGCAGGCGGACGGCACCTATCACGCCCAGGCCTGCGCCTCCGCATGCTCGGGCATGACCACCACCGCCGGCTATTACCTGACGATCCGCGCCCGCGCGGGATACACCCCGTTCATGGTGCCGCGCTCGCTGACCAGCGACATCGTGCGGCAGACGACGGTGCGCCTGCAATGATCGCCCGCCGCCTCCGGCGCGACACCCACGGCGCCACCCTGATCGAGTTCGCGATCGTCGGCCCGGTGCTGATCTTCATGCTGATCGGCCTGATCGAGACCGGGCGGTTCCTGTGGAGCCAGCATGTGCTCAAGGACGTCGCCTACGCGACCGTGCGCTGCATGAGCGTCTCGTCCGATTGCGCCACCAGCCAGACCCGGCTTGCCTATGCCGCCAACCGCGCCGCGAACGAGGGGCTGAGGGTCGCCTCCAGCAACGTGACGATCGCCGAGAACACCGCCTGCAAGGGGCTGACCGGCGCCAACCGGGTCGCCATCACGATCCCCTACAGTTCCGCGCTGACCGGTTTCGTCCCCGGCGCCCCCACCACGCTTTCCGCCGAGGCCTGCTTCCCCGTCCTTCCGAGCGAAGATTAAGCGGCCTCGCGGTAGTGCGCGATATCGAACGCGGATGAACTCGGGACGTTCGCCGAAATTCCCGCAAACAGCACCGCCAGCGCATCGAACTGACCGCGCGAGAAACCCGCCATGCGGAACCGCTGGAACGGCTCGGCGGCGATGCGGCCTTCGCGCAGCAGGATCGCCGTCACCCGCAGCACTTCCAGCCGGTCGTTCGCCAGGCAGAAGTTGAATGGCGCCCCGAACACCAGTGCCCGCCATCCGCGCCGCCGGCGCTTGTCGAAAGCGATCGAAGCCAGCGGATCACGCGCGGCCAATGCCAGTACGCTGCGCTCCTGCTCATCGAACAGGGCCAGCGGCGAAGCGGCAACAAGCGCCTCAGCCTCGTCTCTGGCCGCCACCACTTTCATCCCCGCGTGTTTTTTGTCTTGCGTCATGGACACCGCCGTACCGCGCGGCGGCAAGCACGGTTAGTCCTGCGGCGGACGACAAATTGTTGCCGCAGCGGACACAATCGCCAGAAATCGCCAAGCGGAAATGGCCATGAGTGTGAGCGGATTTGCCCGCAACCACCGGCACGTCAAACCTGCTAGATCAATGCCATGAGCACGATCGGAAACGCCCTCGCCCTGCCTTTGCAGCGCAACGTCAACCTGGTGCAGCTGGCCGCCGGCAGCACCGTCGCCGCCACCGGTGCCCTGCTGGCGCTGGGACAGCTATTCGCCCATTTCTGAGCCGCCGCGCACGCGCCGGAACTGCATTTCCCCTTCGGCGCGATGCAAGGTGAGCACGTCGCCCGCCACTTCGGCATAGCTGCCGGTCATGTCGACGACGCCGAAATCGTTTGGCACCAGCAGGAAGATCGCTACCGTGCCGTCCTTGGGATCGAGCGGAAGCGACGGCGACTGCAGACGGACGGGCGCCATGCTGAAAGTCACGGAACGGGCGATGTGCGCTTCGTCGCCCGGCACCACCCAGGGCCCGCCCGCCATGTAGGAAACCAGCGGATCGCCCTTGTCATAGTCGATCCGCAGATCGACCCCCGGCATGTCGTGGCCGTCAGGCGTCAGCAGGCGGAGGGAAAACGGCTCTCCCGGCGCGCTTTCCACTTTTCCTACGGTGATCGTGGGCGCCACCGGACGCGGGTCGCTTTCGAATTCGATCCGGTTGCCGACCCATCGCCAGCGCCCCTGCGCCGTCTCGTCCAGCGCGCCGACGGTGAGGCCGTAGAGAAACCTGCCGTCCGCCTGCAGGCGGATCCCGGCAACAAGCTCCATCTCCGAATGGGAATAGTCGCCCGCGACAGAGGACTGGTCCTGGTCCTGGTCCTGGCCCTGGTCCTGCGTCTGGGCCAGCACCGGCGTGCACGCCGTCCACAGCCCCACTGCGCAAGCAAGCACGCGCCCCCTGTGCAACCATGCCATTGGCGCCGTCTCCCATGTCCCAAACCCCGGCACTCTAGGCGGCGTGGACAAATGGCACAATCCGACGCCGCGAAATCCCGTTTCGGTCGTCCGCGCGCGGTACCCTGACGCCCCGGGCCCCAGGCACGTTCAGCACCGATCAGACCCGCTTCCGTGCCCTTTCCCGCACCTGACAGCGCCGATGCATTCCGGGTGCGCTTTGCCCAAACGATTGAAACGCCACTGCTACTTGACATTCATATATCCGTAATATGGTATACGATTTACCGTAGACTCGGACGTCGGCGGTCAAACAGGGAGCAGATTGTTATGAAGTCCAGGGGAACGTCCCGGGCAGTGTTTCGCAGCGCCTTGCTGCTGAGCTGCCTCAGCCTGTCTACCACCGCGCTTGCGCAGGACCTGCCCGATGACGCCTCTGCGAGCGGCGACGGCACCGCGCAGGCGAACGACATCGTCATCACCGGTTCGCGCATCCGCCGCGCCGCCGCCGACAGTCCCTCGCCGATCGCCGTCGTCGATGCCGACCAGATCAAGGCCGCCGGCACCCAGAACATCGTCGATGTCGTCAACCAGTTGCCCGCGCTGGCGGTCACCCAGACCAACCAGACCAGCAACCTGGCCGGCAACGCCGGCATCAACGCCCTGGACCTTCGCGGCATGGGCACGCAGCGCACGCTCGTGCTGGTCGACGGCCGCCGTCAGGTCGCGGCGATCCCCGGCACGTCCGCGGTCGACCTCAGCAACATTCCCTCCAGCCTCGTCCAGCGCGTGGAAGTGATCACCGGCGGCGCCTCGGCGCTCTACGGCGCCGACGCCGTCGCGGGCGTCGCCAACTTCATCCTCAAGAAGGACTTCTCGGGGATCGAGGCCAATACCCGCTACAGCGCCTCGACCCGCGGCGACATGGACACTTACGGGTTCGACATGCTGGCCGGCGCCAACTTCGCCGACCACCGCGGCAACGTCACGCTCTACGGTTTCTACGAGAACACGCCGGGCACCGTCAGCGGCTCCGACCGCCCGTGGACGGCGGATGGCTATCCGATCTACTCGCGCTCCAGCCGCGACAATCCCTATGTCGTGCAGGACCACGTCCGCAACATCAACACCTCGGATTCGGCCCAGGTCGTGCTGGGCGGCAAGCTCTATGCGATCGACCGCACGACCGGCGCGCTGCGCGATCCGATCCTCGGCCCCGGCGGCTTCGTCAATGCCGTCCCGGTCAACCTCGACACCGCCACCGATCCGCTCGGCACCCTGCTGACCGACGGCGGCGAGTACAACGGGCGCTACGACGGCTGGTATCTCTCGGTCCCCTCGCAGCGCATCAACACCCGCGCCTCGGTCAGCTTCGAGGCCAGCGACGCGCTCAAGCTCTTTGCCAACGCCACCTTCGCGCACAACAAGTCCGAGGCCGGCTACCTGCAGATGACGGCGTTCGGCACCGATGTGGTCCCCGCCGACAGCCCCTACATCACCGATGCGATCAAGGCGGCCAGCGGCGGAACCGTACCCGCCGGCGGCGTCCAGTTCGCGCGGCGCTTCATGGAACTGCCCGCCCCCACCACCGAATACGACCGCACCCTGTTCCAGGCCGTGGCCGGCGCCGAGGGTGACTTCACCCTGTTCTCGAAGCCCTGGACCTATTCGACCTACTACTCCTACGGCAAGACCACCCAGAAGGTCCGCGACGTCAACTCCACCGCCTACGACCGCTGGTACAACGGCCTCGACAGCACCACCGACGCCAACGGCAACGCCATTTGCCGCAGCACCCTCACCGATCCCGGCAACGGCTGCGTGCCGATCAACCCGCTGGTCACCCTGACCCCGGAGATGATCGACTACATCACCTATACCTCGCACTGGTCGAAATCGACACTGACCCAGCAGGTGCTTTCGGGTTATGTCACCGGCGGCCTGTTCGACCTGCCGGGCGGCGCGGTGCAGGTCGTGCTCGGCGGCGAATACCGCAAGGAACGCAACGACATCGGCGCGATCCCCGAGTACAACCCGGACAGCCCGCTCTACGATCCCACGATCGGCACCACCGCCAGCACGCTGGTCGGCAAGTATTCGGTCAAGGAAGTCTACGGCGAACTCCACGTGCCGATCCTGAAGGCGGTGCCGTTCTTCGAGACGCTGTCGCTCGACGGCGCGCTGCGCCTCTCGGACTACAGCACCGCGGGTTCCACCACGACCTGGAAGGTCGGCGGCGAATGGGCACCGATCCGCGACATCCGTTTCCGCGCGACCTACGGCCAGGCGGTACGCGCCCCCAACATCGGCGAACTCTACACCGCCAACAGCGTCTCGGGGCTGTGGATCACCGACCCGTGCAACACCTACAATCTGGCGAACCGCTCCACCCGGACCCAGTACACCGCGGCCAACTGCGCGGCGATCAACCCGGCCGACACCGCCAGCTACTGGCTCTACCGCGACATCATCGCCAGCGGCAATCTCGACCTCAAGCCCGAGACCGCCAAGACGCTGACGATCGGCGCCGTGCTGCAGCCGCGCTTCGTGCCCGGCCTGTCGTTCACGGTCGACTACTACAACATCGACCTGCGCAACGCGATCGACGCCTTCGGCGCGCAGACCCTGATCGAGAAGTGCGTGGACCAGCCCACGCTCGACAACATCTTCTGCCCGCTGATCCAGCGCGATGCCAACGGCAACCTGGAATCGGTCAAGACCCAGAAGCTCAACCTCGCGCAGTACCTGACGCGCGGCATCGACTTCGGCCTGGCCTATTCGCTGCCGCTGGAGCGGATCGGGCTCGGCGCCAATGCCGGCACGCTGTCGCTGGACGCCAACTACACGCGCCTGCTCAACCGCCGCTACACGCTCGACCCCGCCGATCCCAACTCGATCACCGAATATGCCGGGATCTTCGGCTCGCCCAAGTGGAAGGGCGTGGTGCGTACCAGCTACAACCGTGAAGGCTTCAACTTCACCTGGACGCTGCGCCACTTCTCGCCAATGAAGAGCAGCACTTCGATCACCTCTGCACAGTACAGCAAGGTCTGGACGCCGGACGTCTTCTACAACGACTTCTCGGCATCGGTTCCGCTGACGGACTTCATCGAACTCTCGGGCGGCCTCAACAATGCCTTCGACCGCAAGCCGCCGCGGATCCCCGGCGCCGAAGCTGGCGGCGCCAACTTCGAACTGAGCTACCAGTCGGGCGTCTACGACGTCATCGGCCGGACGTTCTTCCTCTCGCTGCGGTTCCACCGCTAAGAGAGGGCGGTTCCGCTCCGGGAGCACACACGCTCCCGGAGCGCCCCCTTTTTCCTTCCTTCCAGACAAGAGCTATGCCCCACCCATTCCCGCGCGGCCTGCTGGCCCTTTCGCTTTGGTCGGCGCTGGCCGCCGCCTCGCCGGGCACCACCGGGGCGGGCGCCGCAGTCGCCCCGCCGCCGGCCTCGCTCGGTCTCGATCCCTTCTACGCCAAGTATCTCGATGCCGCCGGGATCCCGGTCGTCTCGTCCGCGAAGGTTCCCGACGAGGCCCTGAGGGTAGCGCGGGACATCGTGCTGGCCGAAACCGCCAGGCGCCCCGACATCCGGGCGGAACTGGTGCGCAGCGGCGCGCGCGTCGGCGTCATGGCGATCGACGAGGGCACCATGGACCTGCCCGAACAGCGCGACTGGAAAAAACCCGCCGCCGACGATCCGCGCCTGACACCGTGCGAACGGGCCAACTACGCCACCGGGATCGCGGCGATGACCGATGCCCAGTACTGGAACGCCCGCGCGCGCGGCATGGGCGGCCTCTACACCACCGGCGCCGCCGAGAACCTGCTCGCGGTGCCGGGCACGCGCTATTACGGCGAGAACATCCTCGTCCACGAATTCTCGCACAACATCCTCTCGGCGGTGGAGCGCATCGACCCGGCGCTCTACGGCCGCGTCGAGCAGGCCTACCGCCACGCCCTCGACCAGGGCCTGTGGAAAGGGGACTATGCCTCGGTGACGATCCAGGAATACTGGGCGGAAGGCACCCAGTTCTGGTTCAATTCCAACATGGCCTACCGCCACGACGGTACAGTGCTGCTGTCCGACCGCGACCTGCGCGCCTTCGACCCGATGCTCCATGCGGTTCTCGCCGAAGTCTACGCGCCCGGCCACCACATCGCCGCGGACGCGTTCTACAACCACCCTGCCCGCCTGACGCCGCCCAGACCGCGCAAGGCAAGCGCCTGCTGACGCCGGTTCGTCCGCCCGGCAACGCTCCTCGCGGTCCATCGTCTGGCGGCAGGCACGGGGCGCCATGGAGCCGTCCGGTGCCTGCCGGGAAAACGCTTGTCTTATGACATTACCGTCCGTTTGGGCCATGCTGGATTGCCCGGACCGGGGTGGCCACCCCGGTCCGGGCGGAAGGGGACGGATCGCGAAACCGCCGGTCGTTAAGGGACCGGGTTAGAGTAGGATCGCCCCTTTCTTTTCCATCAGGCCCGAACGGATACCGGGGTTTTGGACCCGGATGACAAGCATGGGACAGCGGAAAAGATGAGCGACAATCTACCACAGACAATCGGCATCGACATCTCCAAAGCGAGCCTCGATTGCCATGCCTACCCCGTCGGCGCCGAGCGCCAGTTTGCCAATACCGCCAAGGGGCACAAGGCGCTGATCGCCTGGCTGCGACAATGGCCGATCGAACGGATCGCCTACGAGGCAACCGGAACCTATCATCGCGCACTGGAGGCGGCGCTGACCAACTGGCCTTGTGTGAAGCTCAACCCTGAACGGGCCCGGCGCTTCGCCCAGGCGACTGGCACATTGGCCAAGACTGATCGCATTGACGCCATCCTGCTGGCTCGTATGGCCGCAACCTTGCAGCCAGCGGTCAGACCCGCTCGAAGCGCACAGCAGACCCAAATGGCGGAACTCATCAATGCCCGAGACGGCTTGGTTCGTGATCGCACCGCGCTCAAAAATCGTGAGAAAAATCTCACCATCGCGTTTCTCAAGCGCCAGTGTCGCCAGCGGCTCGAACAGATCGATCGACATATCGCGGCCCTCGACGCCGAGATCTCCAACCTGATCGCCGCCGATGCCGTACTCGCTCGTCGACACCAGATACTGACCAGCATCGCGGGTGTGGGAACGCTGACCGCCAACCAGCTCATCGCCACCATGCCCGAACTCGGCAGCCTTGAGAACAAGCAGGCCGCGTCCCTTGCCGGCCTTGCACCGATCGCGCGGCAATCCGGACAATGGAAAGGCAAAAGCTTCATCCGCGGCGGACGTGCCAACGTGAGGCAGGCCCTCTATATGCCGGCCCTCGTCGCCGCCCGATACAACCCTGATCTCAAGGCAAAATACCAACAACTCGTCACCGCAGGAAAGCCCGCCAAAATCGCCATCACCGCCGTCATGCGAAAACTCGTCGTGACCGCAAACGCTTTGCTCAAAGCCGATAGATGCTGGGCGCAATCTCAGGCTTGATCATCACGGATACTCTAGCGTTTACGAAGCGTCACGGAATCCAGATCCTCACCTGTCGCGGTATAGGCATGGTAGGTCAGCGCGTCCGGGCTGACGTCGATCACCTGAAACGCCTGGGTGCGCGAGACCGACTTGCGCGCCCAGGGCAGCGCGCCGACATCGTACATCTTGGGCCCCGCCACCGAGACGGCGTAAGTCGCCCCTTGCCCATCGGCCACGGGACCGTCGATGCCGATCGCTCCGCGGGCATATCCATGGTCATGCCCCTGCAGGACAAGGTCGACATGGTACTTGTCGATCAGCGGTTTCAGCGCCGCCCGCACCTTGGGATTGTCCCGGTCGGGATCGCTGGAAAACAGCGGGAAGTGCAGGAACATGACCGTCCAGCGGTTCGGATTGTCGGCCAGCAGGCCCTCGAGCCATGTCACGATCGCCTTGCGGGCGCTCTCGTCGCGGTCCACCTGCATGGAATCGATCGAGATCAGGCGCAGCCCCTGGTAGTCGGTGTACCAGTTGGTTTCCCGCCCGGCCGGCGCGTCCGCCGGGCCATCGTCCGGCAGCGTGAACTGGCGGCGCCACTGCCCGGTGATCGACGATCCGGCCCGCGCGGTTTCATCCTTCACATATTCATGGTTTCCCGGCGTCGGCATCTGCGGCGTCTGGGCATAGAGGAACCCGCCCGACGCGAACCATTCGCCCCATTCCGCGTCGCTGTCGTGCCGGTTGACCAGATCGCCGGCGTGGATCACGAAAGCCGCATCGCCCGCCTGCCGGAACGCCATGCGCAAGGTGCGCGAGGCTTCGGACAGAATGTTGTTCTGCATGTCCCCCATGTAGATGAAGCGGAACGGCGCCGCCTCTTTCTTCGCGGTGCGGAACTGGAACCATTCGGACCAGTGTGCGCCGTCTCCCACGCGGTAGGCATAGACGGTGTCGGGATCGAGCCCCTTCAGGACCGCCGAATGATAGGCGGCGCGAAAGGCAGGATCCTCGCGCACGGGCAGGGTGGCGTCATCGGTCGTTGCCGCCTGTGTTTTCGGCGTCTTCACATAGTCGGGGCCGCTGGTCGCCCGGGCATATTGCACCAGTCCGGCCGATCCCGGCGCGGAACGCCAGGTCACCGCCATCTCGGTGGCCGACCGGGCGGTGAGATTGAGCACGATACGCTCGGGCGCGATGGTTGCCGCGGCGAGCGGAACCGGCGTGTCCTGTGCGTGCAGGGCGGCGGGAACAGCGGCGCCCAGAAGCAGGGCGCCGGCGAGGATGCGAACGGTCATTGCGGGTAAACCTCAGAAGATCAGATTGAAGCCGAGCGAGATCGTGCGCCCGTTCTTGATGTAGGCGCGGCTCGCCCCGGTTCCGGACGATACGGTTTCCCAATAGGTATGCGCATCGAAGAGGTTCTGGACCTGAAGCTGCACCGAGGACTTCTTCAGGAAGGTCTTGCGCAAGGTCAGGTCCACGAAGCTATAGGCCTGTTCATAAGGGTTGTTGCCGAAGTCCTGGATGCCGCCCATGAACTTCGACTGGTAGTTCCACGCGCCGTAGACTTCCCAACCCTTGCGTTCCCAGAACAACTGGAGGTTGGCGATGGTATCGGGTGTCTCCATCAGCGGCAGCGTATAGCCTTCCGGGTGCCACGACAGGCCGGTCACCGCCTTCGAGCGTTGCAGGGTCAGGTTGCCGCCGACGCCCAGCGAACTCAGCACGCCCGGCAGCCAGTGCAGCAATTGCTGGGCACTGAATTCAACGCCGTAGACTTCGGCCCACTTGCCATTGTTCGGCATGGAGATCGCCACGCCTTCGGGATTGACGTTCTCGCCCAGGGTTCCGTTGCGGATGTTGCTGGACGAGGAACGGAACAGGAAATTGGTGATGTGCTTGTAGTAGAGCGCCACCGAATAGGCTCCCGTCCGGCCCGCATAGTGCTCCAGCGACATGTCGAGGTTCAGCGAGCGCATCGGCTTCAGGTTCGGGTTGCCCTGCGAAATCGACGTCAGGATCCATTGCGAGATCGGGTTCTGCTCGCCGTCGCCATCGGGATCGGTGTCATAGCCATATTCACGCGCCGAGCTCATGCGGGCGATGTCCGGGCGCGCGAAGCTGGTCCAGACCGCGCCGCGCAGCTTGGTCTTGCCGTCCAGATCGTAGTTGACGTGGACCGAGGGCAGCAGGTTGGAGAAGCTGGAACTGTCGGTGGTATAGCGCTGGCCCTGCACCTGGTCGAGGTTGTAGGCCTCGATCCGGTTGCGGGTGGCTTCGAGGCGCAGGCCGGCGATCACTTGCGCCTTGCCGAAGCGTGCAGTGGCCATGGCATAACCGGCGATCACGCGCTCGTTGAAGCGGAAGCTGTCCTCGTCGGAAATCTCGGCATTGGCGGGATCGACGGCGAAACCTTCGAAGATCGTGCTTTCACCCTTTTCCGCGCGCTGGAGTTCGGCCAGCATGCTGGAATTGTCGATCGTCGTGCCCAGCCGATAGAGGCCGCTATAGGCGCCGCCGAACAGGCTGGTGACTTCCTTGCCGTAGAAATCGGAAAAGTCCGCCATGGTGCCGTCGGCTTCCAGTTCGAGGAACGATCCGGAAAACGTGTGACGGCGGGAATCGTAGAACTTGCCACCCGCCTTGATCGATTCCAGCCAGGAAATGTCGGGCTTCCACTCGAGGTTGAACTGGGCCTGCCAAAGCTTCTCGCGGCTGCCCCCCACTTCGCCTTCAAGACTGCTGAAAGCGTATTGCGAAGGGTCCTGCACCGCCTCCATGCCGGCGGCATTCAGCAGCCACTTGGGGAAACGGGCATCGTCGGAACTGCTGAACAGCACCCCGGTGTTGCCCAGCCAGCCGTATTTGTCGCTGCGGAATTCGAGCGTATAGCCGTCGTCCAGATTGTCCTGCGACTGCGAATAGGACACATCGTAGTCGAGCGTCACCGTGCCGAACCGGGAAACGCCGCCGACGTTTGCGGTTGCAAGGTTGCCGCTCTCGTTGGTGGCTTCCCAGAACCGGCGCAGACGGAAACCTTGCGGGTCCCAGGTGCCCGATCCCCCGTAGAGACTGTAGAACGACTTGGTCTTGCGGTCGGCATCGGTGATCAGGCCGTCTCCATCCTGATCGACGATCTGCGCGGTGGTATAACCGTAGATCCGGCCCAGCTTGTCGTCATAGCCGACGACGGTGTCGTCCGGCTGGGCAAGCCCGGCATTGGCGGAATCGACCTGCACCAGCCGGGTCGAATTCTTGCCGGTATCGTTGCGAAAGTTCAGCCGGTTGAGGAATTCCTTCTTCTGGTACTTGTTGTACTGGCCGCGAACGTGGAAATCGTGGTGATCCGAGCGATAGTCGATGCTGGTGTTGAAGCCCCAGCGCCGCACGTCGGTTTCCCCGAAGCCCAGGTCCATGCCGCGCATCACGAAGCGGTTGGGATCCCAGCCCAGCGTCTCGCTGTCCGAATACCAGGTGTCCGGCTGGTTGTCGCCGTCGACCCCGTTCTGCTCGAACTGCGACTTGCGGTGGCTCCAGTTGCCCGAAACATAGACGCCGAAATTGTCGCTGAACTGGCGGGCGACGGCGCCCGAAACCTGCCCGTACTTGCGGTGATCGTACTTGTCGAGCATGCCTCCTTCGGCGGAAAGACGCACATACCGGGGATCCTGATCGAAGGCGGTGGGGGTGGAGATGTCCACCGATCCGCCCAGCGCATCGCCGTCGCGGTCCGGCGTCAGCGTCTTGTAGACGGTGATCTGCTTGATCCCGTCCGGCGGCAGCACCGAGAGGCGCACGCCGCGGTAGAAGTTGTTGTCCCGCGAACCGGCGCCGCCAAGGCGCACGCCGTTAATGGAGTAGTTGTTCAGTTCGGTCGACAGCCCGCGCACGGTGATGCGGTCGCCCTCACCGGTAGTGGCATCGCGCACGGCGTTGACGCCGGGCATGCGCGCCAGCGCTTCGGAGACGTTGTTGGCGGGCAGCTTGCCCATGTCGTCCGCGGTGATCGTGTCGGACACCGTATCGTTGTTCCGCTTGGTCTCCAGCGACCGCTCGACGGCCTCGATATAGCCGGTCACCACGATGTCCTCGCTGGCCGGTTCCACCGGTGCAAGCTGGGCCCCGGCAGGCTCGAACGTCGCCGCACGACGGGCCGGCGATGCCACCGCCGCAGGGGTGACGGCAATCGGCAGCGGCTTGACGATGATCGTGCCGCCGCGGCGCTGGGCGGCGACATGGGCGCCATCGATCAGGCGCGCCAGTGCCGCTTGCGCCGACATGGTGCCCGCAATCGCCTGGCTGCGACGCCCCCGCAGCGCATCGGGCGAGGCGGCCACCGGCGTTCCGGTCACCCGCGAAAATTCCTGCAGGGCCCGCGCCAGGTCCTGCGAGGGAATCGCGAAAGCATACAGATGGGCATCCGCGGCCTGCACTTGCGGTGCAATGGCCAGACCGGCCGCCAGACCACCCATGGTCAAGGCAAGCGAAGACACCCCGGCAAAGCGCCCAGTGAAACGAAACATCGAAGAAAACCCCCTGTCAGTACAAACTGTTCAACCGGCAGACGGACCAGCACGAACAAACCCGACAAAATAATTTTCTTACATTTTCATGGCTTTACTATGAAAAAAACGATGACACGGCAGTATCTCACCGGCGCACCACATAGCGATCCGCCATGCGCTGCCAGTGAAGATCGTGCAGCGCGCCGATCGCTTCCAGCACTTCTTCCGGCCGCTCGGTGCGGAAGCGGCCGGTCACCTGCAATTCGCCAAGTCCAGCATCGGCCAGCACGATCGGATGCGAGGCATTGCGGTTCACGTGCTGGATCAGTTGCCAGATCGGCGTGTCGTTGGCTTCGTACCAGCCATCGGTCCAGGCCGGGCGCACGCCGGTGACGTCACGCAGGCTGCGCACGCGGTGCCCGATCAGTTCCAGTCCGGTGCCCGCCGGCAACCGCCATTCCCGTCCGGCGCCGGCTTCGACACTGACCAGGCCGCGATAGACCTGGATCACGTGCGTCGCCGCATCGACCCGGTCCACGTCGAAGGCGGTGCCCAGCACGGAAATCCGCGCCGTGCCCATGTCCACCGTGAAGCTGCGCCAGCCTTCATGTGCCACGTCGAAAAAGGCCTCTCCCCGCGCAAGCGCGACCTGCCGCGACCATGGCGTGATGCGGACATGGATCCGGGTATCGCCATCGAGGCGAACGCGCGATCCATCGGCCAGCGCCACGTCCCGGGTCACCCCGCGCGGCGTGGAGAAGCTGGACTCGCGCACCAGCATCGCCGGCATGAGCATCGCCGCCAGGGCCGCGCAGCCCGCCATCGCCAGAAACGCGGCGATCCTCGTGGTGCCGGGCGTAATCCAGGGCGCCGATGGCGCTTCGTCTTCTTCGACAGCCGTTTCGGCCTCGCCTGCCGCGCATGTCATGCCCTGAGCCAGCCCCTCGGAGTGCCACAAGGCGCTCAGCCGGGCATAGCTGTCGCAATGGCGCGGATCGGCCAGGATCCACCGATCGAACGCGGCGGCATCGGCAGCGTCGAGCACCGGACTGTTCATGCGGTCGACCCACCGTGCGGCCTGAAGTTCGATCACGTTGCCCTCGCCCGCCATCACGCCTCTCCCCCCAGGTCGATCCCGGCTTTTTCCAGAGCCTTGCGCAGATCGACCATCCCGCGGGTAATATGCTTTTCAACGGCCTTGGCGCTCATCGACAAGTCATCGCCAATGGCCCTGCAACTTTCCTGATTGACCCGGCGGCGCACCAGCACTTCTCGCCGCAAGGCGGGCATCCGCCGCAGGCAGCGATGGAACACCTCGATGGCACGGCGGGAATCGAGCACACGTTCGAGCGAAGGCTCCTCGCTCCGCCAATCATCGTCCACTTCTTCCGATAGCCGGCTGTCGCGGCGATAGACATCGACCAGAAGATTGTCCGCGATCCGGAAGGCCAGCGCAAAAATGCTGCCGACCTGCTCCGCCCGCAGGATGTCGATGAGCCGCGTCACGGTCTCCTGCGCGATGTCCTCGGCAACGTCGGGCCGCGCGCCCCGGCCGCGCACGAACCGCAGCATCGCAGCGCGAATGGCATCCCAGTCGCGCCCTTCGGCATCCCCGTCACGCCCTTCGGCGTCCCCATCACGCCTGTCGGCGGCGGGCTCGTGCTCGCCTGACGCCTCCTTGATCGAAACCAGCACCGGCAGCCCCCCCGTTCGCAAAGCGATGCCGTTAGCCAAAGAGCATGACAGTTTGAGTATGCACCGCGCGACGCAGCGGGTCTCACGCGGCGCTGGCCGTCGGGACCGCCCCCGCATGGACCGCCGCGCCGCCCTCTCCCGGCAGTGCCCGGTCGACGGTAACCGGATCGTCCCCCTGCACGAGGGCCACGGCTTCCGCCTTGGTTTCCACGGCCGGCGGCGATCCGCGCAGCGGCATCCCGGCGGTCTCTTTCACCGTCAGCATGGTGCCAAGACCGATCGCCGCGGCGCCCATCAGGTAATAGGCCGGCATCAGCGGATCGCCGGTCCGCTCGACCAGCCAGGCGGTGATCAGCGGCGTCGTACCGCCGAACAGCGAGACCGAGACGTTGAACGCGATCGACAGCGCGCTGTAGCGCACGGGCGTATAGAACAGTGCCGGCAGCGTCGCCGGCATGGAACTGGTGAAGCAGACCAGCGCCAGGCCAAGCAGCATCAGGCCCAGGAAGATCAGCCAGTCGTTGCCCGTGCCGATCAGCAGCATGCAGGGGATCGACAGGACGATCAGCGCGGCGCAGGCGCCGATGATCATCGGACGGCGCCCGAGCCGGTCGCTGAAGAGGCCGCCCACCACGTTGAGCGGCATCATCACCGCCATCACCAGGATGATCAGCAGCAAGCCCTTGCTCTGCGCATAGCCCATGGTGACGCTGAGATAGTTGGGCATGTAGGTCAGCAGCATGTAGTCGGTGACGTTGAAGACGAGAACCAGCCCCATGCACTTGAGCAGCTGCGTCCGGTGTACGCGGAACAGGTCGCCCAGCTTCGGACGCCCTGCCTCGCGCTTGTCCACTTCGTCGGCATAGGCCTGGAACGCCGGCGTTTCCTCCAGCTTGAGCCGCATGTAGAGGCCCAGCAGGCCAAGCGGCCCCGCGATCAGGAACGGAATGCGCCAGCCCCACGCCAGCATGTCCGCGGGCGTGAGCGTCATCTGGAGAGCGGTGACCGTACCGGCGCCGGCGATGTATCCGCCAAGCGTGCCGAATTCCAGCCAGCTGCCCATCTGCCCCCGGCGGCGATCCGTCGAATATTCGGCGATGAACGTCGCCGCGCCGCCGTATTCGCCCCCGGTCGAGAAGCCTTGCAGCAAGCGTGCGGCCAGCAGCAGGAGGGGCGCCGCCATGCCGATCTGCGCGTAGGGCGGAATAAGGCCGATGGCAAACGTGCCCGCCGCCATCAGGATCATCGTCAGCGCCAGGATCTTGTGGCGACCGTAACGGTCCCCCAGCGGTCCGAACACCAGCCCCCCCAATGGGCGGACAAGGAAGGCGGCCGTGAACGTCGCCAGAGTGGCGATCAACTGTGCAGTCGGGCTGCCGGAAGGGAAAAACACCTGCCCCAGCGTGATCGCAATGTAGCCGTAAACGCCGAAATCGAACCACTCCATCGCATTGCCAAGCGCAGCGGCGCCGACGGCACGGTTGAGAGTGGATCGGTCGACGACGGTGATGTCGGCGATGTGCAATTCGCTGCTACGTTTGAACCAGCCGAATTTGGCGCTGTGCGCCGGTCTGTCGGACATGTTTTTCTCCGTTCCCGCCGAAAGCGGGCGCGAAAGGACGCACCCGGCACATGGCGGATGTGGCCGATGTTCGACCATGATCTGAAGCGACGCCGGGAAGCGGCATCTAGCGGGTCCGGGCGCCTCTAGACGGGTAATCGCATGCATGGGGACGTTGATGGACGAGCCGTGCGGCAGCCGGGGCAGGACGATCCCGCCCTTCATCGCGAAGCGGCGGGCGCTCCGGCATGCCACTTCGTCCCACTGCCCTGCACGGCATGTTCGAGGCGGCGAAAGTGGCATGCCGGGTTCGGGGCTTTCAGCTCGGCCTTAGAGCCTGTTTGGAAATTCGCGAAACGCGAATTTTGCGGCACCGGCCCGCTCCCCCACCCTACCACCCGCAGGATACTACCAATGGGTGGTAGGGTGGGGGAGCGGGCCGGTGCCGCCTAAAAAATGCCCTTAAAGGCATTTTTCAAACGGGCTCTTACCGGCCCCGATAGCCGATCTCTATCCTGTCCGCCTTCACGCGAGACACCCGCACGGGCAGAAATTGCGCGATCGTGCGGGCAAACCGCAAGGGATCGTCGAGCCGGAACTGGCCGGTGATGCGCAAGGCCCCCGCGCGCGGATCGACGATCACCAGTTGGACGACATTGAGCGCATTGAACCGCTTGACCGCTTCCGACAGCGCCACATCCTCGAACTCGGCCAGCCCGCCGTGCGCGGCGGAAGCACCGGCGGTGCCGATATCCGAGACGGTGTCCAGCATTCCGGTGCGGGCGACGAGCTGTTTGCCGGGAACCAGCATCGTCGGCGGATTGCCATTGCCCGCGACCTGCACGGAACCTTCGAACAGTGCCACGCGCAGTTCGTCACCGGCAATTCCGATCTCGAACCGGGTGCCGAAATCGACAACCGACCAGCGCCCGGCCATGACCTTGAAACGGTGCCGCGCATCGTGCGTCACCGAAAAGCGCGCCTGCCCCCGATCGAGAAACACCCGCCGTTCGCCCCCGGCAAAGGCCACGCGCGCCGCGCTGCCCCTGGCTAGCGTCATCTGCGTACCGTCCGCCAGGGCGAACGTCCTGCTCGCTTCGGGCGCGGTGTAGCGCTGGCCGCTTTCTTCCCCGGCCAGCATGTCCGGTCCGGCCGGCGCCCAGTCGCTCCGCCCGAAGAACAGGACCGCGCCCGCGACCAGCCCCAGCACCAGACAGGCGGCAAGTGCATGTTTCCATAGCCCGCCCGCGCTCCGCACACCGTCCTGCGGGCCTGCGGCCAATGCCTCGCGCCGGAGTTCGGCGAACAGCGGATCGTCGGCGTCCTCGAACAGCGACCAGGCCGAACCGAGCCGCTCCCATGCCGCCGCATTGGCCGCATCGGCAGCCAGCCATTCATCGAACAGGCCTGCCTCGACCGGACTCCCGGTGTCGCGCTGCACCTGCCACAGCGCGGCCGCCTCACCGGGCGAAAGCCGCGCCAGTTCGGCCCTGGTGATCCTGACCGTCATGGCCGCTCTCCAAACCCGGCAAGCCGCTCGGCCGCCCGCACCATATGCTTTTCGACGGCGCTGACCGAAAGGTCGAGCTGCCTGGCGATCTCCTTGTAGGACATGTGCTCCAGCCTGCGCAGCACGAAGACCATGCGCGTTCGTTCCGGCATCTGCGCGACCAGCGCCATCAGTGCCCGCAGTTCTTCGCGCCCGGCAACAATCCGTTCGGGGCCGATCTCGGTCGGGGCGGACCTGGTCGGATCGAACTCGACATGGGCGTCATGATGGCGAACGGCGCGCCGCCGGTTACGGTCGACCAGGACACTGGCCGCCACCTGGAACGCATAGCTGCGCAGGTTTTCGATATCCCCCGGCTGCACACGCCCAAGGACCCGCACGAAGACATCCTGCACGAGGTCGGGAATGTCCTCCGTCTCCTTCACCCGCCACCGAAAGAAGCGCTGGAGGCCGGTCCGCAGTTCCTGAACCTGGGCCGGGGTCAGACCTTCCTTTCCGGACGGGATGTCAGACGGAATCTCATCATCGGCCATGACGCGCGTTTGCGCCATCTCAAGCTCGAAATCCAGCCCTGCCCGGCACATGCGCGATTACGTCCATCCATAGAATTTCAGGGGCTTGCGGAACAAGGGACGCACCCGGACCGGCGATCCACATCGCCAGGCGCAATTATTTTCGTCCTGCCGTGCGGATTTGCGTTTTGTCTGCGTCCCTTCTTGTCGATGTCGAGATTTCATCCCTGGAGAGCAGAACGTGCCTGAACCGGCTGGACCTACTGGCGAGACGCACGGGCAAGCCTGCGTTCTCGACCCGCCCCTGCCATGCGAGGACACGGCGGACCTGATAACCCGCCTGCGCGGGCCGGTGACGAGCCTCGTGTTCATCGCCGGCGCGTGCAAGCGCTGGGTCGATCGCCAGGAACCGGACATCGAAGAGGTGCGCAGCCTGCTCAGGCTGCTGGATAGCTGCGGCAGCAGTATTGCGCAGATCATCCACTCGGCAGAACAGGAAAGCCGGGAGACCGCTTGAAAATGCGCGAAAGGCGAATTTCCAAACGCTCTCTCGGACCTCGACGCAGGCATCCATGTGCCGACGCACTATATCCCCATGGCGACCGTCAGTTCGAACCGGCGGCGCAGCGGATTGGCGTAATAGCTGTAACTTCCCTCGGCGGTGACGACGGTGGCAGGCTTGTGGTCGAAAAGGTCGAGCACGCCGAGACGCACGTCCATGAAACGCGGCCGCGAAGCATGGCCCTGCAGTTCCACCCGGTACGCCAGCGCAAGGTCGAAAATCGCTTGCGCGGCGATCCATTCCCGCCCCTGGGCAGCCAGGACTGAGGCTTTCAGGGAAGGCGCCGCGTCCGAGGGAATGGGGCGATAGCGGCCATAGAACTGTCCGTTGAAGGACAAGCTCATCGGCCCGTCCGTCCAGTCGATACCCCCATTGCCGCGCCACTCCAGCGCGCCATCGGCATAGTCCACATAGTTTACGGTTGGACTTCCCGCCGTGAGCAACCGGGTAAATCGCGGCTGCCAGGTCACGTTGGCGCGCAAGGTGAAGTCACCCAGCGCCGCCGTGCGGACAGGATAGCGCGCGCGCGCATCGACGGCATCGATGATCGTCCAGCCGAGATCGAGAAACGACGTGTCGATACGGGTGATGACGCCGCCCGTATAGCCGCGCGCCGCATCTTCGGCCGTCAGCGGCAGACGCGTCACCCGGCCGGGATAGTCCTCCTCGTGGTACAGGAAATAGCCGGCATTGCCGATGAAGCGCCCGTCCACTTCACGGCTGCGGCGCAAGTGCGTGTAGTCGATGCTGAAGGAGGGGCCGTCCTGGCGGAACGGCGTGAACACCGCGCCCGCGGACAGGGCCCGTGCCCTTTCCGGCGTGATCTTGCCGCCTGAGAACATCACCAGATCGTAAGGTGCCTGGATGACCGTGTTGCCCCGCCTGGGATCCGGACCGTTCCCGCCGATGACATAAGCACCGGTCAGTTCATGGATCGGCGGGGTCTGTTCGCCGGTGGCGATGCTGGCGCGCAGGAGGACGCCGGGAACCACGACGCCCCTGGCACCGAAAGTATAAGTCATCGCGGCCCGGCCGGCCTTGTCGAAAGCATCGGCCGCGCCGGTCCGGTCCTGGAGATAACCCGGTTGCAGCCTGACCTGCGTGGCATCCCGCCGTACCGCCAGTTGCAGTTCCAGCCCCCGGCCTTGCCCTGCGCGGCTCATGTTGCCCAGGATCGGCGCGCGCAGTTCGAGATAGGCCGAGCGGATGCGTTCGGAATAGCCCGGAACCGTGTCGCCGTTCGGGATGCCGTAGGGCGAAATCAGTTCGTCATAGCGGCTCTGCGCGACCTTTTCCTTGCGCTGTTCCAGCAGGATCGTCGCAGTGATCGGCCCCGCCCCGAAGTCGGCCAGCGGTCCGGCGAACCGCGCGGCGCCATCGGTCATCCGGTTGACCTGCCTGAAACGATAGCCTGCGGGGACCGCGTAAGCGCCCATGGCAGCCCCGAAATCCGCCGCATCCGCGAAGGGGTCTATCGCGGGATAACCGGCCAGCGGAATGCCGTACAAGGCATAAAGCGCGTTCAATCCGTATGTCGTGCCGCTGAAGGCCGTCCGCTGGCGGACCGAACCCACGCTATAGTCGATGTTGGATCGCCAGCCTTCGGGAAGTTCGACGATCGCGCCCGCACTCAGGCGGGTGGTCAATGTCCGCGTACCGCCGCTGGTGCCGATACCCGGCACTGCGCGAACGACCTCTATGTCCTGATCGAAAGGATTGCGGGGATCGCCCGCACTCAACTGCTGGTAGATCCCGCCTTGTGCGTACTCGATCCGCCCGCGATTGCCGAGCCGGACAAGATCGACGTAAGCCTCAAGCCCGGGAGCGAATGTGTGCCGCACGTTGAACAGCACCATGCTGGAGCGCTGCCCGGCGACCAGACTGCTCTCCCGGCCGCTCCTGCCATCCGGCAGGGACAGGTCGAGACGGCCGGCATGGGCGTTCAAGGCGGCGCCGACGCCGCCGGCCGAACGGGCATCCCGCGGCGACAGGTAGGTGATGTTGCTGCCGAGCGACTGGCCGCCGTAAGCCTCTTTCAGGATCAGCGCGCGCCCATCCAGACTGGCGACATTGGCCGAGTTCGACAACGGCAACTCGCTCCAGGAATAGGGCACGCCGCTCGCGTAGCGCAGCTTGCGCTCGTTCTCGGCGAAGCCGCGATCCCCGTTCGTCAGTCCATCGCCCCTCGCGCCGCTGTAGGTTATCTGGACATCGGTGGCGCCATCGTCCGGCGTGAAGCCCAGCCGCGCATCGACGCGCCGGTACAGGCCATCCCCGCGCGACGTCAGCCCGCTGGTCGCGGCAACCTCCGCCCCGCGATAGTCGCGGCGCAGGACCAGATTGACCACGCCGCCGATGGCGCCGGGACCATAGATGCCGCCCGCCGTGGACGTCAGGACTTCGGCGCGCTCGATCGCCTCGGGCGACAGCGCGTTCACGTCCGGCTGGCCGAGAACAAAACCCTGCCCCGGCACTCGCGGCATCGGCCGTCCGTCGACCAGAACCAGCGTGTCCTCGCCTCCAAGCCCGCGCAAGTTGAAATTGGAACGCAGCGCCCCGGCCGACGATAGGGGCTGCTGCGCCAGCGTAAGCCCCAGGGCGTCCTGCGAGGAATACTTGCCCAGCAGTTCTTCCAGCGTTCGGGTGTGACTGGAGCGCACCAGTTCCCGCGTCAGCACCTGATAGGGCTGCACATCGTTCGAACGGCGCTGGATGTCGGTATTCTGCGTCCGCTTGCCGACGACCAGAATGTCCGGGACGGGAGGCGGTGCCGGAGGCCCGGCGATCTCGGCTGGCGCGATGACAAAACCCGCCTCGACCGATCCCTTCAGTTCCAGCCCCGATCCGGCCAGCAGCGCCTGCAGGGCCTGCTCGGCGGTGAAGTCCCCCGAGATTGCCGGGGCATCGCGCCGTGCCACGACATCGTTCGAAAACAGCAGTTCGATCCCGTAGCGCCGCGCCACGTCCTGGAGCGCCGCCTTGAGCGGCTGCACGCGCACGCTGACGCGCTGCGTCGTCGCCGTCCGGGCAAGCGAGGGAGAAGACACAAGGGGCGCCAGCACGAACGAAGCGGTGAGGACGGTAGCGAGATGGCGCATCACCGCGCCTATCCCACATTTCGCACGTGCAACAAAGTGGCTACGACCCTGCGAGACCCCCGCAATACCCCGATTTAGCAGAGCTCATGCGACGCTGGATTTGTCGGGCATTTCCGCCACGATCGCACGCAGCGCCCGTTCAAAAGCTTCCGGGGGCTGGCCGCCGCTGATCAGGTACTTGTCATTGACGATGACCGCGGGAACACTGCTGATACCCCGCGAGCGCCAAAGCTCTTGCGCGCTGCGCACCTCCTCGGCGAATTCGGTGCCGTCAAGGATGTGCGCCGCGCGTCCGGAGTCCAGACCGGCATCCTTGACGGCGGCCAGCAGGACATCGCGATCCGAAACGTTCGATCCATGCGTGAAGTAGGCCTCGAACAGCGCCAGCTTGAGCGCCAGTTCAAGCGGCTCGCGGCCGCCTTCCAGCCCCGCCCAATACAACAGCCGGTGCGCATCGAAGGTATTGTAGATCCGGCTGTCCGCCGACATGGCAATGGTGAAGCCCACGTCATCGGCGCGTTCCCGGATCATCGCCCGGGTCGCGGCCGACTGCTCCGGGGTCGAGCCGTATTTTCGGGCGATATGCTCCCCGATATTCTCGCCTTCGGGCACCATCTGCGGGTTCAGTTCAAAGGGCTGGAAATGGATCTGCGCCGCGACTTCGCCCTCGAGCCGCGTCAGGGCCGCCTGCAATCCCTTGAGGCCGATCACGCACCACGGGCACACCACGTCCGAGACAAAATCGATTTTCAGGTCTTGTGCCACGCCGTCATTCCTTCAACTTGAATGTCCGCCACCTCGGGCAGATGCCCCGCTCACATAGGAACACGGCACGCCCCCGAGGAGGGGCTGCGTGAAATTCCGCTGGATAGCGCCAGCCTGCTGGAAGCCTGGATCGGCGAGACCGAACGCGGTTCCGGGTTCCTCTACCAGGCAGCCGCCCGGCCGCACGGCGGGCTTCCCCCAACCAGCGTATAGTTACGGCGGGTTCTCCGCTCTGGCATAGGGTTGCACCATGACGTTATGAGAGCCTGTTCGGAACGTGCCCGCCCGCGCATTTCAAGGGCGGCACCCGCCCTGCGGCCTTGCCGGACGTAGCGATGGATCGAACGGGAGGGTATTGTGCCGGGATCACAACGAAATTGAAGGGTAAACCACTCTTTCGATCGGACCGATCGATCGGCCTGACCGCACTGGTCTCCGCACTGGTCGTGCTGTCGCTCGACATCGCCAGCCCCCTTCAGGGCGCGGTGGCCGTGCTCTACACCTCGACGGTGCTCATTGCCTCATGGTCGAACCGTCCGGCGGCGACACTTCTGGCGGGCGCTTCGTGCAGCCTGCTGGCGATGCTCGGCTTCTGGTACAGCCATTGGGACGAGCCCTTCGGCTCGCCCGCCATGCGGCTCGGCGTCGCTCTCTTTGCGATCGGCATGATCACGATGCTTTCGATCCGGCATCGCTCCGCGCGCGATACGCTGTCCGAACAGGCCAGGATGCTGGAACTGACCCACGATACCGTCGTGGTGCGCGGGATGGACGACACCATCCGCTACTGGAACGAAGGCGCCGAACGGCTCTACGGCTGGACCCGCGCGGAAGCGCTTGGGCAATCGGCACAGGACCTGCTGCAAACCCGCACGTCTCAAAATCCGATGGGCCAAAATCCCATGGACGCCGTCAACGCGGCGGGCAGATGGTCGGGCGAGATCAGCCGCCTGCGCAAGGACGGCACGCGCATCGTCCTCGAAAGCCGCTGGCTGGCGCGGCGCGATCACCTTGGCCGCGCCACCGGCATTTTCGAGACCAGCGCGGACGTCACCCACCAACGCGCGGAAGCCGTCGCCCGCCGCCGGTCCGAAGAACGCTACCACACCATATTCCACGCCGCCGGCCTGCCGATGATGGAAATCGACCTGTCCGCCGCCAAGACGTCGATGGAGCAGGCCGAAACCCTCGACCTCGACGGGATCAACCGTGTCGCGGCCCGTTCCCTCGTCAGGGATGCCAACGCAGCGGCAATCCAGCTTTTCGGCGTTTCCGCGCCGGACAAGCTGATCGGTCATTCCCTCCTGCGATTTCATACCCCGGCCGCGGAGCGATCGCTCGGCCGCCTGCTCGGCGCGCTGGCAGCCGGTCAGCGCGACATCGAGGAAGAGGCGCAATTCCTCACCGAAACCGGCGCCATCGTCGATGTCGTCCTGCGCCTCACGGTGCTGGAGGAGGACAACAACTGGAGCCGCCTGCTGATGCTGGCGATCGACGTGACCGAGCGCTACCGCATGCAGCGGCGCCTCGCGCAGGCACAAAGCGAACTGACCGAAGTCAACCGCGCCACGACGCTGGGGCAGGTCGCGGCATTCATCGCGCACGAGATCAACCAGCCGCTGACCGCGATCTCGGCCTTTGCCAGTTCCGGCAAGCGCTGGCTGGCCCGCGAAGCGCCGGACGCGGCCGAGGTGGCCGACTGCCTCGAGAAGATCGCGCTCAGCGGCGCCCGCGCGGCCGACGTGGTCGCCCGCGTCCGCCGCCTCTTCCGCAAGGGCGAGGCCGAGCAGAGCGAACTCGATCTGGCCTCGCTCATCCGCGAAACCGCATCCCTGCTCGACCGCGAACTGCGCGAGAGTGCGGTTACCCTGCATCTCGACCTTCCGCCCGACCTGCCCCCGGTGACGGGCGACCGGATCCTGTTGCAGCAAGTGCTGGTGAACCTCATCCTCAACGCCGGCAAGGCCATGACGATGGTCGCGGACGGCCCTCGCGACCTGCGGATCGACGCCTTCCGGACCGCGGACAGCATCGCCGTCGACGTCGCCGACAGCGGCACCGGCATTCTCAGCGACCCGCAGACCATCTTCGAACCCTTCTTCAGCAGCCGCGAGGACGGCATGGGCATCGGCCTGTCCATCAGCCGGTCCATCGTCGAGCAGCACGGCGGTGCCATCTCGGCCGCCAACCGGGAGGAAGGAGGCGCGCGTTTCCGCTTTTCCATACCGATCACACCAGCCCATGAACCTGCCTGAGCCCCATGAAGATGCCCTCCCCCCCCTTTTTCCGGACAATGCCCTTGCGTCCGAGCCCTTCCCTCGAGATCGGGAGCGCATCGTGCCGGTTCCCCGCCTGATCGCCATCGTCGACGACGATCCGCTGGTTCGCGAATCCATCGACAGCCTCGTGCGCTCCGAAGGGCTGGCGACGGCGATGTTCGCAGGCGGCCGCCAATTGCTGGCATTCGAGCGGAGCGATGAAGTCGGCTGCGTGGTCACCGATCTCAACATGCCGGGCATGACCGGGCTGGAACTGCAAAGGAGGATCGCTCGGCAGGGCTGGCAGGTGCCGATCATCTTCATGACCGCGTTCCCCACCCCGGAAGCCGAGGCGCAGGCCCTGGCGGCCGGCGCGATGATGTTCCTGACCAAACCGGTCGATCCCGATGAACTGCTGGATGCGATCGCCAGGGCCATCGCCCCATGAGCCTTGCCTTCCCTTTCGAAATACGGGAGATCCCCCGTGACCGGGACAGCACGCAAAAGCACCCTCTCTACGGAGTCCATGGCATGAACGCGTGCAGTAGCGCGGCCGATACCGAAGCCGGCCTTGTGATCATTCTCGACGATGACCAACTGGTTCGCGAAGCCATCGACAGCCTGCTGCGGTCGGTCGGCCTGAAGACCCTGTGCTTCGGCACCGCGCAGGACGTGCTCGACGCCGCGCTTCCCGATGTCACCAGCTGCCTCGTCGTCGATGTCCGCATGCCGCAGATCGGCGGCTTCGAATTCAAATCCCGGCTGGTCGAGCGCGGCGACGACATTCCGGTCATATTCGTCACCGGCTATGGCGACATCCCGATGAGCGTGATGGCCATGAAGTCCGGCGCCGTCGACTTCCTGCCCAAGCCCTATCGCGATCAGGATCTGCTCGACGCCGTGACCACCGCCCTGAACCGGGACCGCGAACGCCGCTCGGACCGGCTCGATGCGCAGGCCGGCCAGCAGCTTTACGACCGCCTGACCCCGCGTGAAAAGGAAGTGATGGCCGGGGTTTGCCGGGGCCTGCTCAATAAGCAGGTGGCGGGCGAACTCGGCATCTCGGAGATCACCGTCAAGCTGCATCGATCCAGCCTGATGAAGAAGCTGGGTGCGAAAACGTTTGCGCAGCTCATCCGGATCCACGATTTCCTGGCCCGCCAGAAGGCGTGATTGATGGGTTCCCGAGCCTATTGCCCGGCGCCTGCCCTGGGATGAGGCCGGCCCGGACCGGCGGCGCGCAGACGGGAAAAATTACATAGCGGCAACAAGGCCGGGGCCGGGACGGCGGCTCATCCCGGAAAAGTATACCAATACAGCGGGATAATGCCCGGATACCGGCAACAACACCGCCCTTGCCGGGCCAGACCACCGTGCCCGGAGCGCGCGCAAAAGTCGGAATTTGCTGTGTTTGCGGACCATACCACCCATCGGCCGCCTATAACGTTTGCATAGCCTCCCCCGGCCCCACCGTCAGCGGCCTCGTCCAGCCCGCTGCCTCTGGATATGCACAACCATGACCTCCTTGCGCACCTTCCTTGCCCGACAGCACCTGTCTACCAAAGTCACGCTGATGACCGTCAGCGCGCTGGCCCTGCTGGCCGGCACCCTGTTCATCAGCACCCGCGTGATGCTGATGAGCTCGGCCCGTGAACAGGGCGCGACCCAGCTCGACACCAACATGCGCGTCGCCTGGAGCGTGCTGGAAACGCAGGGCAAGGGCTACAGCCTGCGCGACGGCGTGCTGCACGTCGGCAATACCCGCCTCGACGGCGACGATGCCGCGGTCGACCGGATCAAGGCGCTGGTCGGCGGCAATGCCACGATCTTCAGCGGCGCCACCCGCGTTGCCACCAACATCAAGAAGGACGACGGCACCCGCGCGGTCGGCACGCCGCTCGATCCCGGCCCGGCGCGCGACGCCGTGCTTGGCAAGGGCCAGCCCTACCGGGGCGAGACCCGTATCCTCAACAAGCCCTATTTCGCCGCCTACGACCCGATCCGCGACGACAGCGGCAAAGTGATCGGCATTCTCTACGTCGGCGTGCCCAAGGACAGCTTCTATGCGCACGTGACCCGGCTCGGCTGGCAGATCCTGATCATCGCGCTGGTGCTCACCGCGCTTTGCGCCGCGGTCTGCATGCGCGCGGCGAGGCGCCTGTTCCAGCCGCTGCAGTCGGCCACCGAGACGATGGCCAGCCTCTCGCAAGGCCATAACCATATCGAGATCGCCGATACCGCGCGCCCCGACGAGATCGGCGACATCGCCCGCGCCCTGCTGGTGTTCCGCGATGCGGCGATCACCAAGGAAGAGGCCGACCGCCAGCAGCGCGACGTCGTCGAGACCCTCGCCGCGCGGCTCGAACAGCTCTCCTCGGGCGATCTCACCGCCGCGATCGAACGCGCCTTCCCCGGTTCCTACGAGGAACTGCGCCTCAACTACAACTCGGCGCTGTCGGGCCTGCGCGAACTGATCGGCGCGACCACCGCCAGCACCCATGCGATCCGCGGCGGCTCTTCCGAAATCGCCCAGGCCTCCGAAGACCTTGCCCGCCGCACCGAAGCCAACGCGGCCAACCTCGAACAGAGCTCGGCCGCACTGGTCGAGATCGACCAGCGCCTGCGCACCGGCACCGCTTCGGCCACGGCCACCGTCGCCCGCGCCGACCAGGCCATGACCACCGTCGACGAAGGCCGCACGATTGCCGCCCGCGCCGTCGACGCCATGCGCCAGGTGGCCGACAGCACCCGCGACATCGACAACGTGATCGAAGGGCTCGACAAGATCGCCTTCCAGACCCGCGTGCTGGCAATGAACGCGGCGGTCGAGGCCGGGCAGGCCGGCGATGCCGGACGCGGCTTCGCGGTTGTCGCCGATCTCGTCTCGGCGCTGGCGATCCGTTCGGAGGAAGAGGCCCGCAGCGCCCGCGAGCAGCTCACCCTCACCCGCACCGGCATCCTGACGGCCGTGGGCGCGGTGGAGCAGGTGGACGAGGCCTTCACCGGCATCGCCCAGGACATGGGACAGGTCCATGCCCTGCTCGGCGGCGTCGCCGGCGACAATGCCGCCGCCTCGGAAACGGTCAGCGAGATCACCACCGCCATCGGCGCGATGAACCTCGCCACCCAGCAGAACGCCGCGATGGTGGAACAGACCTCCGCCGCCGCGCGCAGCCTGACCTCCGAAGTCGACCGCCTGGCCGCCCAGGCAAGCACCTTCAAGGTCGCGTAAAAGCGCCCTTTCCCATCACCTCGAAAAATATTTGCGCATTCCCGGAAGGAAATCCTCGCCCCCGGTCTCTTACGTGGCACAACGGGAATTGAACCCGGCATGTGAGGGAGGGCGATACGCCAGGGGAGGCACAACAGGAACTCGCGCGCAGGCGCCGGATCGCTATCTGGACCGCGCGCGAGATCGTGCCCCACGAGGCGCGGGTCCGGCGCTGGCTGGCCCGTTCGCGCCTCTCGCCGGAGGATATCGACGAGGTGATGCAGGAAGCCTATTGCCGCATAGCGATGCTGCCCTCGGTCGAGCACATCGACCGGCCGCTCTCCTACATCTTCGCGATCGCCCGCAACCTCCTGCTGCGGCGCATGAAGCGCCAGCAGGTCGTGGTGCTGGAAGCCTTCAGCGAGATCGAGAACTGGTATGACGAGGATGCCCCCACCCCGGAGGAGCAGGCCGCCAGCCGGATGAGCTACGAGCGCGTGCTCGCCGTCATCGCCCGCCTGCCCGAACGCTGCCGCCGGGTGGTGGAACTGCGCAAGATCGAGGGCTGGTCGCAGAAGGAAATCGCCGCCCACCTCGGCATGACCGAGAAGGCGGTGGAAAAGCAGGTGTGGAACGGCGTGCGCACGATCCGTGCCGCCTTCGCCGCCTGCGAGGCCGAGAACGAACAGCGCCTCACGGATGGCCCGCGCCGGGAGGTCCGGCGATGACCGGCGCCGATGATCGCGCCGCCGCCTTTGTCGCGCGCATGGACGGCGCGGCATGGAGCGAGGCGGACGAGGCCGAACTGCAGGCTTGGCTGGCCGAGGATCCGCTGCGTCAGGGGCTGCTGCTGCAAGTGCAGGCGCAGTGGTATGCGCTGTCTGCCGCGCCCGCCGAAGAAACCGCTGCGCTCATGCAGGACAACGGGGAAGCGGCCCCCGCCAGGCCCGCCCGCTTCGCGCGGCGCGGGCTGCTGGGCGGGATCGCGGCTTCGGCAGCGCTCGTCATGACCGGCCTGCACTGGCGCGGCGGGCCGTCCGTCTACGCAACGAAACTCGGCGAGATCCGCCGCCTGCCGCTGCCTGACGGTTCGGTGATGACGATGAATTCGGGCAGCGAACTGGCGGTCACGATGGCCCCGCGCAGCCGCGAGATCGAACTTGCGCAAGGCGAGGCCTGGTTCGAAGTGGCCAAGGATGCCAGCCGCCCCTTCGTGGTGGCGGCGGGCGACGTCCGGGTGCGCGCGGTCGGCACCGCCTTTTCGGTGCGGCGCCGCGAAACCGGCGTGGAAGTGCTGGTCACCGAAGGCGTGGTCGAAACCTGGAGCACCGCGCCCGCGGGCGGGCCGGACCTGCACTTGCGCCTCGAGGCGGGCGACCGCGCGACGCTCAGCGCCCATGCGGTGATCGATTACGAAGCCGGCATTCCCACGTCGGTGGACCGCTCGCTGGCCTGGCGCGGCGGCATGATCGATCTCGACGGGCGCACGCTCTACGAAGCCGCGAACGAGTTCAACCGCTACAACCCCCGCCAGATCGTCATCGCCGACCCGCGCGTCGCGCGCGAGCAGTTCGACGGGCTGTTCCGCATCAACGACCCGGAAGGTTTTGCCGAGGCGGTGAAAGCCAGCCTTGGCGTGGCGCTGGACACCAGCAATCCCGAGGTCATCCGTATTTCGTTCGATAACGCCGAAGAAAATGCATTTTTCGGGAAGGATTTTTCGGCGGAGTGACTCTTGAATAGTACGGACTCGAAGAAGTCCGCAAAATCAATTTTTGGGGCGGATAATAATGTATAACAACAAGGTGCGTCACGCACTGTTCTCGACTGCGGCCATCGTCTGCGCCGTGGCCTCTCCGGTCCAGGCGGCAGCCCAGACCCGCGAATTCGCCATCGATGCCCAGAGCGCCGAGACGGCAATCACCCAGCTGGGTCGCCAGGGGGACATCCAGATCATCGCCGCGCGGCGGCTGACCCGCGACGTGCGCACCAATGCCGTGCGCGGCGAAATGAGCGTCGACCAGGCACTGGCGCGGCTGCTGGCGGGCACCGGACTGGCCGCGCGGCGCACCGGCCCGGCCTCCTATGCGATTGTCGGCAGCGCCAATGGCAATGGCCGCGCTCCCGCCAGTCCGGTCCGCGCGGCTGCTGTCACCGTTCCGGTCGCGCTGGCGGCCGCGCCCGCCGCTGCCCCACACCCGGTCGCGGCGGCCGAGCCTGCATCTGCCGATCCGCAAGCGCCGGTCACCAGTGAGGACATCATCGTCACCGGCTTTCGCGGCAGCCTGATCCGCGCGCAGGACGTCAAGCGCCAGTCGATCAACGTGGTCGAGAGCATCATGGCCGAGGACATGGCCAAGATGCCCGACCTCAACCTGTCGGAATCGATCCAGCGCCTGCCCGGCGTCACCATCTCGCGCGAGGGCGGCGAAGGGCGCAACATCACGCTGCGCGGCTTCTCGCCCGACTTCACCCGCACCACGCTCAACGGCATGGAAGTGCCCGCCAGCAGCGACGGCCTCGATTCCGGCGGCTTCACGCTCAACGCCGGCCGCGCCTTCGACTTCCACGTCTTTGCCTCCGAACTGTTCAACCGCATCGACGTGCAGAAGACCCAGCGCGCCTCGATCGAGGAAGGCGGCATCGCCGGCACCGTCGACCTCTATTCGGCCAAGCCCTTCGACCATCCCGGCTTCCACGTCGTCGCCTCGGGCCAGGGCGGCTACAATACCGTCTCGCGCAAGATCGACCCGCGCGCCACGGTCATGGTCTCGGACACCTTTGCCGACGACACCATCGGCGTGCTGTTCTCCGCCGCCTATTCCAAGCGCACCGTCTATCAGGAAGGCTTCTCCAGCGTCCGCTGGACCTCGCCCTTCGTCAACGGCGACAGCTGGGCCGATACCGACCCCGAGGTCACCGGCACCCCCGAGAACTGCGGCGCCGCCGACAGCCTCGACTGCCTCTGGGCGCCGCGCCTGCCGCGCGCCGACTTCTTCGGCAACGACCAGAAGCGCCTCGGCCTCTCGGGCTCGATCCAGGCGCGCCCGCTCGACGGGCTGAAACTGACGTTCGACGCGCTCTATTCGCAGCTCGACAACGACCGTTACAGCTACAACTCGATGGAGTGGCTGCTCACGCATGGCCCGGCGGGCAATTATGTCGGCCAGACCCCGCTTTCCTTCACCGTCGCGCCGGACGGCAAGCAGCTCGTCGCCGCCGCCTTCGACGATGTCACCTCATGGTACGAAAGCCGCCACCAGACCTCGACCTCGAAGTTCAGCCAGTTCGTGTTCTCCGGCGAATACGAGGCCAGCACGAACCTGACCTTCGACGGCATGATCGGCAAGGCGCGCGACAGCGCCGACCGCAGCGAACTGCGCTTCTACGCCCGCTCGGTGCCGCACTACTATGCCTATGACTATACCGGCAGCCGCGATGTGGCGTCGGTCGATTACGGCGACTACGATCCCAACGATCCCGAAAACTACATCAACGCGCTGACCGCGGCCAACCGGCTCAACAAGGTGGTGAAGGACAACTTCACCGCCAAGGCCAATGCCAGGTTCCAGCAGAGCCGCTTCACCGCGCTGGCGGGGCTTGCCTATAGCCGCCGCATGGTGCGCTATTCCGAAGCACAGGGCGCGTTGCCCAGCTTCGCGCCGCAGGACTACATGACCGCCTTCCCGATCAGCCACTTCGGCGACGGCGTGGTCTCGGGCGGGTTGCCGACCTTCGCGGTGATCGACTTCGATGCCATCGCTGGCTCGGGCATGTTCGACGACGGCTACACCGCCAATGTCGCTGCGGGGTGGAAAGTGGTCGAGAAGACCACCGGCGGCTACGGCGAAGTCATGGGCGACATGGACATCGGCACGATGATCCTGCGCCTCGACGCAGGCCTGCGCTATGTGCGCACCGACGTGGAATCGAGCGCGGTCATCGCCGGATCGCCGGTGGAGGTGAAACGCCACTACGACAACCTGCTGCCTTCGTTCAACGCCGCGCTCAACGTCACGCCGCAAGTGGTTGCCCGCTTTGCCTATGCCCGTTCGATGACGCGCCCGGGCCTCGCTTCGCTCAACATCGCCAGCCCGGTCTTCGAATATACCACCCGCACGGTCAGCAACCTCGGCAGTCCGGATCTAAAGCCCTACCTCTCGGACGACTTCGATCTCGGCCTCGAATGGTACTTCTCTAAGAGCGGTCTCTTTGCCGTGGGGCTGTTCCAGAAGAACATCATCCGCTCGCTCAAGACCTCGGTGGTCGAGCAGATGGTGCCGCAGGAATACTGGGCGGCGATCTACGCCGATCCGCGCTACGACGCCTCCTACAATGCCGATCCGGCCTCAGTGCCCTACACCTTCTACAAGGCGGTCAATTCGTCGGACGGCGACAAGGTGAAAGGCGTCGAGGTGACGCTCAACCTGCCCTTCACGTTCCTGCCGGGGATCTTCTCCAACTTCGGCATCGCGTCGAACTACACCCATGTCGAAGCGCACGATTCCACCGGGCTTTCGCCCAATTCGTACAACTTCACGGGCTATTTCGACACCGGCAAGATGGGCCTGCGCCTCTCGGTCAACAAGCGCGACGACTACCTGCTCAGCGAACCGGGCGGCAACGGCCACGTGCAGGAACGCAAGTACGGCCCGACCCAAGTCGACCTCTCGGCCTACTACAACCTGACCGAACGCCTCAGCTTCAACATCCAGGGCATCAACATCACCAACGAGCGCGAGCGAATCTACGGCACCGGCGACGGCACGCAGTACCTCGTGCGCGAGTTCTCCCGCACCGGCGCGCAGTGGTTCGTGGGCGCGCGCTACCAGTTCTGACGCGGCACCAGTTGCTCCCTGGGCCGCTGTCCTCCCCCGGACGGCGGCCCCCTTGTCTTGCTGAAGGAGACGTGATGGCCCATCCGTTCCGCCCGGCGTTTGCGCTTGCCATGACTTTGCTCGCCCTGCCCGCCCTGCCCGCCCCGGCCCGCGAGGTGGACGATAGCTACACCGTGGACCAGCGCTTTGCGCAATACCGCGACCAGTATCCGGGCATCGGCTGGCCCGCCGTGACCTGGCGCGAGGGGCAATCGGTGCTGTTCGACCGTCCCTACAAGACCCTTGGCACCCGCACGCTGCATCTCGACGTGTTCCGCCCGGCCGCGGCCAACGGGCAGGGCCTGATGCTGGTCCACGGCGGCGCATGGCGCTCGGGCGCGAAAACGCATTTCTACGCGCTTGCCAACCTGCTGGCACAGCGCGGCTACACCGTGTTCCTGCCCGAGTTCCGCCTCTCCGGCGAAGCGCCCTACCCCGCCGGCATGGAGGACATTGCCGAGGCACTGCGCTGGGCCCGGGCCCATGCCGCCGAATTCGGCCTCGACGGCGCCCACATCGCGGTCGGCGGCGCCTCTTCCGGCGGACAGATGGCCGCCCTGCTCGCTTATGCGGGGCCTTCCGGGCTTTTCGGCAAAGTGCATGCCAACGCCCTCGTCGACCTCGACGGCGTGCTCGACATGGCCGATCCCGACGCCCTCCATTTCGAGAACGCGGCAGGCGCCGCTTCCCCCTTCGCCCGCTGGCTGGGCGGCCGCTTCGAAGCCATGCCGCAGCGCTGGCGAGAGGCCGGTGCCGCCAGCTATGCAGGGCCGCAGTCACCACCCACGCTGATCGTCAGCAGCGGCATCGCCCGCTTCACGGTGGGCAAGGACAAAGTGCTGGCCGCGCTCGAGCGGCACCGCATCGCCAACCGCGAATTCGCCTTCACCGGCGCCCCGCACGACTTCTGGCTGTTCGAGCCCTGGCTCTCCCGCACCGCCGAGGAGATCGACACGTTCCTGCGCCCCCTCACCCCTGCAAAGGCCCCGAAATGATCGCCTTGCGCCTGCTCACCCTATCGCTGGCCTGCGCCTTCGCCCTGCCTGCCATGGCCGCTACGCCCCCATCCGAACTCACCGTGAAGCCGGACTGCAAGGGCAGCAAGCCCCCCTGCTACACCTCGATCGGCAGCGCGCTCGAAGCCGCCGCGCGCGATGACAGCGGGCGCTGGATCACCATCCGCGTGGCCGCGGGCGACTATGCCGAAAAACCCGTCATCACCCGCGACCGGATCCGCCTTATCGGTGCCGGGCGCGAAGCCACGCGCGTCCATTTCGGCGCCGTCGCGCAGACCGCCAGGGCCTATCACCGCAATGGCTGGGGCACGCCGGGATCGGCCACGCTCACCATCAACGCGCGCGAGATCGCGGTGCGCGACCTCACCATCGAGAACACCTACGACTACCTCGCCAACGACCGCCTGCCCGAAGGTGCCGAGGCCAGGATCGCCAACCCGCAGGCCGCCGCCCTCCTGCTCGACATCGACAGCGACCGCGTGCGGTTCGACCGGGTAGCGCTGCTCGGCTATCAGGACACGGTCTTCGCCAATGGCGGCCGCGCGCTGATCCGCGAGAGCCTGATCGCCGGCAATGTCGACTTCATCTTCGGCAATGGACAGCTGCTGATCGAGGACAGCGAAGTGCGCACCCGCATCCGCGCAGCGCCCTACACACCCGGCGAATTCCAGTCCTTTGTCGCCGCCCCCTCGACCCCGCTGTCGCAGGCGCACGGTCTCGTCTTCTACCGCTCGCGCCTGACCCGCGAGGCCGGGGTGCCCGACCATGCGGTGGCGCTCGCCCGGCCCTGGCACCCCACCACCCGCTTTGCCGATGGCCGCTACGCCGATCCGCAGGCGGTGGGGCAGGCGCTGTTCATCGACTGCTTCCTGGATCGCCACATCCACCCCGACCACTGGACCGAAATGAACGGCACCGCGCGCGACGGCACGATGACGCAGGTGTTCCGGGCGCAGGATTCGCGCTTCGCCGAAACCGGATCGACCGGCCCCGGCGCCCCGGCCCACGCCATCGGCATGACCTGGGTCTCCCCCCATGCCATCGCCGCGATCCGGCGCGACATCATGGCCGGGATGCCAGAGCGGCCCTAGGCGGCCCTAGCGGATCGGATAACGCGCCAGCTTCACGTGCAGCACTTGCGGCGCCGCCGTGAAGTTGAGGCCCCAGTCCACCTGATCGCCGTTCCACACGCGTAGGAACTGCCACTTGCCTGCGGTATCGTAAGTGCCCTCCTCCACGCGGTCGAGGATGAGGTTGGCGGCTTTTGGATCGGTCAGCCCGAACTCCACGCGGGCGAAGTAGCCGGTGACGAGGTATTCGTCCGGCCCGATCTCGGCAATCGCGACGCCGCCGGTGGGCCGGGCATTGCCCTTGGGGTCGGTCGGCCCGAAGTCGCCGGTGCCGAAACTGGCGGTGGCGACGTATTTGCCCAGCGGGATCACCTGCCGGTGGCCATCGGCCGGGTCTTCCGGCTCGGACGCGCCCCAAACCTTGCCTTCGAAGGCCAGCTTTGCCCAGACGCGCGCCATCGGCGCGAACAGCGCGTAGTTGGCCGCGAACGGCGCGATCGCCTCGTCATCCAGCTTCGATCGGAGCGGCAGGCTCGGGCGATAGCGCAGCGGGTCGAGACCGAAGGGCGACCAGCCGATCGCCCCTCTGCCAAGTGCGGCGAAGAAGTGACGCGCATATTCGGGCGCATGCCCCGTCTCGGGCACGAACAGTGCGTTGTCCGGCCGCGTGTAGGCGTCGAGAAAGCCGAGATAGGCCTTGTGCTTCGGATTGTAGATGTCCGGCGCCACCAGATCGAGGTGCGGGGCGGCGGCCTTGTAGACGTCGATCACGGTATTGGCCGGGCCGCCACTGGCGTAGGTGTTCGGGTCCTGCCAGGTGAAGGGATCGCCGGGCAGCGCGGCGTTGACGTACATCGGCAGCGGCTTCACCGCCTTGCCCGCCGCCGCGACCTTGTCGATGTAGCCGGCGACCTGCCAGGCATGGAAATAGAGTTCGGCATCGCGGCCGAACAGCGCCGTCCAGTTGCCGGCAGGCTTGCCGAGGCGCCTCCTCAGCGCTTCGGGCACGGGCGCGGCGAAGGCGGCATCGGCATCCGGCGAGTGATCGCGCGCAAGGCCGTAGGAGCCGGCCTCGTTTTGCACCTGCATCATGATGACGGTGTTCTGCCGGTCCACCTCTGCCAGATGCCTCATCAGCGCGGCAAAGGCCTTGCTGTCCGCCGCCAGCGTCGCCTTGCCGAAGGGGGAGAGCGCGTAATGCAGGGTGCCGTCCGCGCGGCGCATGCGCGGGAAGCGGGCATTGTCCAGCTTCACCCAGCGCGGGGTATATTGCGGGTTGGTGTTCTTCCAGGTGCCGAACCACAGCAGCACCAGCCGCACGTTCTGCGCGCGCGCCTGTTCGAGAAGCTGGTCGACGATGGCGAAATCGAAGCGGCCTTCCTCGGGCTCGATCTGCTCCCAGCCCACCGGCACCTCGACGGTGTTGACGTGCATCGCCGCCATCATCGGCCAGACCTTGGGCAGCGTCGCGGGCCATGCGCTGGAGTTGTTGATCTGCGCGCCCAGCATCAGGAAGGGAGCGCTATCAACGATCAGCGCATGACGGCCATCGCGGGTGACGATATGGGGCACCTCGTCGGATGCGGCCCATGCCGCTGGCGACACTGCGGCCAGCGCGGCGCAGAGGGCCGCGCCAAAGATCGTGGCGGTTTTCCAGGCGCCTCTCATCCCGTTAGGTTCCTTTAGGGTATCGTTCTGTGCGTTTAGGGTCAGGCGATCCCGCGCCCCTCGATCTTCACCACCGGCACCGTGCCGAGCCCTTGCGGCAAGTCGATTTCCATCGCCTCCGCCCCCTGCCGGAACGGAACCGCACCGCCGCCGAGCAGCGTGACGCGCGCCACCTGTCCCTTGCCCGCCCGCGCCAGCGCGCGGCGGCCCAGCGCCTTTACGGAGAGCGGCTTCCTCGGCGCCGCCAGCGCAAACAGGTAGAGCGCGCCGTCCTTCACCGTGAAGCGCACGTCGCCCTCGACAAAACCCTTGAATCCGCCCTCATTCTGCATGCCCACCGAAAGCACCGTCGGCCCCTCGCCATAGGTGTGCCAGGGCCGCGATCCGAACACGGCCTCACCGTTCACCGCCATCCAGCGGGCGAGGTCGTCGAGGATCTTCTCCTCCTCGCTATCGATGGTGCCGTCACCGCGCTGGGGGATCGAGAGCAGCAGGTTGCCGTTCTTCGAGATCACATCGGCCAGCCGCTGGAGCACGCCCTCAGCGCCGACGTAGCTCTTCTGCGTAAAGCGATCGCGGTTGTAGAACCAGTCGCCGATGCAGGTGTCTGTCTGCCAGGGCTCGTCCCAGAGATGGTCGGTAAAGCCGCGCTCCACGTCCTGCACCAGCCCGAAGCGGGCGTAGGACTTCAGCTGCTTGGCGGTGAGCACCACGTCGATCTTGCCGTGCCATTCGATCGAGCGGTTGTAGTAGTCCGCCGCCGCCGCAAGGCCGTACTGCCCGAAGGGCAGTTCGTAGTTGTCGAAATAGCAGAAATCCGGGCGATACTTGGCTACGAGGTCCATCTGGCGCAGCAGCCACTGGCGCGCGAAGGTCTCGTCCCCCGGCGGCGCGGTTTCGAGCCACTGGCCGTCGTTCCTGTCGTGCCATTCGTTCATCGCCGCGATGGAATCGATGCCGTCGGGGGCGACCATGTGGCGGCCGGTATAGAGTTCCTGCGGGTCGAGGCCTTCCCACCACTTGCCCGCGCCATCGGCCTTGGTGAGGCGATAGGCGTCATAACGCTCGCCCTTGCGCGGGCCCTCGGGATCGTAGGCATAGGCCGGCTGATACCAGTGCCAGGCGTGCGAGATATGGTTGGAAACGCCGAATTTCAGCCCGGCTGCCCGCGCGGCCTTCTCCCAGGTGCCGACGACATCGCGGCCCGGCCCCACGCGCTTGGAGTTCCAGGCGTGGTGCGAACTGTCGAAACAGTCGAGATTGTCGTGATGGCAGGCGAGCGAGACGAAGTACTTCGCGCCCGCCTTCACATAGCGCTGCATCAGCGCCTCCGGATCCCAGCTTTCCGCCTTCCAGCGGTTCTGGATCTCCATCATGCCGGTATCGGCCGGATGGCCGTAAGTCCTCAGGTGGTGTTCGTACATCGGATGCCCCTGCATGTAGAGGAAGCGTCCGTACCAATCGCCCTGCTCGGGCACCGCCTGCGGGCCCCAGTGCGACCAGATGCCGAACTTGGCATCGCGGAACCAGTCGGGATAGCGATAGTGCTCGACCAGCGAGGCCCAGCTGGCCTGCACCGGCCCGGCAGCCGCGCCCGTCGAGCCAGCAGCGGCGGCAAGCGGCCGTGCTGCGGCCCCTGCGGCAAGGGCGCCCGCCAGAAAGCGGCGACGATCCGGCCTCAGCCCCTTCACGGGGTGCACCTGCTGCGAAGGAGTGCGCCGGCCATCGTTTTAGATCCTCTTCCTGGTCCCGTTGAAATCTTGCCTGGCTATTGTTTGGAAAATGCCCGGATGGGCATTTTCGGCGCGGTACCGGCCCACTCCCCCGCCCGACCACCCATCAGGGTACGCTCGTGGGTGGTCGGGTGGGGGAATGGGCCGGTGCCGCAAAATTCGCCTTCAGCGAATTTTCAAACAAACCCTCAGCGCTTGGGGCGCTTCACCTGCAGCGCCTTGCCGGTCCAGCGCACTTCGCTGTCGAAGCCGTTCTGGTCAGTGACGGCGGTGCCGGGGACGATCCACTTGATCCGCACGGTGCGGGCCTGCGGCATGCCGGCATAACCCTTGCCCTCACGCGCGCCGATGGTGACGGTGCCGGTGGCATCGTCATAGCGCACCGGCATGCGTTCCCAGGCGCCGGTGCGGTACTGCTCCGAGCGGCCATCGTCGTTGTAGACCGAGAACGAACCGTCCGCGCCGGTGTAGACGACCAGCGTCACCGGGGCATCGGGCTTCTGGTCGGTGTACTGCATGACCGGGCCCATCGGCACGATCGAGCCCGCCCGCACGAACAGCGGCATGCGTTCGGCCGGGGCCGGAACGGTGGCGCTAGTGCCGCCCTGATAGGCCTTGCCGCTGGCAAAGTCGTACCAGGTCAGGCCCGCATCGCCGGGGAAATAGACCTCACGCTCGCGCGCCTTGTAGGTGGTGACCGGGGCGACCAGGAAAGCCTTGCCGAACAGGAACTGGTCATTGGCCTTGCGGGCCTTCGCATCGTTCGGGAAGTCCATCACGAGGCCGCGCATGATCGAACCGTCGTTCTGGTAGGTGTCCGCGCCCAGCGTGTAGATGTAGGGCATCAGGCGGTAGCGCAGCTCGTCATACCACACCATCGAGGCGCGCATGGGCGAGCCTTCGGGCGAGATTTCGTAGATCTCGCGCCAGGGCTGCTCGCCATGGCTGCGGAACAGCGGGCTGAAGGCGCCGAACTGGAACCAGCGCAGGTTCAGTTCGCGCCACTCGTCGAGGTCCGCCGCCTTGGGCTTTTCGGCGGCAAAGCGCGGTTCGACCGAGAAGCCGCCGATGTCGTGCGTCCAGTTGGGCAGGCCCGACATCGCGGTGTTCACACCGGCAGAGATCTGCGCGTGCAGATCGTACCAGCGCGTCGCCACGTCGCCCGACCACACCGCCGCGCCGTAGCGCTGGAGGCCGCCAAAGCCCGAGCGGGTCAAGAGGAACGGACGCACGTCCGGCTTGAAGGCGCGCCAGCCGTCGAAGAACGAGCGCGCGTTCATCAGCGGGTAGGAGTTGAAGAACTCCGCCGCCGGGCCCATCGCCGTCGGGCCCATGGTATCGATGCGCTTGTCGATCGACAGGTTCGAATGCATGTCGGGCTCGCTGGCATCCGCCCACCAGGCGTCGAAGCCGAACTTGGCGATGCGGTCTTCCACCTGGCGCCAGAAGATCTGGCGGCCCTTGGCCGAGTAGGGATCGTAGAAGGTATTGGCGTAACCGACGCCGACCCAGTCCTTGTTACCCTGACGCAGATTGCCGTGATAGATCGCACCCGCCGTATCCAGTTCCTTGAACGTGTCGGTGGTCGGATAGAACTTGGGCCAGACCGAGATCATGATGTTGGCGTGATCGCCGTGCACCATGTCCACCATCGCCTTGGGATCGGGGAAACGGCTGGGATCGAACTTGTGGCTACCCCAGGAATCGTCGGTCCAGTAACGCCAGTCGAGCACGATATTGTCGAGCGGATACTGACGCTTGCGGTACTCGGCGACGACGCCTTCCAGTTCCTTCGCGGTGTCATAGCGCTGGCGCGACTGCCAGAAGCCATAGACCCACTTGGGCATCATTTCCGACTTGCCGGTCAGCTGGCGATAGCCCGCCACCGCGCCGTCCATGTCGCCGCCGGCGATGAACCAGTAGTCCTTGTCACGTGCGACCTCGCTGGTGAACCAGACCGAATGACGGTCCGCCTCGGGCAGCGGATCGTTGTGGAGCAGCGCCATGTAGCCCGCGTTGGGATCCCATTCGATGCGGATGTGCGCGGGCTTGCCCGCCGTCATCGGCACTTCGAAATTGGCGTACCAGGGGTTCCAGTTCTGGCGCCAGCGGTCGAGCTTCAGCTCCCCGTCGACATAGACCTTGTAATAGCTCGATCCGTAGAGCTGGAACTTGTGGGTGCCGGTCTTGTCGGGCTGGAGATCGCCTTCCCACACCACCTTCTGCGTCTGCACGGCATTGCCGGCGGTGTTCTGGCCCTGCTCCGAGGCGACGGTCCTGGCCTTGGCGGCTTCCGGCCACTTCGCCTGATCGTCGAGGTACTGGTAGTCGATCGAGGTTTCCTGGCGCTCCACCGCCAGCTTGTCGTCAAGGTAATAGCGCGCGGTGAAGCCGGGCTTGCCGCCGCTCGTCACCTTCATGCCGGTCTTGTCGCCAACCAGCGTATAGGGCGCCGGGTTACCGAAACGCGTGATGCTCTCGTTATCCCAGAGCAGGCCGTAGCCCTTGCTGGAGACGACAAACGGAATGCCGATGTCCATGTTGTGCTGGGCGAGCTCGACGTCCTCGCCGTTGAAGTCCATCACCGCCTGCTGGTGCTGGCCAAGGCCGTAGAGCCCCTCGCCCGTGCCGCGGTTGAACTGCTGCGAAACGGTGACGTAAGGGGTGCCGTCCGCCCTGGTCTGGGTGAAGACGGTGGACGCCGTCTCGCCCAGCAGTTCCTTGCCGGCCGCATCGAGGAAGCGCACCTGGCCGCTGGCAAGGTCGATGTCGGCGGTTGCCTTGGCCGCCTTGACCTGCACGTGGCCGCCGCTCTGGCTGACCGTGTACTTGCCCGAGGCCGGGGGATTGGGCGCCATCAGGCTGGCGCTGGCGGCCGGGGCCTGTAGGCCGCGCGGATGGGCGACGACGTGGAAGATGCCGTCACCGTGCAGCGTCACCTCGACGCGGTCCGAAGGGCCGCTCTGCGGCGTCACCGCCACGCCGCCGGGCACGTTCTCCACGCCGCCGTCGGCCGCCAGTGCCACGGCCGGGATCAGGCCGATTGCCGAACCTGCAAGCAGCGCGGCCATTGTGAATTGCTTCATGTTAAGATCCTCTGCCAGTTCAGGCGATTACTTGGAAGAATAGAAACCGGTGGTGATCTTGAGCACTTGCGGCCGGTCGATCAGGTTGATGCCGTAGTCGGTCTGGTCGCCGTTCCAGACCCGCGTGGTCACCCACTTGCCGTCCTTGAACGTGCCTTCCTCCACGGCGACGATCACGCCGTTGCTCTCCCCCTTCGCGGGCGAGAAATTGACGCGGACGTGATCGCCCATGACGAGGTATTCGGTGTCCGAAAGCTGGGCCACGGCCACGCCGCCGACCGGCTGATCGGCCCAGGGCGCGGGCTTGGTGGGGATCCAGGTCCAGTCCTTCTGGCCGAACTGCCACTGGCCCCAGTCGGCCGAAATCTTCCACTTGCCCATTACCGTTTCGCGCACCGCGCCGTCGTCCGGCTTGGCGGCGCCCCAGGTGGGACGGTCATAGGCGATCTTCGCCCAGTCGCCGGCGATCGGCGCCAAGGTGCCATAGGGCAGCGCGAAGGCGGCCAAGGTCTCCTTGTCCAGCGCGGTCGCGCCGAGCGGGTAGTTGAAGTAGCCGGTGTCATCCATGCCGAAAGGCGCAAAACCGATGCCGCCGCGCCCGATGGTGGGCCAGAAGAAGCGCGCGAATTCCTTCGCATTGCCGATTTCCGGCACCATCAGCGCATTGTCCGGGCGGGCATACTTGTCGAGGTACTGGACGGCGTTGGCGCTGTTGCGATCGTAGATGTCGGGCGCGGCGAAGTCGATCGCCGGAGCGCCCGCCTTCCAGATATCCAGCACGTCCCACTGCGGGCCGCCGCTGGCGACGCCGGTGGGATCGGGCACGTTCGACGGCCCGGCGAGCGAGGCGTTGACGTACATCGGCAGCGGCTTCACCGCCTTGCCCGCCTCTGCCAGGGCATTGACGAACTGCGCGACGTACCAGGTGTTGAACGCGCGCGGGGCCTGCTTGCCGAAGGCGGCGTCCCACGAACCGGACCTGCCGACCTTCTTCGCCAGCGCGGCCGGGATCGGCTTGGCGAAGAGCGCGTTCGCCTCTGCCGAAAAGTCGCGCGGCACGCGGTAGGAGCCGGTCTCGTTCTCGGGCTGGACCATGATCACGGTGTTCTGCCGGTCATGATCGCGCAAGTATTCCATCACCTTCACGAAGGCGCGGCGGTCCGCCGCCATGGTGCTTTGCGACAGCGGCGTCAGCACATAGTGGTCCGAACCGTCCGGCGCCTTCATCCGGGGAAAGCGCTTGTTGTCCAGCTTCACCCACGACGGCGTATAGCTCGGGCTGGTGTTCTTCCAGGTGCCGAACCACAGCAGCACCACCCGCTTGTCATGGGCGCGGGCGGCGTCGAGCAGGTTCTGCAGGTAAGTGAAATCGAACTTGCCCTCGACCGGCTCCACCTGCTCCCAGGCCACCGGGATTTCCAGCGTATTGGCGTGCATCGCATCGAGCACCGGCCAGACCGCATCGAGCATCGCGGGATAGTTGCTGGAATTGTTCGCCTGCGCACCCAGCATCAGGAACGGCTTGCCGTCGACGATCAGCGCGTGGCGGCCGTTCTTGCTTTCAAGGCGCGGCACTTGCGTGGCGGCATCCTGCGCCTGAACCGGCGCGGCCACGCCGATGGCAGCCGCGAGCATGAGCGATGCGATGAAATCCTTGCTTTTCATTCCGTCCCCTCCGCAGGCCCTGTCTTGGGATCGCCATAGACGATCCCCCGGCCATCGGTTCCTATGTAGATGCGCCCGAACTGCCGCGGGTCGCCTGAAATCACGCGGATGCGCAGGCCCCATTGGTGGGCCTCGTCATTGATCCGCTGCCATGTCGTGCCGCCGTCGATGGAGCGCCAGACCGCGCGCAGCCCGCCCAGCGTGCCCAGCGCAAAGAGCGCGGCATCCTTGCGCCCCGGCGCAGCCTTGCCAAGCCCGTAGCGTTCGATGGTGATGGCCTGCCCGGTGCGCTGCCAGCTGTGCCCGAAGTCGGCCGAACGATAGAGCGCGCCGCCCAGATTGAGCCACAAGGCCCCGGCGCGGTTCGGATCGGCGAGGATCGGCGCGGGCGCTTCGCGATTGGCGCTGTGGGCCGCGGAAAGGTCTGCGGGCAGGCCCTTGCCTGCGAGCGCGTGGAACCGGGCACCGCCATCGTCGCTGCGCACCACGCGGTTGCTTGCGAAGTCGATGGCGTAAAAGCGCTTGGCGTCCTGCTTGTCAGACGTGACGCGGGTGCGGCTGGGCAATCCGCCCACCACCTGCCATGTCGCGCCGCGATTCCGGGTCAGGCGGGGCTGGTCGGTCTCGACAAGGAAGGCCGTGCCATCGGCCGAGACGGTGATCGCCGCATTACCGGTCTCCTCCGGCAGCGGCGTGCCATCGCCGTGCGGCGCGCCCTTGGGCACGTGCAGCGGGCTCCACGTCGCGCCGCCATCGGCCGACCATGCCAGCGAGGTATCGGGCACCACCCGTGCATGGGTATTGCCGCTGCGCACCATCACCAGCGGCGCGCGGCCGCCGTAATCGAGCGTGTTGGTGTTCGACAGGAACGGGTTGATATGCTGATGCGCGGGCGAGACGGTGAAGTCGTCATGGCGGAAGCCGCCGATGTCGCCGAAACCCGAAACCAGATGCGCGCCGCCGGTGGGGCTGACCAGCGTGATGATCGCGGTCTGCTCGATCCCGCCCGTCCACGGCGCCCATTGCATGGTGCCGCTCTTCTGCAGTTCGCCCGTGGCATAGACCGTCGCGCCGGTGACATAAGCCGCGTGGTTCGCATCGAAGGGATCGATGGCCAGACCCGCGATCCAGTGCCCGAAGTTCGCCTTGCCGCCGAAATCGAGGAAGGGCGTCGCCGAAACGTCGCGCACCGAACGCTTCCAGAGTTCGTCCCAATGCGCCCCGCCGTCATGGCTAAGCCAGACGGTGTCGACCGGATTGCCCCGGTCCACGGTGCTGACCGCGATGGTCTGCGGATCGCTCGCGGCTACCGCCACGCCCATGTAGCCGCCGACGGGAGCCTGCGGGCCCTTGATTGGCGTGACATCAAGCCATGTCCCGCGTGCCGGGTCAAACCGCCAGACCGCGCCGCGCGTGATGCCGTTGGGGCCGATGCCGTCGCAATAGGTGATCGTCAGCAGGCCGTCGCTGCCGATCACGGCCTTGACCGGCAGCATGTCGGCCGCCGGGCCGCCGGCAACCGCGCTCCATGTCTTGCCGCCATCGTCGGAGCGCAGCAGGTGGCGCTCGCCCGGATCGGCACTGCCCACGAAGACGCGGCCGCGCAGTTTGGCGTCGAAAACCACGAATGACAGCCCGCCATGCGTCTCGCGCCGATTGGTCGGCAGACCCAGCCCGGCAAGCGGGAAGCCATCCACCTTGCGCCAGTTCGCCCCGGCATCGTCGCTGGCCCAAAGGCCCTGATGGCGCGATCCGAACAGCAGGCGGCCATGTGCGAAGGGATCGATGGCAAGCCGCTCGCCCAGCCCGCGTCCGTTCTCGTTGCCGCCCATCGCAAAGGGCACCCGCGTTTCCCGCCAGGTCTTGCCATAGTCGGTGGAACGGAAGATCGCGGCAGGCGCCGACCAGTTCATGCCGGCGGCAAGGTAGACCGTCCCGGCATCGACGGGATCGGCGGCAATGCTCTCGATCCCCATGAAGCTGCTTTCGGACACGCGATCCTGCAGCGGCACCCACTGCCTTGCGGCCGCATCCCAGCGATAGGCCCCGCCCATGTCGCTGCGCAGCCAGGCCAGACCGCGCTCGACCGGGCTGAAAACGATGCCGGGCGTGAACCCGCCGCCGCCCACGCGCACACTACGCCAGTCGTAGGCCACCGCGGCGCCTGGCGAAGACACGATTCCGGAAGTCGGACTGGAGTCTGCAGACACAGGCACGGCGCCTGCAGCAAGCCCTGCCGCAATCGCCATTGTGAGCGCCACAAATGACGCGCCCCTTGCCCCGCTGATGCTCACGGCCTCCCCTTCTTCCTCTCGCTTCCAAACCAGCGGGCGACGGCTTCCTTGACCCGTCTTGACGTTGCGCTGCTCGTCGTAGATAACGCTAACACACGTGGAGAGGAATAGCGGTGACAAAAAATAATGGTTCGGTTGCAAATCGCGGCCTGCCCGAAGACTGGCGTGACGGAATCTTCCTGGGACGCATCGAGACCGCCGAAGGTCCGACCCCGATCCTGATTCGCGGCGGCCAGGTTTTCGACATGGCCCGCGTCGCCCCCACCACCTCCGCCCTGATCGCCCTCGATGCCCGCAGCGGCGGCCAACTCATGGGCGGCATCGAAGTGCTGGAAACCGCACATCTGCTGAGCCCGGTCGATCTCCAGTGCGTCAAGGCCTGCGGCGTGACCTTTGCCGTCTCCGCGCTGGAGCGCGTGATCGAGGAACGTGCGCGCGGCGATCATACCGTGGCTGCCGAGATCCGCAGCAAGATCGAAGCGGTGCTGGGCGGTTCGGTCCGCTCCACCGTGCCCGGCTCGGCCGAAGCCGACGCCCTCAAGCAGACCCTGATCGACGAAGGCATGTGGTCGCAGTACCTCGAAGTGGCCATCGGCCCCGACGCCGAAGTCTTCACCAAGTGCCCCGTGCTGGCCTCGGTCGGCCACGATGCGCCGGTCGGCGTGCGTTCGGATTCGGGCTGGAACAACCCTGAGCCGGAAGTCGTGCTGATCGCCGGCCCCGACGGCAAGGCAGCGGGCGCGACGCTTGGCAACGACGTCAACTTGCGCGATTTCGAGGGCCGCTCGGCGCTGCTGCTGGGCAAGGCCAAGGACAACAACGCGTCCTGCTCGCTCGGCCCGTTCATCCGCCTGTTCGACGATGGCTTCACCATGGAAGACGTGCGCACGGCGGACGTCGCCATGACCATCGAGGGCGCGGACGGCTATGTCCTCGAAGGCCACAGCACCATGCGCGAAATCAGCCGCGATCCCGAGGACCTGCTCCGCCAGTCGATGAGCGAGCACCAGTATCCGGACGGTTTCGCGCTGTTCTGCGGCACGCTGTTCGCCCCCACCCAGGACCGCGACGAACCGGGCCGCGGCTTCACCCACAAGGTGGGCGATACCGTCACCATCACCAGCGCGCGTCTCGGCACGCTGGTGAACCCGGTCACCACTTCGGCCGAGGCCGCACCGTGGACCTTCGGGATCGGCGAACTCTTTTCCAATCTGGCGCGCCGCGGCCTGCTGGCGGCATGACGGACCATAACAGAACCATGCTCACTCAGACTTCCTCGGGCGGCCTCACCGCCATCTACCCCGAACTCCAGGACCGCCGCGTCATCATCACCGGCGGCGCCACCGGCATCGGCGCGGGCCTTGTCGAAGGCTTCGTCGCGCAGGGCGCGCAAGTGGTCTTTGTCGACATCCAGGATGCCGAAGGCGAGGCACTGGCCGCACGCCTGGCGCAAGGTGCACGCCACGCGCCGGTCTACCGCCATCTCGATCTTGTCGACATCGACAGCGTGCGCGAAACGATCGCCGCAATCGTCGCGGAATTCGGCGGCATCGACGTGCTGGTCAACAACGCCGCCAACGACGACCGCCACCAGATCGCCGACGTCACGCCCGCGTTCTGGGAAGAGCGCATGAACGTGAACCTGCGCCACCTGTTCTTTGCCGCCCAGGCCGTGGCACCGGCGATGCGCGAGGCCGGCGGCGGCGTGATCGTCAACTTCGGCTCGATCTCCTGGCATCTCGCCCTGCCCGACCTGGTGCTCTACCAGACCACCAAGGCGGCGATTTCCGGCCTGACCCGCAGCCTGGCCCGCGATCTCGGCGGCGACAACATCCGCGTCAACACCATCGTTCCCGGCAACGTGAAGACCCCGCGTCAGGAAAAATGGTACACCCCCGAAGGCGAGGCCGAAATCATGGCCGCGCAGTGCCTGCCCGGACGCATCGTGCCGCAGGACGTGGCCGCGCTGGTGCTGTTCCTGAGCTCCGACGGCGCGCGCATGTGCACCGGCCACGACTACTTCGTCGACGCCGGCTGGCGCTGATCGCCATGCAGGCTGAACATCTCCTTTCGGTCGGCGCCGAACTGGGCGAAGGCCCGGTGTGGATCGACGGCGCCCTGTGGTTCGTCGACATCAAGCGCAACACCGTGTTCCGCTTCGATCCCGCGACGCGCGATCTGGCAAGCTGGCCCGCTCCCGAGCATGTCGGCTGGGTGCTTCCCTCTGCGAAAGGCGGCCTGATCGCAGGTCTCCGGAGCGGCCCGCACCGCTTCCTGCCAGAATCCGGCACGTTCGAGCGGATCGCCCACATCCAGGCCGACTTGCCCGACAACCGCCTGAACGACGCCGCCATCGATGCCGGGGGCCGCATCTGGTTCGGCACGATGGACAACCTTGAGGAAAGCGAGACCGGCAAGGTCTTCGTGCTCGACAACGGCGCCGTGCACGAGGCCGGGCTCGCTGCGGTCACGATCACCAATGGCCCGGCGATCTCGCCGTGCGGATCGCATGTCTACCATGTCGACACGCTGGCCCGGAAGGTCATCCGTCACGCGATCACGGAAGACGGCATGGCCGATGCGGGCACGCTGTTCCTCGACTTCAACCGCGAAGACCGTGCCGACTGGGGCTATCCCGACGGCGCGATCTGCGATGCCGAAGGCGGCGTCTGGCTGGGTTTCTATGCCGGCAGCACCGCGCGGCGGTTCGCCCCGGACGGCACCCTGACCGACGAAGTGCGCTTCCCGGTCTCCAACGTCACCAAGATCGCGCTTGGCGGCGACGACGGGCGCACCGCTTTCGCCACCAGCGCGCGGCAGGGCCTTTCGGAAGAACAGCTTGCCAGCCAGCCACTTGCAGGCGATCTTTTCACTTTCCGTACGGCCGTCCCGGCCGCGCCGCCTCGCAAGGCGAACACCTGAATTCAACCGGGCCCAGCCATAGACAACAGCAGGCGGGCCCCCGGGAAAGGACATCCTGATGGACAGGATCGATATCAACAAGCGCCTGGTCGCGCTCGTCGTCGCGGTCGCGACGATCGGCGGCTTCATGTTCGGCTACGATTCCGGCGTCATCAACGGCACCCAGAACGGCCTCGAAGCCGCCTTTGCGCTGGGCCGCCTGGGCATCGGCGTCAACGTCGGCGCGATTCTTGTCGGCTCCTCCATCGGCGCCTTCATCGCCGGACGCCTGTCCGACCTCATCGGCCGCCGCGGCACGATGATGCTGGCCGCCGTGCTGTTCCTGGTTTCCGCGCTGCTGGCAGGCGCTGCCGGCTCTTCGGCGATCTTCATCATCGCACGGATCATCGGCGGTCTTGGCGTTGGCGCTGCCAGCGTCACCTCACCGGTCTACATCTCGGAAATGACCCCGGCGAACTTGCGCGGACGTCTTTCGAGCGTGCAGCAGGTGATGATCATCTCCGGCCTCACCGGTGCCTTTGTCGCCAACTTCGTGCTGGCGCGCTGGGCCGGCGGGTCGACCGCGAGCCTCTGGCTGGACTTCCCCGCCTGGCGCTGGATGTTCTGGCTCCAGGCCATTCCCGCCGCGATCTATCTCGTGGCCCTGCTCTCGATCCCGGAAAGCCCCCGCTACCTCGTCGCGCGCGGCCGCAAGGATGAGGCGCACGCGGTGCTGACGCGCCTGTTCGGCGAGGCGCAGGCCACCCGCAAGGTGGCCGAGATCAACGCCTCGCTCGCCGCCGACCATCACCGCCCGCGCCTGTCCGACCTCGTCGACAAGACCACCGGCAAGATCCGCCCGATCCTGTGGGTGGGCATCGGCATTGCCGTGTTCCAGCAGCTGGTCGGCATCAACGTGGTGTTCTACTACGGCGCGACGCTGTGGCAGGCAGTCGGCTTTACCGAAGACAATGCGCTGCAGATCAACATCCTGTCCGGTGCGCTATCGATCGGCGCCTGCCTTGCCGCGATCGCGCTGATCGACAGGATCGGCCGCAAGCCGCTGCTGCTGATCGGTTCGGCGGGCATGGCGGTGACGCTCGGCCTTGTTGCCTGGGCTTTCTCCACCGCCGTTCCCGGCGCCGACGGCGCGCTTGCCCTGCCCGGCCATTCGGGCCTGATCGCGCTGATTTCGGCCAATGCCTATGTCGTGTTCTTCAACATGAGCTGGGGCCCGGTCATGTGGGTCATGCTGGGTGAGATGTTCCCCAACCAGATCCGCGGCTCTGCGCTTGCCGTTGCCGGTTTTGCGCAGTGGATTGCCAACGCCGCGATCTCGGTGAGCTTCCCCTCGCTCGCAGAACGCCCGGGCCTGGCGGTGACTTACGTGTTCTACGCCCTGGCCGCCGCCGTCTCGTTCTTCTTTGTGCGGGCCACCGTCACCGAAACGCGCGGGCGCGAGCTTGAGGACATGGAAGGATGAACAGCACCGGGGTGGTCCTGAGCGCAGGCGACTGGCGCCTCGTCCTCGATCCCCATCATGGCGGCATGGTCCGCGCCCTCACCCGGCGCGGACAGGACATCCTGCGGCCGATGCCCGAAGGCGCCGAGGCGCCTTTCGACAGCGCCTGCTTCCCGCTCGCCCCTTACGCCAACCGTATCGCGGGCGGACGCTTCACCTGGCGAGGCCAGTCCCATGCGCTGGCGCCCAACGCGCCGGGGCAGAAGCATCCGCTGCACGGCACCGCATGGCTTGGCACCTGGTCGGTGGAAACCGGAGCAGCAGACCGCGCCACCCTGCTCCACCACCATGCCGCCGGGCCTGACTGGAACTGGGCCTTCACCCTGCGCCAGCATTTCCGGCTTACCGCCGAGGGCCTCGAAGCGCGCCTGGAACTGACCAATACCGATGACAATGCGATGCCTGCAGGCCTCGGCTTCCACCCCTGGTTCACCCGCCGGGGCGTGAGCGCGATCGCCTTTACCGCCAAGGCCGTCTGGCTGGCCGATGCCGAGATGCTGCCCACCGTGCGGGCCACGGCGGATACGCTGGGCGACTGGAAACAGGGCGCCGCCCTTGAGCGTCCCGACCTTGTCGATCACTGCTATGCCGGTTGGGCGGGGCAGCTGCGCATCGAGCGCGGCGACGGCGACATCGTGCTCGAGGGCGAGGACACCCCGTACTTGCACCTCTACGTGCCGCCGGGGCAGGACTTTTTCTGCGCCGAACCGCAGAGCACGATGCCCGACGCCGTCAACCGCGAGGCCCCGGCACCGCTGCTCCCCGGCGAGACCCGTACCGTCACGATGCGAATCCGCAGCGCCTGAGGCCGCCGCTCTGCCCCCTCGCGCGAGGGGGCGGATCAGTTGCCCAGGGACGGGCGCAGGACGGGGCGGCGGCGCGGGGCGGCGTCGGACTGACGGCGCACCAGCTTGTACTCGATCTCGATCCGCTGGTCGCCGATCTCGGCCTTGCGCTTGTTGCGCAGCATCGTGACCAGAAGTTCCACCGCGCGGCGGCTCATCTCGACGATGGGCTGCTGGATCGTGGTGAGTTCGGGCCAGATCGTGGTTGCCAGCGCCACGTCGTCGAAACCGCAGACGGTCAGGTCGCCCGGCACGTCCAGCCCGCGGCGATGGGCGATCGCCACGGTGGCGGCGGCCATGTCGTCGTTGCTGGCAAAGATGGCCGAAGGCTGGTCCTCGAGCGACAGCAGTTCCTCGGCCGCATCCAGCCCCGAACGATAGGTGAAATAGCCCTGGGCAACGAGCGCCGGATCAAAGGCGATGCCCGCTTCTGCCAGAGCCTCGCGGTAACCTTCGAGACGCGCGCCGCTCGCGGAAAGATCCGGGTGGCCGAGAATGAAGCCGATCCGGCGATGACCGAGGTCGATCAGATGCCCGGTCATCTCCCGCGCGGCGCTGCGGTCATCGATCATGATCGTGGCGATGCCCTCGTGCGGCTCGGCGGTGGTCACCGCCACGGTCGGCATGTTGGCCTTGCGCAGCACCGAGAGCACTTCCATCGCCTCGTTGAGCGGCGGCGGCAGGATCACGCCGTGGATGCCGCCCGCGACCATGCGCTCGGCCACTTGCGCCAGATCCTCCCCGTCCTCGACCTTCTGCACGATGATCTGAACATCGGACCGTCCGGCTTCCTCGAGGCTGCCGACGATAAAGGCGCTGAGGAACGCCTCGGACGGGTTCGAATAGAGCAGCCCGAGCCGCAGTTGCGAGGCCCCGGCAAGACTGCGCGCCGCGCGATTCGGAGCGTAGTTGAGCTGCGCGATCGCCGCGTTGACGGCATCGCGGGTGGCCTGGCGCACTTTGGGCTCGGAATTGATGACGCGCGAAACCGTCATCATCGACACGCCCGCAAGCGCGGCCACGTCGGCAATCGTCGGGGCCCCGGTTTGGCGGGATTTCGAGCTGCGGCGTTTGCGCTCACTGTCGGACATGACCGTCCTGTAGCACGACTTTCAATCCTGCAAAGCGCCTGCGTGACGCAAACCGGAAAAACCGCGGGAACGGTTTATGGTAGCGCAATCATCATGGATCGCCTAGACAGGGCCCATTGGGAAATATCGAGGATGTCATGAAGCGTATTCACCGCGTGTTGCAGACTGTTGTCCTGGCTTCGTGCGCCTCCATGGCGCTGGCCCAGGCTGAAACGCCCAAGGCGCCCACCCCGACCCCGGTCCATCCCGAGCTGTGGCCTGCGGCAAAGAGCCCCGGACTCGTCGATGCCAGGACCGAAGCCCGCATCACCGCGATCATCGCGCGCATGAGCCTGCGCGAGAAGATCGGCCAGATGATCCAGGCCGACACCGCCTCGATCAAGCCGGAAGATCTCAAGCAATACCCTCTCGGCTCGATCCTTGCGGGCGGCAATTCGCCGCCGATCGGCGCGCCGGATCGCTCGCCTGCCTCGGCCTGGGTTGCCACGTCGCGCGCCTTCAATGCCGTTGCGCTGGAGAAGCGCGCCGGGCACGAGCCGATCCCGATCATGTTCGGCATCGATGCCGTGCACGGCAACAGCAATGTCGTGGGCGCCACGCTGTTCCCGCACAACAGCGCGCTGGGCGCCATGCATGACCCCGCGCTGATGCGCGAGATCGGCAAGGCCACTGCCGCCGAAACCGCCGCCTCCGGCATCGACTGGGCTTTCGGGCCGACCCTTGCCGTCCCGCAGGACGACCGGTGGGGCCGCGCCTACGAAGGCTACTCGGAAGACCCCACCCTTGTCGCCGCCTATGCAGGGCCCATGGTCGAGGGCCTCCAGGGCGCGCCCGGCACCCGGACCACCATCCAGGCAGGCCGCGTGGCCGCCAGCGTCAAGCATTTCCTCGGTGACGGCGGCACCCACGACGGCATCGACCAGGGCGACACCCGCGTCGACGAGGCGACGCTGATCCGCATCCACGACGCCGGTTATCCCGCCGCCGTCAACGCCGGCACCATGACCGTCATGGCCTCCTTCTCCAGCTGGAACGGCACCAAGATGCACGGCAACAAGGCGCTGCTCACCGATGTCCTGAAGGGCCGCATGGGCTTCGATGGCTTTGTGGTGGGCGACTGGAACGGCCACGGCCAGATCCCCGGCTGCACCAACACCGATTGCCCGGCGACCTTCAACGCGGGGCTCGACATGGCCATGGCGCCGGACAGCTGGAAGGGCCTGTTCGATTCGACCCTCGCCGCGGCCAAGGCGGGAACGATCCCGATGAGCCGCATCGACGATGCCGTGCGCCGCATCCTGCGCGTGAAGATGAAGCTCGGCCTGTTCGATGCCGCGCGTCCGTTCGAGGGCAAGCCCGAAGAAATGGGCTCCGCCGCCCACCGCGCCGTTGCCCGCCAGGCCGTGCGCGAGAGCCTTGTCCTGCTCAAGAACGAGGGTGTACTGCCGATCAAGAGCAGCGCCACCGTGCTTGTCGCCGGCGACGCCGCGGACGACATCGGCCGCCAGTCCGGCGGCTGGACGCTCTCATGGCAGGGTGACGGCAACACCAATGCCGATTTCCCCGGCGCCACCTCGATCTACACCGGCATCGCCGATGCCCTGAAGGCCGGCGGCGGCAAGGCCGTGCTTTCGCCCGACGGCAGCTTTACAACAAAACCCGACGTCGCCGTGGTCGTCTTCGGCGAGGAACCTTATGCCGAACTGCGGGGCGATATCCGCTCGCTGGAATTCCAGCCCGGCAACAAGAAGTCGCTGGCGCTGCTGAAGAAGCTGAAGGCCGCCGGCATCCCGACGGTGGCGGTGTTCCTCTCCGGCCGCCCGCTCTGGGTCAATCCGGAACTCAATGCCTCCGACGCCTTCGTGGCCGCCTGGTTCCCGGGCTCAGAAGGCAACGGCGTGGCCGACGTGCTGGTCGGCGGCAAGACCGACTTCCGCGGCACCCTGTCTTTCTCCTGGCCCAAGACGGCGGCCCAGTTCAATCTCAACAAGGGTCAGGCGGGTTACGATCCGCTGTTCGCGCTGGGCTATGGCCTGACCTATGCCAAGGGCGGTCATGTCGGCGTCCTTGGAGAGGAGCCAGGCATCGACGCTTCGGCCTCCAATTCCAGCCTGTTCGTGGTTGACGGCATCGTTGCCAAGCCGTTCCGCCTCGAGACCGGCGCCGGCGTCACCCAGAAGCTGGTCGACAGTGCCAACCGGCAGGAAGGCGCGATCCAGCTGGCCTTTGCGCCCACCGGGAAGGCCTCGGTGCTCGGCCCCAACCTCACGCTGGAGCGCGAGGCCAACGCCGACATGAACGTCGAGGTGGTCTACCGCGTCGACAAGGCAGCAACGGGGCCGGTCACGCTGGCGCTGGGCTCCGGCCCGGTCCGGATCGACACCGCGCTGGCACAGCCGGGCAAGTGGGCCTCGCTGCGCATTCCCTTGAAGTGCTTCGGCAATCACGGCACTTATCTGGGCGGCATCAGCCAGCCCTTCACCCTGAGCGCAAGCACGCCGTTCACCATCACGATTTCCGACTTGCGCATCGCCACCGATCCGGCCGGTGCCGTCTGCCCCCAGTAATCAAGGAAGCCTCGTCGTGAACAACAAACCCTCGACTTCGCGCCGCGCCCTTCTGGGCGGAATAGCCGCTGCCGGCATGGCGGCGGCGATGACCTCCGGCAAGGCCATGGCCGGGCCGACCGCCATCGACTATTCCGGCCCCTCGCTTCCGCTCTGGCCCGGCAAGGCCCCCGGCGCACCGGCCAAGCTGCCCGTCCGCAAGGTTCAGCAGCAGAGCAAGGACGCGGCCTGGGACGACCGCTGGGTCACCGGCATCGCCGCCCCCAGCCTCGAAGTGCGCCAGCCCGCCTATCGTGACGGCTCAGCGGTGATCCTCTTGCCGGGCGGCGGATACGGCTTCCTCGCCTGGGACAACGAGGGGGAGGAACAGGCCCGCTGGCTCACCGCGCGCGGCGTCACCTGCTTCATCCTCTCCTACCGCCTCCCCGGCGAGGGCTGGGCGAACCGCGAAACCGTGCCGCTGCAGGACGCCCAGCGCGCGGTGCGATTGGTGCGGTCGCGTGCCGCCGAATTCGGCATTGACCCCAAGCGCGTGGCCGTGCTCGGTTTTTCCGCCGGCGGCCACCTTGCCGGGTCGATCGCCACCCGGTTCGACGAGCAGGTCTACGCGCCTGTCGACAAGGCCGACACGCTTTCGGCCCGCCCTGACCTTGCCGGCCTGATCTATCCGGTGGTCAGCCTTTCGCAGCCCTTCACCCACGGCGGCTCACGCGACAATCTGCTCGGCCAGAACGCAAGCGAGGCCCTGCGCCAGGCCGGTTCGGTCGAAAACCGGGTGACCGCGGAGACCCCGCCGGTCTTCCTCACCGCCTCGAGCGACGACGGCCTCGTCCCCATCGGCAACAGCATGGCCATGTACACGGCCATGCTTGCCAAGCAGCGCCCGGTCGAGTTCCACGGCTTCGACAAGGGCGGGCATGGCTTTGGCGCCCGGCTCGGCAACGATACCCCCGCCCACGCCTGGCCGGACCTGTTCCACGCCTACGGCAAGCGCCACGGGGTCTTCACCGCATGAAGGCCCCGAAGGCACCCCTTGCCCTGTTGCTGCCCGCGGCCGTGCTGCTGATCGGCGCTGGCGAACCGCAACATTACCAGTCCAGCCCCGAGCGCCGCACCGTTACCGACACGCGCGACTGGGGGCCATGGGCGGGTCCGTTCCGCGAAAAGCTGGTACCCTCGATGATGCAGGACTTCGGCGAGCGCTATCTCTACGCACCCGCCAATGCGGCATTGAAGCCCGCGACCAAGGGGGACGACCGTGTCGTTTTCCTGGGCGATTCGATCACCGACATGTGGGACCTCGGCCGGTACTTTCCCGGCAAGGCTTACGTGAACCGCGGCATCGGCGCCCAGGTCACCGCACAAATGCTGGTGCGCTTCCAGCAGGACGTCGTGGCCCTGCAGCCCCGCGCAGTGGTGATCCTGGGCGGCGTCAACGACGTTTCGGGCTTCCTCCAGATGGAGAGCGAAGACGGCATCGTCGCCAATATCGAAGCCATGGCCGACATCGCCGATCGCCATGGCATCCGCGTGGTGCTCTGCTCGATCCTGCCGGTCACCAACACGCCCACGGCGGACTACGTCATCCGCGAGCGCAAACCGGATGAACTGCGCCGCATCAACACGCGGCTTCAGGCGCTGGCAAAGGCGCGCGGCTACGCCTTTGCCGACTACTATTCGGCGCTGGCGGACACGCAGGGCCTGATGGATCAGCGCTTCACCAAGGACGGCGTCCACCCCTTGGCCGAGGGTTACGCCCGGATGGCACCCATCGCAAAAGCCGCGATCGAACGGACACTGGGTCGCAAATAACGGCAACGCCCGCCACGGCTGGCGGGCGTTCAACCGACACAGTGAAGCAAAATCGACACAGTTTGCCGCAAGATGTTAGCGGTCAACAAATCGCATGTTGCGCCATTATTACGCCGATGGTAGTGGCAATCCTCATAGCGACGGCAAATCTGTCAAAGAATCGCCGCAAAGCTAGATGTAATACGAAGTGATAGCGCTATCACAATGTTGCAGCGCAATATCACATGGGACCGGAGGGGACACAGTTATGGCGTTTTTCACACAGATTCGTCGCGGAATCGCGACTCTTGATCGTCGCAGCGCGCTGGGTTTGAGCGTTTCCGCCACAGCGCTGTTCGCATGTGCAGCACCGACTGCGGCCTTTGCGCAAGACGATGCCGCGCAGGCGCCGACCACTGCCGAGGCCGACGCCATCGTCGTCACCGGTCGCCGCGCCGCGCTTCAGTCCGCCGATGATCGCAAGAAGAACGCGATCTCCATCGTCGACTCGGTCGTTGCCGACGATGCCGGCAAGTTGCCGGACAACTCGATCACCGAAGTCCTGCAACGCGTCCCCGGCGTTACGATCGTCCGCTTCCAGTCGCTGAACGACCCCGACCACTATTCGGCCGAAGGCTCCGGCATTCAGGTTCGTGGCATGTCCGGCGTCGCCTCGCGCCTCAATGGCCGCGACATCTTCAGCGCCAATGGCGGTCGCTCGCTTCAATTCAGCGACGTCACCCCCGAACTGATGCAGGCCGTGGACGTCTACAAGTCGTCGACCGCCGACCAGATCGAAGGCGGTACCGGCGGCGCGGTCGACCTGCGCACCAAGCTGCCGTTCGACTATGGCTACGGCCTGCACTTCGCTGGCAGCGCGGACCTCAGCATGGGCGATCTGTCCCAGAAGTCGGACTATTCCGCCTCGGGCCTGGTCGCCGGCAAGTTCAACACCGGCATCGGCGATCTCGGCTTCGTCTTCGACTACGCGCACAGCCAGCTGTCGACGAAGTCGCAGTTCGTGCGCATGGAAGAGTTCTACCGGACCAATATCCAGGGCAACGACTACTTCATTCCGGGCGGCTACACCTACGGCGAGGAAAACTACCAGCGCAAGCGCGACGGTATCTACGGTGCCGTGCAGTGGTCGCCGACCCAGGACCTGACGCTGACCGGCATCTACTTCCAGTCGAAGTACAGCAACACCGACTTCGAATACGGCTCGTTCGTCACCTCGCAGAGCCTCGCAGTCGATCCGTCGCAAAGCCAGTTCAACGAGAATGGCGGCCTGATTTCCTCGCCGGCGGTATTCCAGCGTGACCCGGCGACCGGCCTGCCGACTGGCGCACCGATTTCGAGCGGCGGCACTTCCGCGTTCTGGAAGGGCAAGAACAAGACCGAAGACATTTCGGGCTCGTTGAACTGGAAGCCGGCAAACCTGCCGATCACCGTCCAGGCCTCGTACCAGCACACCAAGTCCACCGCATCGGTTGACCGTATCTCGGTGTTCCGTACCGTCAACTTCCCGACCAGCTACGGGCTCGACCTGAGCGGCAGCCTGCCGCAGATCTCGGTACCCGACAGCACCCAAGCCGCGCTGCTCGACCCTGCCAATTACGCATGGCAGGCGGTGATGCCCCACAACAACGACAACGCAGGCAAGATGGACTCCGCACAGGCGGACCTCACCTATGACGTCGGTGAAGGCTTCTTCAAGGCCGTCAAGGTCGGCGGACGCTGGGCGAAGCGGACCGAGCGTGACCTCGATAACGGCTACGCGTGGTCGGCCCTGGGCCAGGGCTGGAACGGCTCGCCGGTGGTGTCGTTTGCCGACGGGCGTTCGGGCGACTATGAATCGCACGTGTTCAAGGACTTCTTCCGCGGCGATATCCAACTGCCCGGAACGCAGTACTTCCCTGCCATCGACTTCATCCGCAACACCAGCGTACAGGGCTTCTTCGACCTGTACGGCGGTTCGCCGGGTCGTACGCCCGGGTTCATCCTGCCGGGCGACCAGACCAACTACTCGACCAAGACACTGGCCGGTTACGCCATGGTCAACTTCGGCACCAACTGGGGTGAATCCGAACTGACCGGTAACCTCGGCGTGCGCGTGGTGAACGTGAAGAACCAGAGCACGGGTTACTTCCAGCAGACCTCGACGCAGTTCGAACGCGACGGTGTGATCTATACGGTGGCCAATACTGCGGAAATCCGCAGTGCCGGTGCAGAATACACCCGTGTCCTGCCCGCCGTGAACGTGACGTATGCCCCCGTGGAATCGGTCAAGGTTCGCGCCGCATACAACATCACGATGGACAACGCCTCGTTCTACGACCTGCGCGCATCGGGAACCCTGGGGGTCAACACGATCGCCGGTTCGGGTGGTAATGGCGCTCCCAATACCTTCGCCAACTACACCACCACCAGCGGCGATCCGACGCTGAAACCGACGATGTCGAACAACTTCGACCTGTCGCTCGAATGGTATCCCAAGCCCGGGACGACGCTGCACATCGCCGGCTTCTACAAGAGCATCAAGGACCTCGTCGTCTTTGGCGCCGCCCAGCGCGCCATCACGGTTCAGTTCGCCGACGGCACATCGGAACAGGCGCTCGCCACGACCAACGATGCCCACACCTCGGATGAAACCGCAACGGTCAAGGGCATCGAACTCGGCGGCCGCACGTTCTTCGACCAGCTTCCCGGCTGGCTCGCAGGCTTCGGCGTTGAAGCGAACTACACCTTCATCGACAGCAAGAACCCCGGCGACCTCTACTTCGACATCGACGGCGTGAAGCGCAACGACGTGCCCTTGAAGGGCCTGTCGAAGCACAACGTGAACGCCGCGCTCCTTTACGAAAAGGACCCGTTCTCGCTGCGCATCGCCTACAGCTGGCGCTCGCGCTATCTGCAGTCGACCACGGCAAGCGGCACGAACAACAGCTACGTCTATACTGACGCTTCGGGTGCTACCACCAGCGTTGCAACCAACCTGCCGGTCTATGGCGCCAGCTACGGCACCCTGGATGCCGGCATCACCTTCCGCGTGAACGACCATTTCAACTTCCAGCTTCAGGCCCAGAACATCCTGAACGCCACGCAGAAGACCGTGATGGGCGGGTACCCCGGCGGCGAACTTTACGGACGCAGCTGGTTCCAGAGCGACCGTCGCTACCGAATGGGCATCAACGTCACGTTCTGATAAAAGAAACATCGGGCGGGCCAAACGGTCCGCCCGATCCACATCGGGGAGCGTGTGGTTTCATGGATGCCAAGGTGAAGCGGATTCTCGTGGTAGGCGGCGGTACGGCCGGCTGGCTTACGGCCGGTTATCTCGCCAAGATGCTGGGGGCCGATCTGCCCGGCGGGATCGCCATCACGCTCGTCGAATCCCCCGACATCGGGATCATCGGAGTAGGCGAAGGCACGTTCCCTACCATTCGCCGCACGCTGGAGCGTATCGGCGTCCGTGAAAAGGACCTGCTTCGCCGCTGCGAAGCGACCTTCAAGCAAGGCGTGAAGTTCGTCGACTGGCTGCACCCCGCCGGTCATGGCGGAGCCGACAATTATCTTCACGGCTTCCAGGAAGCGGACGATCGCAAGGGAGGGCCGGAATACCTGCCCTACTGGCTGTTGGGCGAAGCCGGCGACATGCCCTGGGATGAGGCCAGCACACCTCAGAAACGCGCGGTCGACGCACTGCGTGCGCCCAAGTTGGCCAATCATCCCGAATATGCCGGGGTACTTAACTACGCGTTCCATTTCGATGCCGGGGCGCTGGCGTTGCTGCTTCGTGACCAGGGCATCGCCAACGGTGTTCTGCACATTGCCGATACCGTGCAGGAAGTGCTCTGCACCGAGGACGGCGCCATCGCGGGTGTGCGCACTCAAGCGCACGGGGTGCTGGAAGCCGACCTCTTTATCGATTGCTCCGGTTTCCGAGCCGAACTGATCGGCAAGGCATTGGGGCAGAAGTGGAAAAGCTGCACCGACGTGCTGTTCTGCGACAGCGCGATTGCCGCGCAGGTGCCTTACGACACGCCGACCACCCCGATCCAGTCCTGCACTCTTTCCACAGCCCGTGATGCCGGCTGGATCTGGGACATCGGCCTCCAGACCCGGCGAGGCACTGGCTATGTCTTCTCCTCTGCCCATTGCGATCCGGAAACGGCGGAACGAACCCTGCGCAGCTATCTTGGCACGCACGGCGAAACCGCCTCAACGCGGCGCCTGCAGTTCAATGCCGGATATCGCGAAGTCAACTGGTACAAGAACTGCGTCGCGGTCGGACTTTCCAGCGGGTTTTTCGAACCTCTGGAGGCAACGGGCATCGTCTTTGCGGAAATCGCTGCAGGTGCGATTGCCAACCTGTTCCCCTGGGCAGGCGACTACGAGACTTCGGCGCGCCAGTTCAATAGGGTCATGCTCGAACGGTACGAACGCGCCCGTGATTTCCTCAAGCTTCACTACAGCCTGACACAGCGCCGGGACACCGATTTCTGGCGCGATAACGTGCGGGCTGAAACGATTCCGGACAGCCTGAACGAACTGCTCGACCGATGGCGTCACCGGCCGCCGAACGAGAAAGACTTCAACCCCAACGTCGACATCTTCCCCGCCACCAGTTGGCAATGCATCCTCTACGGGATGGGCTGGAAGACCGATCTGTCGGCAAAGGCCGGAATCATGCGCCTGAGGCCCGAAGCCCGCGAAGCCTTCGAGCAAGTGCGGCGTCAGAGCGAATATGCCGTAACGAACCTGCCCGGCAATCGCGAACTCACTCGCCAGATGCTCGCACCGCAATCGGGATCAACGATCCAGGCCTTTGCCGGGATCCGCGCGTAGCCTCGCAGGACAGGAACAGGCTTTTTGCCGCCGTCCTAGCAACCGGGTCCATCAAGCCGAAACGCCGCCGACGCGACACCTTGCAATCGATAATGATTGCGCTAACATTCCGCAAAACAGCAGCTCGGATCTGCTTGAGGGAGATGGATGAAAACTCTGGCCCTTTCCATCATCGCGCCGGTCACGATGCTCTGTGCCGGACCGGCTGGCGCCGCCAGTTCGGCCGAGCGTGTAGTCCGCATCGACGCCGCCCGCGGCGGTGCGCCGGTCGATCGGTTCTACGATCTTTCGGTCGGATCGGATTACCCCGGCACTCTGAGGCGCGCCGACAGCCAGGCGCAATTGCAGGTCGCCTCCGACGAACTCGGCTTCCGCTACATCCGTTTCCACGACATCTTCCATGATGTGCTGGGTACCGTCCGCAAGGAAAACGGGCAGATCGTCTACGACTGGAGCGGCATCGACGCGCTGTATGACGCGCTGCTCGCCAGAAAGATCCGACCTTTCGTGGAGCTGGGCTGGAGCCCGGCCGCGATCCGCACTTCGGACCAGCAACTGTTCTACTGGAAGGGCAATACCTCGCACCCCGATCCGGCAGAGTGGCGCAAGCTGATCCATGCCTTTGTCACCCATCTGCGCGCGCGCTACGGTGCCGAGGAAGTGCGCAGCTGGTACTTCGAACTGTGGAACGAACCCAATCTCGACGGGTTCTGGGAAGGCGCCGACCAGCGCGCCTATCTTGACCTCTACGCCGATACGGCAAGGACCATCAAGGCCATCGACCCGCGCCTGCGTGTCGGCGGCCCGGCAACCGCCGGGGCGGCCTGGGTACCCGAATTCCTCGCCTTTGCGGCCGAGCACAAGTTGCCGGTCGACTTCGTGGCGACCCATACCTACGGCGTCGAGGGCGGCTTCCTCGACGAACAGGGCAAGCAGGACACCAAGCTCTCCTCCTCGCCCGACGCGATCATCGGCGATGTGCGGCGCGTGCGCGAGCAGATCGAGGCTTCCGCCTATCCCGGCATCCCGCTCTATTTCACCGAGTGGAGCACCAGCTACACCCCCCGCGACTTCGTGCACGACAGCTATGTCAGTGCGCCCTACATCCTCACCAAACTCAAAAAGACCGCCGGCATGGTGCAGGGCATGAGCTACTGGACCTACACCGACCTGTTCGAGGAGCCCGGTCCGCCGCCCACGCCCTTCCACGGCGGGTTCGGTCTGATGAACCGCGAGGGCATCCGCAAGCCGGCATGGTTCGCCTACAAGTACCTCCATGCCTTGCGCGGCCGGGCCATCCCGGTGGCGGACGAATTCACGTTCGCCTCGCGCGAGGGCAAGGCCGTCAGCGCGGTGGTCTGGGATTGGCACCAGCCCGAGCAGACCCTGAGCAACAAGCCGTTCTATACCCGCCTCCAGCCATCGCGGACGAGCGATCCGGTAACGATCCGCTTCGAGCACCTCGCGCCGGGCCGCTACCGGCTCGAGACGCACCGCACCGGTTATCGGCACAACGATCCGCTCTCGCTCTATATCGACATGGGCATGCCGGAATCCGTCGATGCCGCACAGCTCGATCGCCTGCGTCAGGAAACCGCCGACACGACGGAAACCGGCAAGACCATCTCCGTCGGCCGGGACGGCACCGCCTTGGTCGAACTGCCGATGCAGACCAACGACGTCGTGCTCGTAACGCTGAAATTCGCCTCGTGACCGACCAGGGAAATACCATGAGCCTGACCCGCCGCACCATGTTCAAGGGCGCGCTTGCCGGCGCGGCCCTGCCCGCCGCCGTTCCCCCCGCTCTGGCCGCTCTGGCCCCTGCACTCGCGAGCGAGGCGGCGGCACGCGCGCCTGGCCGCGCGCCGACCTGGGGAACAGGCCCCGAAGGCCAGCGCAAGGCCGATCTCGGCAACGGCACGTATCGCAACCCGATCCTGTCCGGCGATCATCCCGACCCGTCGATCCTGAAGGACGGCGACGTCTACTACATGACGTTCTCCTCCTTTGACTACTACCCCGGGCTGGTGATCTGGCAATCGCGCGATCTGGTGAACTGGTCGCCGATCGGCCCGGCCCTCACGCACAATCTCGGCAGCGTCTGGGCTGTCGATCTCGTGAAGCACAAGGACCGCTACTTCATCTATCTCCCGGCCGCCCCCGATGGCAAACCCTGGTCGATCTACGTGATCTGGGCAGATGACATCCGCGGCCCCTGGAGCGATCCGGTCGACCTCGACATTCCCGGCTGCATCGATCCGGGCCATGTCGTGGGCGAGGATGGGCGGCGCTATCTCTTCACCAACGGCATCCGCAAGGTCCGGCTGACCGATGACGGCCTTGCCACCGATGGTCCGCTGGAAAAGGCCTACGATCCCTGGCGCTATCCCGACGACTGGATCGTCGAGAACTTCGCGCCGGAAGGACCCAAGCTGCTGCGCCGCGGCGACTGGTTCTACCTTGTCACCGCCATCGGCGGCACTGCCGGTCCGGTCACCGGGCACATGGTCATCACCGCCCGCTCCCGCTCCGTCCATGGGCCATGGGAGCATTGCCCGCACAATCCCATCGTTCGCACGCAAGGCACGGCGGAGCCCTGGTGGTCCCGCGGGCATGCCACGCTGGTCGAAGGACCGGCGGGCGATTGGTGGATGGTCTACCACGGCTACGAGAACGGCCTGCGCACGCTTGGCCGCCAGACATTGCTGGAACCGATCGAGTGGACCGGGGACGGCTGGTTCAGGGCACGCGGCGGCGACCTCTCGCAGCCGCTTGCCAAACCGGCTGGCGGCAAGCCGGGTCCATCGCTTCCGGCTCTGTCCGACGACTTCTCCGCGGATCGCATGGGCCTGCAGTGGACCTTTTTCGCGCCGGACGGCGATGCCAAGCGCTCGGCATACCGGCCCGGCGGCCTGGTGCTCGCCGCGAGCGGCACTTCCCCTGCGGATTCCCCGCCGCTCACCTGCATCGCCGGGGATCGCAGTTACCAGGCCGAGATCACGCTCGACCTGCTGAGCGAGGATGCCGAGGCGGGCCTGCTGCTGTTCTACAACCACAAGGCCTTTGTCGGGCTGGGCTTCACGGCCAGGACGCTCAAGCTCTTCGAATACTCGCAGGAGTTGCCGTGGGCCGGGATCCCCCATTCCGCCCGTACCTTGCGCCTGCGCCTCACCAACCGGGAAAATGTCGTGACCTGGCACTTCTCGCATGACGAGGGCCGCAGCTGGCAGCGCCACGATACGCGCATGGAAGTCTCGGGAATGCACCACAACACCTTCGGCGGGTTCCTCAGCCTGCGCCTGGGCATCTATGCCGCCGGAAAGGGTGAAGTGCGCCTGCGCGACTTCCGCTACCGTGCCAATGCCATGATCGCATAGCACGTTGCGCGAGCCCGGCTTGCCGGAAGCGGGGCCCCGTGAATATTCCGGGTTTCCCGCTTCCGGCAAACCGGCCAAAGCACGTGCCGTGATGGACTGGACCAAGACGATTTCCGCGAAGGCAGGCGACGCACAGACCGGCGCGGCAGACCTGACGGCGGATCTTGTCCGCAAGTACGCCTCGGATCTTCTGCTGCTGGCCCTTTACGGGCTGGCCTTCGCCGCATTGCATTGGGCTGCCCACCCATGGGGCGGAGGCGGATTCTTTTCGCTATGGTATCCCGCCGCCGGGCTGCGTTTTGCGGCACTCTGGCGGCGAGGCCTGGCGATCACCCCTTGGTTGATGGCCACGGAACTCTGTGTCGATGCGATGAGCGGGGTGCTGCCGCTCACCGGCTCCGGCGTCATTCACGACAGCATCAACATCATGCGCCCGGCCCTTGCCTACGCTGCCGCGATCGCGATTGCCCGCTCCATGGCCGGCCGCCTGTCGGGCCACCGAGCCGAAGGCGGCGGCGAACCGGTTACCGCTGCTCCCATGCGCCTGGGTATCGCCGCGCTGCTGGCCCCAGCCCTCAATGCGCTGCTATTCGTACCGCTGGAACTGGCACTGCCTGCCACGGCAGGACCATCGACAATCAGGGTGCAGCTGGTGGTGTCGCTGACCGGCCTTGCCCTCGGCGACCTGCTCGGCATCATGGTGCTGGCACCGCCGTTACTGTCGCTCGCACGCTTCTATCGCTCGACCGAACGCCGCGCCCTTGCCATGCCCGGCTGGCGCCTGCTCGTGCCCGGCGCCGTCATCCTCGGCGCCTCCATGTGGCTGACCGTCGCGCTATGGCGCGCCGGTCTCGGCGCGCAACCGACACCGCTGCTCCTGGCAGGCGCCTGGATCGGCCTGCGCCACGGCCGCACCGCCGCCTGGTTCACGATCCTGGCCGTCATTGCCCTGTTCCTCCCCTATTCCGCCGGGCCGCTCGGCGATGGAGAGCGGCTGAACCTGCACCTCAGCCTCGCCGCCGTCGCCATCGTCACCTGGCTGTCGGGCTGTTACGCCGACACCCAGAAGATTGCCGAGGACATGCTCGCCCGGCGCAACCGCCTGCTGTTCCAGGCGGAGCGGCTGAAGACGTTGCGGGCAATGTCGGTGGCGGTGATCCACGAGATCAGCCAACCGCTCTCCACATTGGCGATCGAGGCAGGCCATCTCAGGAGCCGCACGGCCGACCTCGATGCCGACATCGCGCAAAGCGCAGCACTGGTCGACCGCAAGGCCCATGCCCTTTCCGAACTGGTCCGGCGGCTGCGACGGTTCGGCGGCCGCTCCGTGGACGAGCCGTCTCCCCTGCCGCTGTGCATGCTGCTGCAATCATCCGTGCAGATGGTCGCGCCGGAACTGCGCAGCGCGGAATGCCAGCTCGTGCTGGCACCGGTTCCGCCCGACCTCACCGTCCATGCCCAGGAGATCGAGCTCTCGCAGGCGATCGTCAACCTGCTGCGCAATGCCATCACCGCCGCTGCGGACCGCACCCTGCGGATGAGCACGCAGATGCGGGGCGACGATGCCGTCATCCGGATCACCAACGCCGTTTCGGCCCGCCCCGTTCCGCCCTCGGCCTCAGGGGCCGGGATGGGCATAGGCGTCATCATCGCCCGCACCATCATCGAGGCCCACGGCGGCATGCTGGTCCGCGACGACGAGCCGGGCTTCGTGCACATGGTGGTTTCGCTGCCACTCTACACGCCGCGTTCCGGAACCCCGACATGACGATGCAATCCCCTCACACGGCGCCCCCGCCCGCCATGGTCGCCGTGCTGGACGATGATGAAGACCTCGCCTGCACCATTGCCCGGCTGCTGACCCGGCACGGCTTCGCGGCGCAGGCGTTCTTCGACACCGCAACCGTGTCCACGGCACTGGACGGACAGGTATTCGGCTGCCTCGTCAGCGACATCCAGCTCGGCACCACCGACGGCTTCGCTTTCGCGGAAAGCCTGCGCAGCCGCGTCCCGGCGCTCGCTCTGGTGTTCATGACCGCCTGGCCGACCACCACCCACGCCGTCGATGCCGTGCGCCGCCATGGCGGGCTCGACTATCTGGAGAAACCGATCGACACCGACCGCCTTGTCAGCGCCGTCTCCGAAGGGCTGAACTGGTCGGAACGCGAACGGCGGATCCTGACCCTGACGTCCCTGTTCACCCGGCGCGAACGGGAGGTTTTCGACCTGCTGGTGCGCGGACACAGCAACAAGGAAATCGCCGACCGCCTGGCGATCTCGGCGCGCACCGTGGAGGACCACCGCGCCGCGATCGTGGCCAAGACGCAGACCAACGGGCTGGCCCAGCTCATCGCACTCAGTCGCGGTGAGGGAACGCCTCCCCTGCCGCGATAACGTCTCCGGGAATTTCCCGGATGGTACTCCCTTCAGCCATGCAGCAGTCCCTGTTTCCAGAGGCTGCAGCGCGATCCGCGCTTTGCGCCAGGTGCGACGATTTTACGAGGCGACCCGAAGGGCGACCCGTTTCACGGGTTTACCCTGGACTGGCTGGCGGGATGGGCGACCCCATCCTGTCAGCCATTTTTCAAAGCCAGAATTTTAGAGCAGTTGATCCGATGCAATCGGATCAGCTGCTCAAGACCGCGAGCCCGCTGGCCGTCGCAGCAGATAGATGTCCATTATCCAGCCATGCTTCTCGCGCAGCATAGCCCTGAGCGGGGCTATGCGCGGCCCGGCCTCGGCCAGCGCCCCGCTGACGAGCGCTTCCTGCGGCAAGCCCAAGAAAGCCCCCCACCAGATCTCGATACCTTCCGGCGGCAGCGTCTCGAACGCACAGCCCCCGTCAAGCATCACCACCAATGTATCCGCGCCTTCCGGCCAGCCCCGTTCACGCAGCCGCCGCCCGGTGGTGATGGTGACCGACGAGGCCAGCGTGTTCAGCGGGATCGCATGGGCCGCCGTCAGCAGTTGCACGCTGCTGATCCCGGGGACGACATGGGTCCGCAGATCAAGTCCTTCGCGCTGCAATCGCGCGGCAATGCGCAAGGTGCTGTCATAGAGCGAGGGATCGCCCCAGACGAGCAGCGCCAGCTTGCCCCCGCGCGGGAGATGGGCATCGATCTCGGCCCGCCAGGCCGCGGCGATGGCGGCATGCCAGTCGCGCACCGCCTCGATATAGGGCCCCTCGGCGGCGCGAGCGGGAAGATCGAACTCCACCACACGCACCGGCCGGGTCAACACGGCGCCGCAAAGGACGCGGCGCAGATCGACAAGATCGCTTCTGCCATCCCCCTCCCCGCCCTTGCGCGGGAGCAGGATCAGGTCGGCCCCGTTCATGGCCCGGATCGCCGCCATCGTCAGGTGATCGGGATTGCCGGTACCAATGCCGATCAGGTGCAGATCGATCATCGCCCCGCTCAGTCCTCGCGGCCGGCAAAGACCGACTGCGCCGATTGCGGGCGGAAGCGGCGGTCGTAACCCGCAGCATAGAGACTGCTTTCACCTTCCACATGCGCGCCCAGCGAGGGCCCCACAAGGATCAGCGCGGTACGCTCCATGCTGCCCGCCACCGCCGCCTCCGCCGTTGCCAGCGTGGCGCGCACGATCCGCTCGTCCGGCCAGCTCGCCCGCCAGACCACCGCCACCGGGCAGTCGCCGCCGTAGGAAGGCAGGAGATCGCGCACCACCGCCTCCAGATTGTGGATCGAGAGGTGGATCGCCAGCGTCGCGCCCGTCGCGGCGAAGCGTTCTAGGCTTTCGCGCTCGGGCATCGTGCTGGCCCGGCCGGGGGTGCGGGTCAGCACCACCGACTGGGCCAGCGCCGGTACTGTCAGTTCCGTTTCCAGCGCGGCGGCAGCGGCGGCAAAAGCCGGAACCCCCGGCGTCACGGTGAAGGGAATTGCGAGCGCGCGCAGGCGCCGCACCTGCTCGCCCATGGCGGACCAGACCGAAAGATCGCCCGAATGAAGCCGCGCCACGTCCTGCCCGGCCTCATGCGCCTCGCGGATCGTCTTGATGATCGCGTCGAGGTCCATCGGCGCGGTGTTGACGATGCGCGCGCCCGGCGGGCAATGGCCAAGCACGGCGGCGGGCACCAGCGATCCGGCATAGAGGCAGACCGGGCTGGCGGCGATCAGGTCGCGTCCGCGCAAGGTAAGCAGATCGGGCGCGCCGGGACCGGCGCCGATGAAGTGGACAGTCAAGACAAGGCTCCTTCGGCAATGGCGCAAGTGGCCATCCGGTCTGACGAAACGATACGGGGGACGATCAGGCGTGACGGCGCGCCTATCGCGGCGAGCGCGGAGGCTTCGGCCACGCTGCCGGTACGGCGGGCGGCGAGGCTGGCGGCAGACCGGGTGACTGTCGCCGCCGCCTCCAGCGCGTGCGGGGCGATGCCGAGAACCGGAAGTCCAAGCCGCGCGGCCAGTTCGGCCACCAACCCGCACTTGTCCTCAGGCGCGGCGAGCATGGCGATGCGCACGGCAGGCACCTGCCCGCTGGCAAGCTCGAGCGCATTCTCGAGCGAGGCCAGAGTCGCCCCTTGCCGGCAGCCGAAACCGGCCACGATCATCGCACCGCGCTCCACTGCACCACCGGATAATGCGCCTTCCACCCGCGCCGCGTGCCGAGCGGGGCCGCTTGCGCGAGTTCGATCCGCAGCAATTCGCCGCCCTTCTCCACCTGCCACTTCGCGAGCAGGGCTTCCGACTCCAGCGTCACCGCATTGGCGACGATGCGTGTGCCCTTGCCGAGCAACCCCCAGAGCGTTTCGAGCAGGGCCTCGCTCAGCCCGCCGCCGATAAACACGGCATCGGGCGGCGGCCGGTCTGCCAGAACTTCGGGCGCGCGCCCTTCCACCACCTCCAACCGGTCCACCCCCAGCGCCCGGGCATTGCTCCGCGCCCGTTCCGCCCGCTCGCGATCGGCCTCGAACCCGGTCGCCTGCATGGCGGGATGAGCGAGCAGCCACTCGATGGCAATGGAGCCCGACCCGCAGCCGATGTCCCACAGCCTTTCGCCGGCACGCGGCGCCAGCGCCGAGAGCGTGAGCGCGCGCACGGGCCGCTTGGTGATCTGCCCATCATGCTGGAACCAGTCGTCAGCCGCTCCACTGGCTCGGGGCAGAACCGCCCCGTCCCCTGCGAACCGGATGCCAAGCGCCACCGGATGTACGGTGTCGGCAAATGGCTCGGCATCCGCGCGCATCGATCGAATGCGCTCGCGCGGGCCGCCCAGCGCTTCCAGCACCGTGACCTCGGACGCACCGAAACCTTGCGCTGTCAGATAGGCCATGAACTCCGCCACCGCCGCGCCGTCCCGCACCAGGACCAGCACCTGCACGCCCGGCGCCAGATGTGGCCGCACTCGCGCCAGCGGGGCCGCATGAAGGCCAAGGCAGACGGTCGTTTCCAGCGCCCACCCCAGCCGCGCCGCCGCCAGCGAAAAGGTCGAGCGTCCGGGCATCGCCGTCCACTCGTGCGGCGCCAGATGGCGCGCGATCACCGAACCCGCGCCGAACCAGAACGGGTCTCCCGACACCAGCATCACCGTGCGCCGCCCGCGCTCGGCGAGCAGGCCGTCGACGCCGCTGGCAAAGGGCACTGGCCATGTCCGGCATTCGGCCTTAAGTCCGCCCACCAGCGCCATGTGCCGCTCGGCGCCGGTCACCAGATCGGCTTCGGCCAGCACCGCGCGGGCATCAGCGCAGAGGCCGGAAAGGCCATCCTCGCCGATGCCGATCAGCGTCAGCCAGGCCCGCCCGGGAGAATCAGTCATGTCCCATATCCTCATCCTGGGCGGCACCACCGAAGCGAGCGCACTCGCCCGCGCCATGGCGGATCGGGGCCTCGACGCCACGCTCAGCTACGCCGGACGCACCGAGGCGCCGCGCGCCCAGCCGATCCCGGTGCGGATCGGGGGCTTCGGCGGAGCGGACGGCCTTGCGCAGTACCTGCAGGACCACCGCGTCTCCCACCTGATCGATGCGACCCATCCGTTCGCGGCCACCATGAGCCGCAACGCTCTGGCCGCCGCCGAGGCGACCGGCACGCCGCTGCTCACGCTCACCCGCCCCGGCTGGGCGCCGCAGCCGGGTGATCGCTGGCAATCCGTGCCCGATGTCGCCGCCGCCGTCTCCGCGCTGGCCGGACCGCGGCGCCGGGTGATGCTGGCGCTCGGCCGCATGCATGTCGAGGCCTTCGCCGCGCAAGGCCAGCACCATTACCTGCTGCGCTTCGTCGACCGGCCCCGGCAGCCGCCTGCGCTTCCCGACCATCATCTTGTCGTCGATCGCGGCCCCTTCACGGCGGAAGACGACATACGCTTGCTGGCACAGCACCGGATCGACGTTGTCGTCTGCAAGAACGCGGGCGGCAGCGGCGCGCAGGCCAAGCTCATCGCCGCGCGCCGCCTCGGCATTCCGGTCATGATGATCGAACGCCCGGCCGCCGCGCCGACCGAGACCGTGCACACCGTGGAGGCCGTGTTCGACTGGCTCCCTCATTCCGCCGATCTCGGCGTGTAGAGGATCGGCGCACCCTCGCGCGGGATCAGCCGCGTCCGGCTCGACCCGACAATGACCACGGTGCGCATATCGGCCATGTCCGGGCTTGCCTCGCCCAGCGTCGTGACCCGCAGGTGTTCCTCGGGCGTCGACACCGCGCGGGCAAACAGGATCGGCCGATCCGCGCCGCAAGCCTCGCGCAGCACGTCCAGCACGCGGGCGAACCCTTCGGGGCGGGACTGGGAGCGCGGGTTGTAGAATGCCATCGCGAAGTCCGCCTCCGCCGCAAGACGCAGGCGCCGCTCGATCAGCGCCCATGGCTTGAGGTTGTCCGAAAGGTTGATCGCGCAGAAATCATGCCCCAGTGGCGCCCCCGCGCGGGCGCTGGCCGCCAGCATCGCGGTGATCCCCGGCAGCACGCGGATGTCCAGCGAAAGCCACTCCGGCGGCCCCTGCTCCAGTGCCTCGAACACGGCCGCGGCCATCGCGAAAACCCCCGGATCGCCAGAGGAGACGACCACCACCCGCCTCCCTGCCGCCGCCATCTCCAGCGCATGGGCGGCGCGCTGGAGCTCCACCCGGTTGTCGCTGGCATGGAGCACCAGCCCCGCGCGCGGGGCGACCCGCGCGACATAGGGGATGTAGCCGACCACATCGCTGGCCTCGGCCAGCGCCTGCGACACTTCCGGCGTGACCAGCGTCTCGCGGCCCGGGCCGAGCCCGGCGATCGCGATCCACCCGCTCACGGACGGCGGCCCTTGCCGTGGATCAGCAGGATCGAGAAATAGGGCGTCACGGCTTCCGCTTCGACCAGCGGGGTGATGCGCTGCTCGGCCATGGCCGCATGCTCGACCAGCCATGCCTCATGCTCGCGCCCCGCCGCCGCGACCGCGCGGCGCAGCTTGGCGAGATTTCGGCCGATCTTCATCACCACCAGCGCATCGGTATCGGCGATCCGCCGCGCGAGATCGGCTTCGGGCAGCGTGGCCATCAGCACCGTCAGCACATCGTCACCCCAGGTGATCGGTGTACCGCTGGCGGTCCATGCGCCCGACATGCCGGTGATGCCCGGCACGATTTCCACCGGAACCACGCCCGAAAGCCGTGCGTGAAGGTGCATGAAGGAACCGTAGAAGAACGGGTCGCCCTCGCACAGGACGACAACATCCTCGCCGCGGCGCGCCAGGGTGCCGAGATGCTCGGTGCAGGCGGCATAGAACTCGGACAGGCAGGCGTTGTAGCGCGGATCGGCCAGCGAGATCTCGGTCGTGACCGGGTATTCCATGGCGAACTCGGCCACATCGGCGTGCAACATGCCCTCGACGATCCGGCGCGCCTGTCCGGGGCGGCCGGCCTTGCGGAAATAGGCAAGGTGGCGCGCGCCGCGCACCAACCGGTCGGCGCGGACACTCATCAGGTCCTGCGCGCCGGGACCAAGCCCAACCCCGTAGATCGTTCCGGTCTTCACCGCGACGTTCGCCTCGATTCTCGTTTCCGCGTTCATTCCGCCTTGCTCCCGATCGCATTGACCGCCGCAACCGTGATGGCGCTTCCCCCCAGCCGCCCTTCGACCACGCAGCACGGCACCGGCTGCTCCGCCCACAAGGCCGCCTTCGATTCCGCCGCGCCGACGAAGCCGACCGGACAGCCGATGATCGCCGCGGGACGCGGGCATTGCGGATCTTCCAGCATGTTCAGCAGATGGAACAGCGCGGTCGGCGCATTGCCGATCGCCACCAGCGCCCCGTCCAGATACGGCCGCCAGAGTTCGAGCGCGGCGGCCGAACGGGTATTGCCGATTGCCTGCGCCAGCGCCGGAACCTCGGGCGCGTTGAGGGTGCAGACCAGCGGATTTCCCGCAGGCAGGCGGGCGCGGGTGATACCTTCGCTGACCATGCGCGCATCGCAGAGAATTGGCGCCCCGCTCGCCACCGCCGCCATCGCCGCAGCCGCGAAACCCGGCGAGAAGCGGATGTGCGCGGCGAGGTCTACCAGCCCGGCTGCGTGAATCATGCGTACCGCGATGCGCTCCTCGTCGGCATCGAAGCGGGCGAGATCGGCCTCGGCGCGGATCGTCGCGAAGGACTGGCGATAGATCGCCGCGCCGTCGGTCTCGTAATGGTGCGGCATCAATCGGCTCCGAAATGCGTGAGAATCTGGTGGGGTGTGAGCCCGGCGATGACCGCCGGGGCGCCTGCGCGAGTATCGAACGAAAGATCGAATGCGCCGCCGCGTCCGGTCAGGGTAACCGCGGCAGGAAGCGACCGGGCGCAGCCTTTTGCGCAGCCCGAGACATGCAGGCGCCCGGCCACATGGGGCGCGAGGCGCTCGGCGAGAGCGCGCGTTTCGACGCTCGCCTGCGGGCAGGCCGGCATTCCGGGGCAGGCATCGACACGCAGCGACGGATCGGACGCCTCAGTGGCGAAACCCTCAGCCGGGACAAGCGCGGCGTTCTCCAGCAGCAGCACGCGCCATGGCGTGAGCCGGACGGCGCGGGCCTCGGTCTTGTCCAGCAGTTCTGCCAAAGCCTCGGCGTGCAAGCTGCCGAACGCCACCCCGAACGCGGCGCCAAGCGGGTGAAGGCCCGGGGCCAGTGGCGCGCGCGAGGCAGCCGGGCGAACAGCCCCCTGCGCCCAAGCGGGGAGCTCGGCGTGATGGCGCGCCATCCGCCCCGACACCGCACCGCCGCTATCCACGAACCAGTGGGCAAGATCGATCAGCGCTTCGGCGGCACGGTCCATGGCGATCGGCACCCCGGTCTCGCGGCCCTCCGCGCGCAGGATCAGCGCGCCGGTCTCACCGCGTTCAATGCGCAAATCGGCCGGGACCAGCCCCAGAACCGGCTGCGAACCGGCATCGATGGCAAATCCGACTTTGCCCGGCAGCGGCGGCAACCGGTCCAGCCGGTCCATGAAAGCGCGGGCGATACCCTCGGTCTCGTCCCCCTCCGACCAGTCCGGTGCCAGTGTCAGATTGCGCCGGGCCTCGCGCTCGGCATCGCCGTCGACCAGGCCCAAGGCTGCCAGCCCTTCGAGCAGCGGGCGCAAGGCCGTTTCTCGCACCCCGCGCAGCTGAAGATTGCCCCGGCTCGTCAGGTCGAGCGTGCCGCTGCCATGGCCCAGTGCAAGGTCGCACAGGCCCAGCGCCTGCGCGCGGGTCATCCGGGCCAGCGGCGGGCGCAGGCGCACGATCAGTCCGTCGCCGGATTCCATCGGCCGCCAGGCCGAAGGGCACCATCCACGCACCACGAAGGGGCTCGCACATTTGGTCGTCCCGGGAACGGGCATGCCAAGGGTCCACGCGCGCAGCGACGATGGCCGGGGCCTGCCGGCTCGCGCCGGTCCGCACACAGGGAGGGGGCGCGCGCAATACGCCCTTCCCTGCGCGCCGATGCAGCCCCAGCCGCACGGTTTCGTCGCTCACGCGGAGTACCGAGCCATGGCCTTTCCCTGGACCAAGGCAAGAGCGACCGACGCGCCGGCAGGTCTCCTGGCTCGCGGGTCGAAGCTCGATGCACGGCCTTCCCGGACCTGGCAGGTCCAGTGGCCGGCCTTCCCCTCGGGAAGACCTCGTCATCTCGCTCACCGCTTACAGTTGCAGGGACAGCCTCGGCTTCGGATGGAGCGATCCACCCGCACCGCGTTCCCTTTTAAGCCCCTTTCGGGGCACCGGCGCGATCGTTGCCCGCCAGGCCGAAGCCTGCGAGCGAGCATCGCTTATTACAAAAACCCGCGCTTGCCAACGCGCCTTCCCGAAATCAGGCCGTGGCCGCACGTGCGGTGGCAAAAACCCGCCGCTCAAGCCGGTCGACGGTGAAGCGCAAGGTGCCTTCCGCCCCGGTATAGGCCCAGTCGAGACGGTTCTCGCCGGGGCGCTCCCAATCGGCCACGGTCATTTCCCGGCCGTCCGGGGCATGCCATGCGCCGTGATCCTCGAAGCGCTGGAAGGCGGCCAGATAGGTCATCCGCGCGGCACCGAGCCCGGCGACGTAATCCTCCAGTTCATGGTCGCGGCCTTCCCAATCCACCCAGCCGATCGCATTGTCCTGACAATAGGCGTTGTTGTTGCCGTGCTGGGTGCGGCCGAATTCATCGCCCGCGGTCAGCATGATGGTGCCGGTGGAGGCGAACAGGGTGCCGAGCATGGCCTTGAGATCGGCCTGGCGCGCCGCCAGCACCGCCGCATCGTCGGTGCTACCCTCGACGCCGTGGTTCCAGCTGAAGTTCTCGCCGTGGCCGTCACGATTGTTCTCGCCATTGGCCCAGTTGTGACGGCGCTCGTAAGCGACGGTATCGGCCAGCGTGAAGCCATCGTGCGCGGCAAGGAAATTGACCGAACGGCAGGCGGAATGCGGGGCAAGCGGGCCGAACACATCGGACGAGCCCGCCAGCCGCGTCGCCAGCTTGCCGATGCCCTCGTCCCCGCGCCAGAAACGGCGCACGTCGTCGCGGAAGCGGTCGTTCCATTCGAGCCAGTTGGCGGGAAAATTGCCAAGCTGATAACCGCCCGGGCCGATATCCCACGGCTCGGCGATCATCACCCGCGTCGAGAGCACAGGATCGGCGGCGATCTCCGCAAAGATCGGCGCGGCAGGATCGAACCCGGGTCCGCGCGCCATGACTGGCGCAAGGTCGAAGCGGAAGCCGTCCACGGCGCAGGCGCTCGCAAAATGCCGCATCGCGTCGAGCGCCAGCCGCCGCACGGCCGGATTGGCGAAATCCAGCGTATTGCCGCAGCCGGTATCGTTGATGAGCGCACCATCGGGCGCATGGGCGTAGGCGCCGTTGTCCAGTCCGCGCAGCGAAAGGATGCCGCCCGACCCGTCGCTCTCGCCGGTATGGTTGAACACCATATCGAGCAGCACGCCGATCCCCTCGGCATGGAGCGCGGCGACCGTATTGCGCAGCTCTGCCACCCCGCCGGGACACAGCCCAGGATCGAGCGCCATCATCGCCACCGGATTGTAGCCCCATGCGTTGACGAGGCCGAGCGGCGGCAGGTGCCTCTCGTCCACCCAGGCAACGATCGGCATCAGTTCCACCGCCGTCACATGCAGCTTCTTCAGATGTGCGAGCACAGCCGGATGGGCCAGTGCCGCGACCGTGCCGCGCATGTGCTCGGGCACATCGGGATGGAGACGGGTGAAGCCGCGGACGTTGAGTTCGTAGACCAGCCCGCCCGAGCGGAAGCGAGGCGGATCGAGTGCCGGCGGCGGCGCGGCAGCGGGAACCACCGCGCGCGGAACAATGTCTGCGGTATCCTCGCCGTGGACGGCAAGGCGCGGGTCCTGCACGAAGCGGCGATCCAGTTCCACCGCCCGGGGATCGACCAGCAGCTTGGCCGGATCGAACCACAGCCCGCGCTCGGGCGCCCACTCCCCGGCAGCGCGATAGCCGTAATGCGCGCCGGTCAGGTTGCCCGGCAGCGCCAGCGTCCATTCCGGGCCTTGCCGGAGCATCGCGTGGCGCGTTTCCTCGGCGCCGGAAAACAGGCACAACCAGACCATGTCGGCCAGCGGCGCCCGCACCGTGAAGCGCGTGGCGTCGGCCCCGATCTCGACGCCGAGCGGGTTCATGCAGCCAGCTTGCGGTAAAGCCGGGCGTAAGCCGCGCCGCTCGCCGTCCACGAGAAATCGGCCTTCATCGCGTTCTTCTGGAGCGCGGCCCAGACGTCCGGTTCGTTCCACAATTCCACCGTGCGGGTCAGCGCCGCCGAGAGTGCGTCGTAATGCACGCCGTCGAACTGGATGCCGGTGGCGACACCCGCCGCGAGCGCGGCCGGATTGGCATCGATCACCGTATCGGCAAGACCGCCGGTGCGGGAAACAACGGGGAGACAGCCATAAGCCAGGCCATAAAGCTGGGTCAGCCCGCAAGGCTCGAAACGCGAGGGGATGAGGATCGCATCGCCGCCGCCCTGCATGCGGTGCGACAAATCCTCGTCGTATCCGAAACGCAGGCCCACCCGGCCCGGATGGCGCGCTGCCCCTTCGCGCAGCTGGCGCTCGATCGCACGGTCTCCCGAGCCCAGCAGCGCCAGCCGTCCGCCTATCCCGACGAGATGATCCAGCACTTCGGGCAGCACGTCCATGCCCTTCTGCCAGGTGAGGCGCGTGACCGCGATGAACAGCGGGCCGTCATCCTCGTCGAGGCCGAACTCGGCCTCCAGTGCGCGCTTGTTGGCCTTGCGCTTGTCGAGCGTCCGAGCGGAATAACGCGCGGCGAGCGCGGCGTCCTCGGCCGGGTTCCACAGCGCGGTATCGATGCCGTTGAGAATGCCGCTGACGGCATTGCCCCGCGCGATCACCAGCCCTTCCAGCCCCATGCCGAAGTTCGCCGCACGGATTTCACGCGCATAGGTGGGGCTGACGGTAGTGACCGCATCGGCACAGGCGAGCCCGGCCTTCAGCATGCCGAGACCGCCGTGATATTCCACGCCCTCCATCGTCCATGCCTCGGCGGGCAGGCCGACACCGGGGAACACTTCGGAACCGAACCAGCCCTGAAACGCCATGTTGTGGACCGTGACCACCGAAGGCACCCGCCCCTCATCTCCGCCGAACGGAGCGAAGCGCAGATAGGCGCAGGCCATCGCCGCCTGCCAGTCGTGCGCGTGGACAACGTCATAACGCTTCGCCTTGCCCCGGCTGACCATGGCGCCGCCCGCGATGTCGGCTGCGGCGCGGCCAAACGCGGAAAAGCGGTGCCAGTTATCCCCCCAGTCGCGCCCGGCGCCATCGGTGTAGGGCGCGCCGTCGCGGGTGAACAGGGCCGGCGCATCGAGCACCAGCAGCGGATGGCCGTCAATCTTCGCGGAAAGCAGCCGCGCCGGCACCCCCAGCAGCGAATCCCACGCATGAACCGCGCGGGACCGTCCGATCGCCTTGAGCACCGAAGGGTAGCCCGGCAGCAGCGTCGTCACTTCCACCCCGTTTGGCGCCAGCGCCGAGGGAAGCGCGCCTGCAACATCGGCCAGCCCGCCGGTCTTGATCAGGGGAACTGCTTCGGATGCGACCGACAGAACCTTCAATGCACTCTTCCCTTCCGGTGTCTGAAAATCCGCCTGCGCTGGGATCCTCAAACAAATCCTTAGATTTCCAGCCGCTCGATCATGCGCTTGGTGATCAGGCATACGCCATTGTCGGTGCGGCGGAAACGCTGGCCGTCGAGAACGGGGTCTTCTCCCACCACCAGCCCTTCGGGAATACGCACACCGGAATCGATGATGACCCGGCTGAGCCGCGCATGGCGGCCGATGTTGCAGTAAGGCAGGATCACCGCTTCGTTGACGGAAGAATAGCTGCCCATCTTGACCCCGGTAAACAGCAGCGAACGCCGCGCCAGCGAGCCGGAGACGATACAGTCCTGGCTGATCAGCGAGGAAATCGCCTCGCCGCGCCGTCCTTCCTCGTCGTGCACGAACTTGGCGGGGGCGGCGACGACGGTGTCGGTCCAGATCGGCCAGTCGCGGTCGTACATGTTGAGCTTGGGCACGGTGTCGGTCAGGTCGAGATTGGCGTCGAAATAGGCATCCACGGTGCCGACGTCGCGCCAGTACTCCTCGATCTCTTCCGCCGCGCGGATGCAGGAATTGGTGAAACGGTGCGCCTGCGCCTTCCCGTGCCTGACGATGTAGGGAATGATGTCACCGCCGAAATCGCGCCTGGAATCGGGATCGGCGGCATCGCGCCGCAGTTGCTCGAACAGGAACTCGGTATCGAAGACGTAGATGCCCATGGAAGCGAGGCAATTGTCCGGATCGCCGGGGATCGTCGGCGGATCCTTGGGTTTTTCCACGAACGAGGTAATCACGTCGTGCTCGTCGACATGCATGACGCCGAAACCGCTGGCTTCCTTCTTCGGCACGACAAGGCAGCCCACCGTCACGTCCGCGCCCGAATTGACATGCTCCTGCAGCATCAATTCGTAGTCCATCTTGTAGATGTGGTCGCCCGCCAGGATCACCATGTACTTCGGGCTGTAGGATGCGATGATGTCGATGTTCTGGAACACCGCATCCGCCGTGCCTTCGTACCACAGCATCTCGGAAATGCGCTGGCTGGCGGGCAGGATGTCGAAACTCTCGTTGCGCTCCGGCCGCATGAAGTTCCACGCGCGGTTCATGTGGCGGATCAGGCTATGCGCCTTGTACTGCGTGGCCACGCCGATGCGGCGGATGCCCGAATTGATCGCGTTGGACAGCGCAAAGTCGATGATGCGGCTCATGCCGCCGAAATAGACCGCGGGCTTGGCCCGGTTGTCGGTCAGTTCGGCAAGCCGGCTACCCCTCCCCCCCGCGAGCACATAGGCCATGGCGTCGCGTGCGAGCGGCGATCCCGAGGTACGCATCTGAAACACTCTCCTTGCACATCGTCGGCCCCGCGCCGAACAGGGGGCCAGTTCACGACCTGATCAGTTTTCGTCGAATTCCAGCATGATCGTGGCAAGTGGCGGCAGCGTGACGGTCGCATAGCCGTCGGCCGCCTTGACCTGCCCCATGTTGCCCTTGCCGGTGCCGCCGTAGATCAGCGCATCGGTGTTGAGGATCTCGCGCCACTTGCCCGCATGGGGCAGCGGCAGGCGGTAACCGGTGAGCATTGCCGGGGTCATGTTGGCGACGACCGCGACCGGCTTTGCACCCGCCGCCTTGCGCAGCCATGCAAAGACAGAATTGGCGGCATCGTCGACCACCAGCCACTCGAACCCGCCGCCATCGCAGTCCCCCGCGTGGAGGGCGCGCTTGGTGCGGTAGAGGCGGTTGAGATCCTTCACCAGATTGCGCACGCCTTCATGCGCGGGGGCTTCGCGCAGTTTCCAGTCGAGCGCGCGCTCCTCGCTCCACTCGCGGCGCTGGGCGAATTCCTGGCCCATGAACAGCAGCTTCTTGCCGGGATAGCCCCACATCAGCCCGTAATAGGCCCGCAAGTTGGCGAACTGCTGCCAGTCATCCCCGCTCATCTTGCCGAGCAGCGATCCCTTGCCGTGAACCACTTCGTCATGGCTGAGCGGCAGGACGTAGTTTTCGGAAAACGCGTAAGTCAGCCCAAACGTGATGTCGTTGTGGTGGTAGCGCCGATGCACCGGATCGCGCGCCATGTAGCGCAGCGTGTCGTGCATGAAGCCCATGTTCCACTTGAAGCCGAAGCCCAGCGAACTGGCGCGTCCCGCACCAGCCTGGCCATCGTCCGCCTCGTAGGCGGGCTGGGTGACGCCGGGCCAGGCGGTCGATTCCTCGGCGATCGTGATGACGCCGGGGTGCTGGCCGTAGATCGCGCGGTTGACCGCGCGCAGGAAATCCACCGCCTCCCAGTTCTCACGCCCGCCTTGCGCATTGGGGATCCATTCGCCTTCCTTGCGCGAATAGTCCCGGTAGAGCATCGAGGCGACCGCATCCACGCGAAGGCCATCGACGTGATAGCGCTCGGCCCAGAACAGCGCGTTGTTGACGAGGAAACTCACCACTTCGCGCCGGCCGAAGTTGTAGATCAGCGTGTTCCAGTCCGGCTGGAAACCCATGCGCGGATCGGCATGTTCGTAAAGCGCGGTGCCGTCGAAACGGACGAGGCCGTGCTGGTCGGTCGGGAAATGTGCGGGCACCCAGTCGAGGATCACGCCGATCCCGGCCCGGTGCGCACCGTCCACGAAGCGCGCGAACCCCGCCGGTTCGCCGAAACGCGAGGACGGCGCGTAGAGCCCGGTCGCCTGATAGCCCCATGACGGGTCATAGGGATGCTCGCTGATCGGCATGAACTCGATATGGGTAAAACCCATCTCGACGACATAAGGGATCAGCTGCTCCGCCAGATCGTCCCAGCTCAGGAACCAGTTGAAGCGGTCGCGCTGCCAGGAACCGGCGTGGACTTCGTAGATCGAGACCGGAACCTTGCGCGGATCGACCGAGGCCCAGTGATCGCGGTGCGCCTCGTCGCCCCAGTCCAGCTTGGCCGGATGCGCGGTCATCGAGGCATTGGCCGGGCGGATTTCCGACATGAACGCGAATGGATCGGCCTTGAGTGGCTGCACCACCCCGTCGGCGCCGACGATGTGATACTTGTAGGCGCGATAGTCCCCGATGTCGGGGATGAAGATTTCCCAGACGCCGATGTCCTTGCGATCGCGCATGACGTGGCGCTTGGGATCCCAGTCGTTGAAGTCCCCCACCACGCTGACGAGCCGGGCATTGGGTGCCCAGACCGCGAAGTGAACGCCCTTGGCGCCCTCATGCGCGATGATGTGGGCGCCCAGCTTGTCGAACAGGCGGAAATGCGTGCCCTGCGCGATCAGGAGGTCGTCGATGGGCCCCAGCACCGGACCGAAGGTATAGGGGTCGGTGACCAGCCAGTCGTTCTCTCCCGCCGAGCAGCGATAGCGGATCGGCTGCGGCTTTACGCTCAGCCGCCCTTCGAACAGCCCCCGGTCGTCGATCTTGCCGAGGCGCCCCATCCGGCGCCCATCGAGGCTGAACGCCTCGACCTCCTCGGCGCCCGGCAGGATCGCGCGCAGGAACGTGCCGTCCGGCCCGGGCAGCACGCCCAGAAGCGAGAACGGGTCTGCATGAACGCCTTGAAGGAGAGCCTCAATTGCACTTTCGGGTGGTTTCAGACTTTCCGGTGACGTCACAGAACCTTCCAGATCTCTCTCGCGTACTCGGCAATCGTCCGATCGGACGAGAACCAGCCTACATTCGCAATATTGCGTATCGCTGCGCTGCGCCAGCGGGAAGTATCCTCCCACCAGGCATCAACTGAACGTTGCGCCGCCGCATAAGCATCGAAATCGGCCGCGCACATGAACCAGTCATGGTCGTAAATGCCGCCGACCAGATCCTTGTAGCGATCGGGATCGTCCGGAGAGAATACCCCGGACGAGATCGCCGAGAGCGCCTGGCTCAACTCGCGCGATCCCTCGATCACTTCGCGGGGATTGTAGCCGTCCGCACGCTTTCTGGCGACTTCTTCGGCAGTAAGGCCGAAGATGACGATATTGTCGTCGCCGACATGATCCTTGATCTCGACATTGGCGCCATCAAGCGTACCGATGGTGAGCGCGCCGTTCAGCGCGAACTTCATGTTGCCGGTGCCCGAGGCTTCCATGCCCGCGGTCGAGATCTGTTCGGACAGGTCCGCCGCCGGGAAGATCCGCTCACCCAGGCTGACGTTGTAGTTGGGCACGAACACCACCTTCAGCAGCCCGCCCACCGAAGGATCGGCATTGACGCGCCGGGCTATGTCGTTGGCCAGCTTGATGATCAGCTTGGCGTTGTGATAGCTCGGCGCCGCCTTGCCCGCGAAGATCTTCACCCGCGGCACCCAGTCCCGCTCAGGATGGCTGCGGATCTGGTCGTAGAGCGCCACCGTCTCGATCAGGTTGAGCAGCTGGCGCTTGTATTCGTGGATACGCTTGATCTGCACATCGAACAGCGCATCGGGATCGAGGCGCACGCCCATCGTCTTCTTGATGTAGTCCGCCAGCGCCACCTTGTTGGCGCGCTTCACTTCGGCCACGCGCTCGCCCAGTTGCGCATCGCCCGCATGGGCATTGAGGTCGGACAGTCTTTCCGCGTCGTCAAGGAAACCATCGCCGATGGCATCGCGGATCACCCGGGTCAGGCCCGGATTGCACTGCTGCAGCCAGCGGCGCGGGGTGACGCCGTTGGTCTTGTTGTTAATTCGCGTGGGATAAAGCCGGTGGAGATCGGCAAAGACCGTCTCCTTCATCAGTTCGGTATGGAGCGCGGCCACGCCGTTCACCGAATGCGACCCCACGAAAGCCAGGTTGGCCATGCGCACGCGCCGCTCACCACCCTCGTCGATCAGCGAGATCGCCGCGATCTGCGCATCATCGCAGCCCGCCTTGCGCGCCTCCCTCAGCACGCGGCTGTTGATCGCATAGATGATCTGCATGTGGCGCGGCAGCATCCGCTCGAACAGCGGCAGAGGCCAGGATTCCAGTGCCTCGGGCAGCAGGGTGTGGTTGGTGTAGGACACCGTCTGGCGGCACAGGTCCCAGGCCTCGTTGAACTCAAGGCCGTTTTCATCGACCAGCAGCCGCATCAGTTCGGCCACCGCGACCGAGGGGTGCGTGTCGTTGAGCTGGATCGCGACCTTGTCCGGCAAAGTGCGGATATCGCCTTCGTACTGGACGTGACGGCGCACGATGTCCTGAATGGAAGCGGCGGTGAAGAAATACTCCTGCCGCAGCCGCAGTTCCTGCCCGGCAGGGCTGGAATCGGCGGGGTAGAGCACCCGCACAAGGCTGTCCGCCCGCACCTGCTCCGCCAGCGCGCCGAAGTGGTCGCCCGCATTGAAGGCATCGAGCTTGATCGGATCGAGCGGGCTCGACGTCCAGAGCCGCAGCGTGTTCACGCGCTTGCCACGCCAGCCGACGATCGGGGTATCGATGGCGGTCGCCTCGACCTGCTCGGCCGGGTGCCAGAACACGCCCTCGCCCTCTGCCACCACTTCACCGCCAAAGCCGATGCGGTAGGTGCTTTCCACCCGCTCGAACTCCCAGGGGTTGCCGTGGGCCAGCCATGTCTCGGGCAGCTCGACCTGCCAGCCATCGTCGACGCGCTGGCGGAACATGCCGTTCTTGTAGCGGATACCGTAGCCGTAGGCCGGGATGTCCAGCGTGGCGAGGCTCTCCATGAAGCAGGCAGCGAGACGCCCCAAGCCACCGTTTCCGAGCGCCGCGTCGGGCTCAAGCTCCTCGAGCGCCGCCAGGTCCAGCCCGTGCGCGGCCAGCGCCTTCTCGAACTCGCGCGTCATGCCCATGTTCGAGAGCGCGTCGCGCAACAGGCGACCGATCAGGAATTCCATCGAGAGGTAATAGACCCGCTTGCCCCCGGTATCGTAGGTGCGGCGGGTCGATTCGAACCAGCTGTCGATGATCTTGTCGCGCAGCGCGTAGATCGAGGCGGTGTACCAGTCGTACTGCTTGGCCGCGCGTTCGTCCTTGCCCACGCGGTTTCGCAGGACGCGAACGATATGCTTGTCCATTTCGGACGGGGTTTGCACGCAAGCCAGCGGAGAAGTGTCTGACACAGGATCGGTAGCCACGGGCACACTCCTGAACAGGCCGATCGCCGGACTGAAAAAAGTCGGCGGAAACGGCGGTTTACGTCATCTTCGGGACGCCCCGAACCCGGTGCGCGCCCATCTCTTCCCGACTTCCTCCACCATGGCTAGCACAGCATCGCGACGCGGCAAGAGCGATTGTGCGGTGCCGCAAAAAATTCGCCAGCGAAGATCGCGGCTGTTATACCGGACGCTTCCGCCAGCCTTCGCGAAAGGTGCGCATGACTCTCGATCCTACCGACGCGGCTTCCCCCGAGACCGTTCCTGCGGCAACAGCCCAAGAAACACCGCCGCGGCCGTGGTGGCAGGGCGCCGCAATCTACCAGATCTATCCGCGCAGCTTTCAGGACAGCGATGGCGACGGCGTCGGCGACCTTGCAGGGATCACCCGCCGGCTGAACTATGTGGCGGCGCTGGGCGTCGACGCGATCTGGATCTCGCCGTTCTTCACCTCGCCCATGCGCGATTTCGGCTATGATGTAGCCGACTATCGCGGCATCGACCCGGTCTTCGGCACCATGGCCGATTTCGACGCGCTGGTCGCGCGCGCCCACGAACTGGGCCTTAAAGTCCTGATCGACCAGGTCTACGCGCATACTTCCGACCAGCACGCATGGTTCGCGGAAAGCCGCCAGAACCGCGACAACGCCAAGGCAGACTGGTACGTCTGGCACGATCCGAACGAGGACGGCACCCCGCCCAACAACTGGCAGTCGGTGTTCGGCGGCCCGGCCTGGACCTGGGACGCGCGGCGGCGGCAGTACTACATGCATACCTTCCTCAAGGAACAGCCGCAGCTCAACATGCACAACCTCGATGTGCAGGACGCGATCATGGACGTCGCCCGGTTCTGGCTGGAGCGCGGGGTGGACGGGTTCCGTCTCGACGCGCTCAACCACGCGATGCACGACCCCGAGCTGCGCGACAATCCGCCCGCACCCGAGGATGGCCGCGTGCGATCCCGCCCGTTCGACTACCAGATCAAGAAATACAGCCAGTCGCACCCGGGCATGGTTGCCGTGGTCGAAAAGCTGCGCGGGGTCTGCGACGAATTCTCCGCCATCCATACCGTCGCCGAAATCGGCGGCGACCATCCTCAGGCGGACCGGCGCGCCTATACCTCGGGCAATCACCGGCTCAACAGCGCCTATGGTTTCGACTTCCTCTATGCCCCGGCACTGACGGCAGGCATCGTGGTCGATGTGCTGGACCGCTGGGAACTCGCGCCGGGAGAGGTTGGCGGCTGGCCAAGCTGGGCTTTCGAGAACCACGACGCCCCTCGCGCCGTCTCGCGCTGGTGCGCGCCGGAGAACCGCACAGCCTTTGCCCGCGTGAAAATGGCGCTGCTGACGGCGCTGCGCGGCAACGTGATCGTCTATCAGGGCGAGGAACTCGGCCTCGTGCAGGACGAGATCCCCTACGAACAGCTTCAGGACCCCGAGGCGATCGCCAACTGGCCGCTCACGCTGTCACGCGATGGTGTCCGCACGCCGATTCCATGGGAGGACACTGCGCAGGGCGCCTTCACCACCGGCACGCCGTGGCTACCGATGTCCGCTGAAAACCTGTCGCGCGCGGTGGCCGTTCAGGAAGCGGACCCGGCATCGCTGCTGCACTTCACCCGCCACCTGCTGGCCTTGCGCAAGGCGATCCCGGCACTCCGCCATGGCTCGCTGGTCGACTGGTCCGCAGACGGCGACCTGCTCATGTTCGAACGTGATGCCGGGACCGCGCGTGTGCGCTGCCTGTTCAACCTCTCTGCCAGCCCTATCGACCTGCCAGAGCCCGCCACAGGAATGATCGTGCTATCGGTAAACGGGGCCGATCACGACCATCTCCCCGCCTATGGCGCCATATGGCTGGGAACCAACTGAACAAAAACGATAATTTCCCCTATCCCTGCACTCCGGTTAACCAGAAATCCGTCTATAATACGTGAACTTACCGAGCCTTGCGCGAACGCCGGGAAAGCCTTGTTCGCGCTATCCGCGAAGTAGGCTCCTCCACTCGCGGGTTTGGAATGGTTCTCAAGCGCATATTGCCGTCGCAAGTCGAAATGGGAATGTACATCCAGTCGTTCCAGGGCAACTGGCTGCGCCATCCGTTCTGGCGCGCCAATTTCGTGGTGGACGATCGCGAGCGGCTGGACATCGTGAGGGCCAGCGAGATCGACGCCGTGATCATCGATACCGAACGCGGTATCGATGTAAACACTCCTGCCGAAGCGGAAATGGCCGTTGCCGCAGCCCCGTCCGGACCGCTCCGCATGCGCCCCGCACCGCGCCGGGTCATGCCTCCGCCTCCGCTACGCGGATCGCCGGTCGCCAACGGTGCTGCGCTGCGCTCCGGCCCGATTCCGATCACCCGTGAATTCGGCAATGCCCGGCTGGTGGCAGGCAAATCGCGCAAGGTCATCTCCAGGGTCTTCCTCGAAGCCCGGCTCGGCAAAGCCCCCCGCGTGGTCGAAGTGGCACCGGTAGTCGAGGACATCCACGCCTCCATAGAGAGAAATCCCTATGCCTTTTCCGGCCTGATGCGCTGCAAGTCGGAAAACGAACCTATCTATCGCCACATGCTGGCGACCAGCGCGCTGATGGTCTCGCTCGCCCGCCAGATGCGCCTGCCGCCCGGAGAATCCCGCCTCGCCGGACTGGCCGGGCTCCTGCTCGACGTCGGCGTCAGCCAGCTCGACATCGAATTTTCCGAAGGCATGGGCATCGCCAGCGAGGTCCCCGCCGAACTGTGGGCCCGTCACACCGTCGTCGGGCGCCAGTTGCTGGAGGCGGCGGGCGACATGCCGGGCGAAGTGCTTCGGGCCGTCTCGCGTCACCACGAATCCGTTGCCGGTACCGGCAATGAATTCATGGTCCCGGGCGGCGACCTCGACCTGTTTTCGCGCATGGCGGCGATCTGCGACCATTTCGACCTCGCGGTTGGCGGCGCGCTCACCGGAATTCCGCTCGACCCGGCGCAAGTGCTGCGCGACATGGAGAGCCAGCCGGAGCGCTTCGACGCGAAGATCGTTGCCCGCTTCGTGGAATCGCTGGGCGTCTACCCGATCGGCACCTTTGTCACGCTGCGCAGCGGCCGGATCGCGATGGTCGTCGATCAGGACCCCGAGGCGCCGGAACTCCCTGTCGTCCATGCCTTCTTTTCCACCGCGATGGGCCGCCATGTCGCTGGACACACCATTCCGCTCGGTCATTGCTTCGGCGAGGATGCCATCGACGGCATCGCCGACCTCGAAAGCCACGGCCTGCCATCGGCTACCGCCTTGCGTGAAAAGGTACTGGCGACCCTGCAGCGCACCCTTTGACGCCAGCGCCGCGTCAGCCCGGCTGCTGGGTCCATTCGACGCGGTAGAGATCGAACCGGCGGTCCTTGAGATTCTGCACCGCGCCGGACTGGCGCGCGGTCAGCAGTGCATCGAGGCTGAGATCGGCAATCGCGATCGTCTCGGTATTGGGCGCCGTATCCGCCGCCACGCCGTCCCGCGCGAAGGGGAAGTCCGAAGGCGTCAGGATCGCGCTTTCGGCGTAGTGGACGTCCATGTTCTCCACGTTCGGCAGGTTGCCGACGACGCCGGAGGTGACGACGTAGCACTGGTTCTCCACCGCACGCGCCTGGCAGCAGTAGCGCACGCGCAGGAAGCCCCGCCGCTCGTCGGTGCAGAACGGCACGAACAGCATCAGCGCGCCCTGGTTGACGAGGTGGCGGGAGAGTTCGGGGAACTCGCTGTCATAGCAGATCATCACGCCGATCGGCCCGCAGTCGGTGGGGATCACATTGGCGCCGTAACCGCCCTTGATGTTCCACCACTTGCGCTCGGACGGAGTGGGGTGCAGCTTCTGCGTCTCATGCACCGCGCCGTCGCGCAGGAAGGTATAGGCGATGTTGCGGATCTCGCTCTTGCCCCCGCCCAGCTTCACACGGGTGGGGTGCGAACCGCCGATCACGTTGATATTGTAGCTGACCGCCATGCGCTGCATGAATTCCACGAAACGCGTTGTGTAGTCCGCGATCTTCTCGATGGCGGCGGCGGGTTCCAGCTTGGTTTCCTCGATCGAGAGCAGTTCCAGCGTGAAAAGCTCCGGGAACACCACGAAGTCGCTCTCGTAATCCGAAGCCACGTCGATCCAGTATTCGACCTGCTCCTCGAACTGGTCGATCGTCTCGATCTTGCGCATCATGAACTGCACGGTGGCAACGCGCACGCTGGAGGGCACGCGTTCCTTGAAACCCGGGATGGCCTTGCCGGTATCGCGCGGGGCAAGCGGGTTGGTCCAGTACATGATCACGGCGTTGCCGCCGCTTTCCTTGTCGTTCGGGATATAGTCCGGCAGGATCCCGCGCGGCTCGTACCCCTCGTTCATCTGGAACTGGATGACGGCGTCACGGACCTTCTTGTTCTTCACCGCCTCCAGGTAGTCCGCCGGGTTCGGATACTGGCGCTTGCGGCGGGAATAGCCGGGCATCCGGCCGGCGAAGGCGATGCCCTTGAGCTCGAAATACTGGCAGACTTCCTTGCGCTTGCGATAGAGACGCTGGCCGATGCGCAGGCGCCGGTAATCGGGATCGACGCAGACCTCGAAGCCATAGAGCACGTCGCCATCGTCGGCCGGCGGGCGGCCATAACCGCCATTGCTGATCTCCTCCCAGGTATGCGGACGGAAGGCCTGATCGGCCGTGACGATCATCGTCGCGCAGTGCCCAACCACCTTGCCCTCGTACTCGGCCACGAACTGGCCTTCGGGGAAATTGATCACCTGCCCCCGAATCTCCGCGCGGGTGAAGGCATCGGCGGTGCCGTAGACCTTGCTGGAGAGGCGGGCGATGGCGGGAGCGTCGGCGACGGTGGCGGGACGAATGATGAGCTTGGCTTTGATCTGGTCCATGGAGCAACCTTACGCGCGGGACGGCGGAGGGTTCCAGCCCTGGCGGCGACTCTTTTTTCGCGCCCTCACGGGATATTTCCGGCGTCTTTGCCGTTCTTTGGGATGAAAGGAGAGAGACTTGAGCACCACTCTCATCGCCCTTGCCCTGTTCGGCTGCAGCGACGACGGCTCTGCCTGCCAGCGCCTCGCCGTTCCCGTGCAGACCTTTCCGACCCGTGCCGCCTGCGCCGCGCGGCTGGAAGAGGCGCTGGGCTCGGAGGTGGCACTGGGGGCGGATGCTCCCACCGTGCAGGCGCAGTGCCTGACCACGCGGCAATTGGCTGCTCTGGGCAGCAGGTCGATCGATCTCTCGAAAATCAACAGTCTACGCTAAGGTACGGCTTGGAGAGGAGCCAAGGCCAACGTCGCCCGACGCGGACTTCCGGGGAAACGGCCAGCAAGGCCGTCTGGAGGGAAAGATCGGGGAATACGGGAGCGCCGGAACAGACCGGCGCTCCCGTTTCATCGGCAATCGGGAAAGCTCAGCCCCGGCCGCGGTAGCCCTGCACGCCCTGATCAGGCACCCACAGGCCTTCCGGCGCCGTGCCGGACTGCCAGAACACGTCGATCGGAATGCCGCCGCGCGGATACCAGTAGCCGCCGATGCGCAGCCAGCGCGGCTTCATCTCGTCGAACAGACGCTGGCCGATGCCGACCGTCACATCCTCGTGGAACCCGTTGTGGTTGCGGAACGAGCCGAGGAACAGCTTGAGGCTCTTGGATTCGACGATGGTCTCGCCGGGCGCATAATCGATAACGAGATGCGCAAAATCGGGCTGGCCGGTGACCGGGCAGAGCGAGGTGAATTCCGGCGCGGCAAAACGCACCAGATAGAGGCTGCCCTGGCGCGGATTGGGAACGTAATCGAGCACGGCCTCCTCGGGCGAGGTGGGCAGCGGCACGTTCTGGCCGAGATGCAGCGGAGCGATGGAAGTGTCGGTCATGAGCGCCTTGATAATTGCCCGCCCTGCTTCCTTCAAGGCTTGGCGCTCCATCCGGGGGCTGGCGAGCCATCGGCGCCCTTCTAGCCGGGCCGCAATTCGGCTATGATGCCCCTCGCCTCATCGCGCCGATGGACTATATGCGACCTCCATTAAGACAAGGTTCAGCGCGCGAAGGCTTCCGCACTGAAGGGATGATGCGGGGCAAGATGATCAGGACGGCTACTCTTTCTACAACGGCGGCGCTGGCGGGCGTCCTTCTCGTCGCGGGCACGACGCCCGCACTGGCACAGGCGACATGGAGCCTTCAGCCCGGCGCCGATTCCACGCAGGCCCCGGCGCGCCCTGCCGGCCCGGTCGATTCGCAAAATCCGGTCGTCACGCGCCCCGCCAATACGCCCGAGGAAACGCCCAGCACGAAGGTCACGCTGCCTGCGCCGCCGCCCCCGGCGATCGGCACTCCGACGGCCAGGGCACCGGAGAAGCCCGCCGCAAAACCAACCGCGCCCGCCGGTGAAGCGCCTCGCCGCACCGACGCGCCTGCCCCGCGCGCGGGCATAAGCCCGGAGACCCCGGCCCCGGCCCCGGCCCCGGCTCCAACACCAGCCCCGACCGCGCCCGCCGCCCAGCCCGCGCCTTCGGCATCGCCGCTCGCAGCGACGCCGAGCCTTGCCGCGGCCGATGCCACCCAAACCGAGCCGACTGCCGCACCGTCAAACCACTGGCCGGAATGGTGGCTGGCAATCCCGGTCGCGCTGCTGCTGGCAGCGGGCGGCGTGTTCGCCCTGTTGCGCCGTCGCGCGACCCCGGCAACGGCCTGGACAGAGGCCGGCCTGGAGCCGGAGCCGGAGCCAGAGCCGGAACCCGAAGTCGGCGATATTGCCCAGGCACCCGAAGCGGAGGTCGCACCCGCCACAAAGGCGCCGACAGGCCCCGTCATCACCGCGCCCGCTCAGCCCAAGGCCGAAGCGGCCACGACGGTGCCCGTCACACCTGCCGCCCCGCCGCGCGCCAATCCGCTGCTCGCACCGCTGCTGGTCCCTGCACAGGTTCCAGCCGCGACCACCACGCCTCCCCTCGCGCCCTCTCCCGCGGACATTGAAAAGCCGGAAATCGCTCTTGAAACCGTGCTGATGCGGCAGTCGCTGGTCTATGCGACACTGGTCTACCGCGCCGCGCTGACCGCGCCGGCCGACGGTATTCCCGAAGGCGCGGTGATCGCGGCGGACATGATCTCCGCCCACGCCTCGCTCTCGCAGGCCGAGCAACTCGCCCCCGATCCCGCCTCGATCCCGGTCCGCCACCGTTTCGATGCTCTTGCACCGGGCGAAACGCGCGAAGTGAACGGTGAAATCCAGCTTCCGCTCAATGCCATCCGCCCGTTGCGGCAGGGCAATGCGACGCTGTTCGTGCCGCTGCTGCGACTGTTTGTCGCTCTGCCCGACGGGTCGATCGAGCGGCGCGTGTTCTCGCTCGGCCAACCCGGCGAAGGTGCAGGCCTTGCCCCCCTGCGTATCGACACCGGCCCGCGTGACCATGCACCGATCCAAGCCCGCGAGATCGTCGGCGCCCGCTCCCATGCCGGGCCCGCGCCAGCAGGCGGCGTTCCGCAAGCAGCGGAGTGACGCAGCCCCTCGACCGCTCGGATCGCCGCGTCTAGGGTCACGCTCCCCAGAGTGCGATTTGAAATCCGCCAGGGGCGGATTTTGCGGAGATTCCCTTGAGCGATTTCGAAAATATCGGCGACCTGTCCCCCGCAACCAAGCTCGTTGCCGGCGGGCGCCGCAAGGACTGGACCGGCGCGGTCGTCAATCCCCCGGTCTGGCGCGCCAGCACGCACCTCTACGAAAATACCGCCGCGCTGGCCGAAGGGCCGCGCCACAATGAGGACGGCCGCTTCTTCTACGGCCGCCGCGGCGCGCCGACGCAATGGGCGCTCTGCGATGCGCTCACCCAGCTCGAACCCGGCGCGGCAGGCACGGTGATCTACCCTTCGGGTGTTGCAGCCATCGTCGGTGTCATGCTCACCCTGCTGCGCCCCGGCGACGAACTGCTCATCACCGACAATGCCTATGACCCGACCCGTTCGATGGGCCTCGGCCTGCTGACCGACTTCGGCGTCACCACCCGGTTCTTCGATCCGCTCGACCTTTCCGCCTATGAGGCCGCCTTCACGACAAAGACCCGCGCGGTGATGCTGGAAGTGCCCGGCAGCCTGTCGATGGAAGTCTGCGACGTGCCCGCGCTGACCCGCATCGCCCGCGAAAAGGGCGCACTCTCGGTACTCGACAATACCTGGGCCAGCCCGCTCGGCTTCCAGGGACTGACCAAGGGCGCGGACGTCGTGGTGATGGCGCTGACCAAGCATGTCGGCGGCCATTCGGACCTGATGATGGGCTCGGCCAGCGCCGGGGCGGAACTCTACGGCAAGCTGCGTGAACGCGCCCAGCAACTCGGCAATATCGTCTCTCCCGACGATGCCGCGCTGGCACTGCGCGGCCTGCGCACGCTGGGCGTGCGCCTCAAGCAAGGCACCGAGACCGCCCTGAAGATCGCCCAGTTCCTGTCCCAGCGCCCCGAAGTCGCGCAAGTGCTCTGCCCGATGCTGCCGGGCGCCCCCGGGCATGACCTGTGGCGGCGCGATTTCACCGGCGGCAGCGGGCTGATGAGCGTGGTGTTCAAGGACGTGACGATGGCCCGTCGCAACCGCTTCGTCGATGCGCTGAAGCTGTTCGGGATCGGCTATTCATGGGGCGGCTTCGAAAGCCTGTGCATCCCCATCGCACCGGCTGGCTATCGCTCCATCATGCCCTGGCCGCCGGAAGCGGAAAATCCCGCCGACGTCTACGGCGTGCGCTTCTCCATCGGGCTGGAAGATGCCGGCGACCTTATCGCCGATATCTCACAGGCTCTGGAAGCGATGGGACAGGGCTGATCCGGAAAGAGCCGCGTCCGGCTGCATCTGCACCGCACGCGGCTTTTCCATCTCAAGCCGGTTGCGCCCTTTCGCCTTGGCGAAGAACAGCGCGAGTTCCGCGCGCTCGATCGTGCTGTCGAGACTGTCGCCGATCCGCGCGACACTGCCGCTGGCGGTGATCGCCATGCGACTTTCGCCTACGGTCTGCCGCAAGTCCGCCAGCGTCGCCACCACACGGCTGCAGATCGCCTGCGCCTGTTCCGGGCTGGTGCGCGGCAGCAGCACGGCGAAACGCTCCGAACCGATCCGCGAGATAAGGTCGTCGCTGCGCAGCATCTCGCGCAGCAGGTCGGCAAACACGCGCAGCACGTCGTCGCCGGTGTGCTGGCCGTACTTCATGTTGATGGTGCGGAAAAAATCGATCGAGAACATCGCCAGGCAGCCATCCATCTGCGTGTCGATCATGTGTTCGAGCATGGAGATGAAGGCCGCCCGGTTGGTCAGCCGGGTCAGCGGATCCGTGTAGGTCGCGGCGAACAGCTGGTCCTTCAGCACACGCTTCTCGTCGATGCTGCGCATTACCGCCAAGGCGCCATAGACCACGCCTGCATCATCGAGCAGCGCCCGCGCCTGCAATTCGTACCAGGTATCGCGCTCGTCAGGGCTGATCGCGGGAAATTCGACCCAGTTGCCGGTCTGCGCACCGGCGAGTGCCGCGTCGAGCGCCTCGGCCACTGCGGCGCGCGCAGAATCCGAGACGACATCCAGCAAGTGCGGGCCGGTGACGGCCGGATCGATACGCACCCCGAGCCGCGCAATACCGGACGAGGCCTGCACGATGCAGCCCTGCAGATCGGTCTTGAGAATGATATCCGAGGTCGTCTCGGCCAGCAGGCCGAAAAGTGTCCACGACTCCCGGAATGTGAATTCCATTCCCATACTCAAAAGTGCCCCAGTGCCATTGGGCCGCGAAACGACCCCAAGGAACAAGCAGCCATCAGAGTGAGCCGACCAGCAGATACACACCCATAAAAATGAGTTGATACACCCACCATTCGAACGCCCCCGCAACGACCCGAACAACGCCTTAACTGAAAGGCGGATTAGCTCTGTTATTCAACCTTTATAGAAATAAATTCTTGTTATTCCGATATTTACCATCAACATTTCAAGCCAGCCAGAGAATTTGCGGGCACCGCCGGACGGATGCCCGCAATGCCCCCGGTCACAGTTCAATCATGATGCGGATCTTGTCCGGCGTGGTTTCCACCGCTGCCGCGATCTGCTCGCGGCAACGCGCGATGAGCTCGGGCAGACCCGCCACGGTTCGTCCCGGGCGCAGATCCGCAATATTGACGCCCAATTCGCGGGCGATGGCCTCAAGCCGCTCCTCGATCGGACGGGCACGGCCCTGCTCCCAGGCCCAGACCGTGGGCTTGCTGACACCCAGACGGGCCGCGAGTTCGCCTTGCGTGAAGCCGCGCTCCTTGCGCAGGCGATGCAACCGCTCGCCCAGGCTTTCGCCGCCGATGGCCGCAGGCGCATTACCGGATGTCTCGCCCGCGCCGGACTGATCGCCCAGCGCTATGCCCGGCTGCACGGCACTGCGCAGTTGCGCCGCGCTCAGTGCCGATTTCGGCAGGATCCGGTCGAACGCGCAGCCGTAGAGGTTGCCGCTGGTCCAGATCACCCGAGCCGGCGTCTGCCCCGCTTCGGGCAGTTCGAGCTCGATCGTGTCTCCCACGGCCAGCGCCGTGGCGCTTTCAAGCAGGAGCCCGCTTTCGGAGAAGTTGTGGATGAGAACGGGCATTTCTGCCCCTGACGAACTGGCCCCCTGGGTCTCCAGCATCAGCTTGCGACGAGGCGCACGGGCGCGATCGCCGACGAATGCGGCAGCCTCGGGGTTAACTTCGAAATGTGCCTCGATGGGCATTGCGCATTCTCCAGGAGGCAGAAAATCCCCTCCCTGGGTTAAGATTCGGTTAGCGCGCCGACTAATACCCTCCCTATCCGGAGCGACCCGATCTGCTCGGCCCGGCCGAATTGGAGCGCCAACCCGTTCGATCCACCCACGACAGCGACATCTGGAAAAATGTCGTAACCCACAGTGGATGTATACGCAGAACGGGTCAGGTCGAGAAGTCCGTTAAGACCTCCGATACGACCAATGCGTTCGTATCCACGCCATGTTCATCGATGCGAAGATCAATTCCGCATCAAAAGCGGCTTCAATTACTACGGATAGCCATCCGCCTTTCCTCGAATCATCGTCACTCACCCCTCACCATGCCGTCACGAACCGGTCACGACACGGCGCACATAGTTAATAATAGCAGATGCCGCGGCTTAACGTGCACAAACGCCCCGACAAAACGCACGAAACCCGAAATTCCGGCCAAAACCGGACAAAATCGCGCTCCGCCCATATCCCTAAAACCCTCCCTTTCTGCCTGCAAAGCCATTCTGGCTGGTATCCCCGGTCTTGCGGTATCATGTGCGCCATCATGCAAGCGAATCCCGCCTCTCCCGGACGAGTCTTCCTGGTCGGCGCCGGCCCCGGCGATCCCGATCTGCTTACCCTGCGCGCCGCGCGGCTGGTGATGAACGCCGCGCTGATCGTGCACGACGGGCTGGTCGATCCGGCGATCCTGTCGATGGCGCGCCCCTCCGCGCGCCTGATCTCGGTGGCCAAGGCCCGCTCGCGTCACACCATGAAGCAGGAGGAGATCAACGCCCTCCTCGTGCGCGAGGCGCTGGCCGGCCATGACGTCGTGCGCCTGAAGGGCGGCGATCCCTTCGTGTTCGGCCGCGGGGGCGAGGAAGCCGAAGCCTGCCGCGCCGCCGGCGTTCCGGTGGAAGTCGTGCCCGGCATCTCGTCCGCGCTGGGCGCCGCCGCCGCCGCGCAGATCCCGCTGACGCACCGCGACCATGCCTCGATCGTCAGCTTCGTGGCGGGCCAGTGCAAGGGCCTGACCGATCAGGACTGGTCGGGCCTTGCCGGCAAGGGCCGGACGCTGGTGATCTTCATGGGCCTTGCGACCGCCGCCCAGATCACCGAAAAGCTGATCGCCGACGGCCTGACCCCCGAGGTTCCCGTCGCGGTGATCGAAAAGGCCACGCGCGGCGACATGCGCGTACTGCGCGCGTCGCTTGCGGGACTTGCAGAGCTTGTTGAGCGGGAACGGGTGGCCAGCCCCGCGCTCATCGTCATCGGTGCTGTCACCGCGCAGCCCGACACCATCGTAAGCGCAACAGCGCTGGAGGCAGTACAACAGTGAAGATCCTGACGGGCAACGACCTCAAGACCGGGGCGGTCATCTGGTGGACCGGCGTAAGCTGGTCGCTGGATGTCAACGATTCCGCCGATGTCGGCGACCATGGCGCCGCCCTTGCCGCGCGTGAGGAAGGGGCCCGCAATGTCGTCGGCGCCTATGTCGTCGACGGTGCGAAGACCGAAGAAGGCGTCCGCCCCGCCCATATCAAGGAGCGCATCCGCGCCCTCGGGCCGACCGTCCGCCTCGACCTGACGCTGAAGCCCTCCGACCCCGCAGCCGCAGACTGGGTAATCTGATGTACAAGTACGACGAATACGACCAGCAGATGGTCGATACGCGCGTCGCGGAATTCCGCGACCAGGTGCGCCGCCGCCTTGCCGGCGACCTGACCGAAGACCAGTTCAAGCCGCTGCGCCTGCAGAACGGCCTCTACCTCCAGCTTCACGCCTACATGCTGCGCGTCGCGGTGCCCTATGGCACGCTGAATTCCGCGCAGATGACGCTGCTGGGCGATATCGCGGACAAGTATGACCGCGGCTACGGCCACTTCACCACCCGCCAGAACATCCAGTACAACTGGATCAAGCTGGAAGACACGCCCGACATCCTGGCCGAACTCGCCAAGGTGGAGATGCATGCCATCCAGACCAGCGGCAACTGCATCCGCAACATCTCGTCCGACCAGTATGCGGGCGCGGCTGCGGAAGAAATCGTCGATCCGCGCCCTTATGCCGAACTGCTGCGCCAGTGGTCCAGCTTCCACCCGGAATTCCTGGTGCTGCCGCGCAAGTTCAAGATCGCCGTCATCGCCTCGGAAACCGACCGCGCAGCGATGCGCCTGCACGACATCGGCATCAAGATGGTGAAGAACGACGCCGGCGAGATCGGCGCCCGGTTCTACGCCGGCGGCGGCATGGGCCGAACCCCGATGATCGCCCCGCTGATCCGGGACTTCGTGCCGCTGGACCAGCTGATCACGTATGCCGAGGCCTGCCTGCGCGTCTACAACCGCTATGGCCGCCGCGACAACAAGTACAAGGCGCGCATCAAGATCCTCGTCCACGAACTGGGCCGTGACGAATACGTCCGCCAGGTCGAGGAAGAATTCGCGCACCTGCTGACCCAGCCGATCGAGCCGCCGCTGGCCGAGCTGGAGCGGATCAAGACGCACTTCGTCGATCCCGGCTTCGAAGCCGGCGCTTCGGACGATCTGGACCTGACCGATCCCGACTTCCGCCTCTGGGTGGAACGCAACACGCATCCCCACAAGCAGGCGGGCTACGTGATCGCCACGGTTTCGCTGAAGCCCGTGGGCGGCATCCCCGGTGACGCCAGCGCCGACCAGATCCGCCTGATGGCGCAGCTGGCCAAGGACTACAGCTTCGACGAACTGCGCGTGACCCACGCCCAGAACATCGTCTTCCCGCACGTGAAGAAGGCCGACCTCTACACCGTGTGGCAGGCGCTGGACGAAGCGGGCCTTGCCACCGCCAATCTCGACACCGTGGGCGACATCATCGCCTGCCCCGGCCTCGACTATTGCGCGCTGGCCAATGCCCGCTCGATCCCGGTGGCCCAGAAGATCTCCGAGCGCTTCGGCAGTGCCGAGCGTCAGGCCGAGATCGGCGAGCTGAAGCTGAAGATTTCCGGCTGCATCAATGCCTGCGGCCACCACCACGCGGGCCACATCGGCATCCTCGGCGTCGACAAGAAGGGTCTGGAAAACTACCAGCTCCTGCTCGGCGGCAGCGAGGGCGCGGATACCTCGCTCGGCCAGATCACCGGCCCCGGTTTCACCGAGGACGGCGTGGTCGATGCCATCGAAAAGGCCACGCAGGTCTATCTCGCCAACAAGCAGGGCGAGGAACGCTTCCTCGACACCTATCGCCGTATCGGCATGGCTCCGTTCAAGGAAGCGATCTATGGTTGAAGTCCAATTCCGCTTCCGTGAAGACGAAGCCGTCAACGATCCGGCGGTGACCGTCGATGCCTTCGCCGCGCAGACCAACGCCACCGCCGTGCGCATCGAGCCGGGCGACGATGCGCGCGACCTGCTGCCGCATCTGGACCGTCTCTCGCTGGTGGAAGTCAGCTTCCCGGCCTGGACCGACGGACGCGGTTACTCCTCCGCCCGTATCCTGCGCGAAGCGGGCTACCAGGGCGAGATGCGCGCCGTGGGCGATCTCGTGATCGACATGCTCCATCACCTCAAGCGCTGCGGCTTCGATGCCTTCGCGCCCGACAAGGCGCTCAACGATCAGGACGCCCGCACCGCGTTCGACCGTTGGGAAAACGTCTACCAGGCCACCGCCGTTGACGGTCGCCCGGCGATCTGGGCCAAGCGCCACGGCTGATTTTCCGCTCCAGAGCAACCGGAAAACCGCCGTCAAAAGGGACCACCCGATGACTCATACCGAAGTGACCCGTATCCGCGACCGCATCGACACCGGTCCTCGTTTCGACGAGGCCGATGCCGTGCGGCTCAACCGCCTGTTCCGCGGCACCGACACGAGCGAGATGCTCGAGACGCTGCTCAAGGAAGGCATGGCGGGCGACGTCACGACGGTATCGAGCTTCGGCGCCGAAAGCGCGGTGCTGCTGCACCTGCTGGCCGCGGTCGACCCTTCCGTGCCGGTGCTGTTTCTGGAGACCGGAAAGCACTTTCCCGAGACGCTCGCCTACCGGGACCTGCTGGTCGAGCGTCTCGGCCTGACCAACCTCATCAACCTCGTCCCCGACGCTGCGGAACTGGCGAAGAAGGACGAGAACGGGCTGCGCTGGTCCTACGACCCCGACGGTTGCTGCGAGATCCGCAAGGTCAAGCCGCTGGAAAAGGCGCTGCTGGGTTACGACGCCTCGTTCACCGGTCGCAAGGCCTTCCAGAACTCGGCCCGCGCCACGCTGCCCCGCTTCGAGATCGACACCAGCGACACGCAGGGCCGCCTCAAGATCAACCCCCTGATCGACTGGTCGCCCGAGCGCCTCGCCGCCTATATCGCCGAGCACGACCTGCCGCCGCACCCGCTGGTGGCACAGGGCTATCCCTCGATCGGCTGCATGCCCTGCACGAGCAAGGTCGCACCCGGCGAAGACCCGCGTTCGGGCCGCTGGCGCGGGTTCGACAAGACCGAGTGCGGCATCCACGTCGCCCTCCCGTCAGACCGCACCGGCCAGAGCGCTCCCGAATTCGATCTGGATCTCTGACCCAGCCTCAACCGAGGCGATCGGCAACCCACCACTTCGGCAGGTAGGGACGCTCGATCAGCTTCTCGGCGGCATAGGGCCACCAGCCGGGGCCGAATGGCCAATAGAGCCGTACCGGCACGCCGAGCCGCGCCGCGACCGCGGTGCTGCGCTTCATCGGCAAGCCGCGCAATTGCTCCAGTTCGCAAGGCGTTCCCGAGGGTTTCAGGATCTCCAGCGCGGCGCGGGCAAGCGCCGGATCGTGCGTGGCGACACCCACCGGCGCCTTGCGGCCCGCGAGCATGCGCACGAGATTGAGGTAAGCCTGCCCCGGTTCGCCGGCGTCCCCCTCGGGGTCGAGCCACTCGCCCTTGACCAGGCGGAGACGCACCGGCGTTTCGCGCAGCCGTTCGGCATCGGCAAGGCTGCGCCGCCAGCGCACGGGCAGCGCGGCGCCGCTGGCGCCGTAGGCCTGGGCCATCCACTCGACCAGATCCAGCGTCGGCCCGGCCTGAACGTGGGTGAGCGCATCAAACACCACCGTCATGCCCGCCGATGCCGCGGGACTGGCCACGGCGCGCAGCAGGTCCTTGTCGAAATGCAGCGGCGATGCCTTGATGGCAAGGCACGTACCGGGAGCCCCTTCGCCCAGCGCCGCGGACAACGCTTCACCGGCTGCGATGATGCCCTCTGGCTCTCCGTCCCATGCCGGGAAATAACTGAGCGTGGCAGCCATGCCGCGCGCTTGAAGGGCAAGCGCCGCCCTCGCCGCCGCAGCCGCGTCCGGCGCGGGCGCCAGCGCCTCGACCGTGCGCGACAATCCGGTGCGCAGCCTTGTGCCCAGTCCTGCGCTCATGCGGGAACCCTGCGTCCCGGTCGCCGCTGCCACACCCAGTTGCCCGCCTCCGCCACCAGCGCGGCGAGGCCGTGGAGATTGAACGGATAGGTCTGCAACCGGAGACAGGCGATCGCTTCCCGCGTCCACCCCTCGATGATCCAGGGCTCCACTTCACCCAGCAGCTCGATGCCGAGCAGTCCGCGCGCGGTGGCATCGCTCAGCGCGTGAAGCATCAGCAGGTTGCCGGGCGAAACCCGAGAGAACGCACGGTCGAAACCGATCTTGAACAGCCAGTAGCGCTGCTGGAACTCCACCGCGAGCTGTGTCGCGACAGCCTTGCCGTCGATCCGCATGAAGGCGATGCGGCAGGCCCCTTCATCGCTGGCGCGGCCCAGAAAATCGCGAAAGAACGCCGCCTTCACCGGATCGCACGCCAATGCCGTGCCGGCATCGCCCTTCCAGCCGCGACGCTCTATTTCCATGGCCTCGTCGAACAGCGTGCCGAATTGCTCTCGCGAGGGCGCGTGCAGCTCGAACGTGACCGCCCCTTCGGCGTCCGCCTTGCGCCGGGCACGGCGAAAGTCGGAACGCCGCCCGGCATTGAAGCGGGTTTCGGGGTCGCCGCCACCGGGCTCGATCGCGATCGTCGGGCAGCCGGTGGCCGGCCGGATCACCAGCACGCCCCTGCCCTTCATCGCCGCCCGCAGCGCGCCGACCAGCAGCGAATCCTCCGGGATGCGTTCCAACCGCAAGGGGCGCCGCAGCCGCGCAAGTTCGCGGCCCAAGGCCGCGACCGCCGCCCCGTCACGGTAGAGGGCGTCCACCGGCTCGTAGACCTGGCGTTCCCCGGCGGCATGCCAGCGCGACATCCATCCACGACGGCGGCAGAGCGGCAGCAGCGCGACCGTACGCCCGTGATCGCGCACCCGGGCAAGCAGGCCAACGCGCCCTGCCAGCATCGTCACACGCAAGGCTTCGTGAAACGCGAGAAGCTGTGAAGGCAACCGCGCGTGCCGTTCCAGCCCCCGCCAGTCCTCGTCGGCGACGCCGGAAACCTGGCGGGAACGCGCGCCGTTTACCGACTTTGCAAGGCCGGACAGCGCCCCCAGCAATGCTTCGCCCACTCCTTCGGCCACCGATGCATCGTGACGCATGGCCTCGTTCCCCTCGCGGCTATGTCGCAGCCCTCGAAGAGAATAGCGCAAATCTGCTTATCCGAAGTTAAAATCTGCGCAACCTCCCGTCCTTGTCCCGGATCAGCGGGGATGCCTGCCCGCACGCTGCGGCAGGACCGCCACCATGACCACGATGGCGCAGGCGAGGAGAGAACTTGCCCAGGGTCGACTGAGGTCCAGCCCGCCATGCGCAAGCGGCTTGTCGAGGAAATCGCCCAGCGTCGCCCCCAGCGGCCGGGTCAGGACAAAGGCCGCCCAGAACAGCAGCACCGGGCTTACCGGCGAACACCTGCGCAGCACCTCCAGCGCCGCCAGCGATCCGCCGAACAGCGCGGCGCCGCCAAGATAGCCCAGCCCGCCGTCATCGGCCGCCCAGTCTCCCAGCGCGGTCCCCAGGGTTTGCGAAAAGGTGATCGTGATCCAGTAGAACCACTCCGCCCGCGCCGAGACGATGCTTTCGACCGCGATCGTCCCCGTCACGTGCTTCCAGGTCAGCAGCGATGCCATGACCAGCGCCCCCAGCAGCAACGAGCCGCCGAGATAGCCGATCCCCAGCGAGCGCGTCGCGAAATCGGCCATCGTCGTCCCGGCCGTGGTCGAAGCGATGATGGTCGCCCAGTAGAGCCAGCGGATGAACCCTCGCGCGCGCACCTGCAGCAGCACCAGCACGACCAGCGGCACCACAAAGACAAGGCTGCTGAGCAGGTATCCCATGTCGCAGGTCATCGACAGCGTATCGCCGCCGGTCTCACCCAGCGTTGTTGCAAAAATCTTGATGATCCAGAAGCCAAGCGTGACCTCGGGAACCTTGCTGAGGACCGTGCCGGCCTGATTTTCCTGCTTCATATCCTGGAGGACGTAACCGGGCTCCCGCTCCCCCAGTTGCAAGCCGCGAATTTTCAGGTGCAAAAAACGCACACACATCATCCCTTGGCTTTGCGCCGGGCTCCACTAAGTGCCAAATGCCCCCAATATTGCAGTGCAACATGACCGATCAGCTTAACAAGACCGTCCATACTCACCCTGCCCTCGTCACCTTTGCGCTGGCGATGGGTGCCTTCGCGATCGGGACCACCGAATTCGCGGCGATGAGCCTCGTGCCCTATTTCGCGCGCGACCTGCACCTGACCGAGCCGCAGGCAGGCCACGCGATCAGCGCCTATGCGCTGGGCGTCTTTGTCGGCGCGCCGATCATCGCCGTGCTGGCCGCCAGGATGGGCCGACGGGCATTGCTGATCGGGCTGATGGCGCTGTTTGCGCTGGGCAACGGGCTTTCGGCGCTGGCACCGAGCTACCCGATGCTGATCGCGTTCCGGTTCCTTTCCGGACTGCCGCACGGCGCCTACTTCGGCGTCGCCGCGCTGGTGGCGGCCTCGATGGTGGCGGAGAACCGCCGCGCCCAGGCCGTGGCCATGGTCATGTCCGGATTGACTGTCGCCACCATCATCGGGGTGCCGGCCGCCAATTGGCTGGGGCAGGCGCTGGGCTGGCGCGCGGGCTTTGCGGTGGTTTCGGTGCTGGCGCTGATGACGATGGCATCGGTCGCGCTGTTCGCTCCCCATCAGCCGCCCGCCGCAGGCGCCAGCGCCGCGCGCGAACTCAGCGCGCTGCGCCGCCCGCAAGTGCTGCTGACGCTGCTGACCGGCGCCATCGGCTTTGGCGGGCTCTTCGCGGTCTATACGTATGTTGCCTCGACGATGATCGAAGTTACCAAGGTGTCGGAAGGGCTCGTCCCGGTTGTGCTTGCGGTATTCGGGGTGGGCATGACCGTGGGCAACCTGTTCTGGGCCTGGGCCGCGGACCGCGCACAGAGCCGTGCCGCCATCGGCGCCCTGCTGTTCAGCGCCTTCAGCCTTGCCCTGTTCCCCTTCGCCGCGGGAAGCCTGTGGTCGCTGATCCCGGTGATCCTGATGGTCGGTTTCTCCGGCGGGCTCGGCACGATCCTCCAGACCCGCCTGATGGACGTGGCCGGCGAGGCGCAGGCGCTTGCCGCCGCCGCGCACCACAGCGCCTTCAACTTCGCCAACGCGCTGGGGCCGTGGCTGGGCGGCCTGGCCATCTCGGCAGGGTGGGGGCTTACCTCCACCGGCTGGATCGGCGCGGGCCTGTCGCTCGGCGGTCTGGCAATCTTCCTGCTGACGCTGGTGCATCACAAGCGGGGGGTGGAACTCGACGCGGTGCCCGCCTGCGCCTGAAACCGTTGCTGCCCGATCAGGCCTGGCAGCGCCGCTCCAGCCGCATGTGGACGGCGCTGGGGGTATTCTCCATCTCGGACACAAAATAGTCCGCGAAAGGCATGTCCTCGTCGAACAGAGGAGCGCCCCTGCCAAGCGTGCGCGCCATGACGTGGAGCCAGATCTCGTCGGTCCTGCCGGTGCTGAGCGCAGCAGTCACCGTGCGGGCGCCACCGATGACCAGCACCGCCTTGTCCCCCGCCTCGCACTCGGCCGCCGCCAGCGCCGAGGCAAAATCAGGCAGAAAATGAAAGCGCAGCCGCGCATTTTCGCGCGGGGCGGGCACCGGAACGCGCTCGGTCACCACGAAGATCGGTACCTGAAGCTCGTAGTTGTCGGCATACCAGTCCGGCTCGCCGGCGGCGGCAAAGGCCTTTGCGCTCATGACCACGGCCCCGCAGGACTGCGACAGACGCGCCACCATGCGAGCGCGGCGCTGCGCATCGATGGGAAAAACGCTGACGCCTTCGGCATCGACCCAATAGCCGTCGATGCTCGTGGCGGCCTCTACGATCATCCTGCCCATAGGTATTTCTCCGCTAGACACCATACTCCTGTGGTGGCTCGCCGCCTACTTGTGAAGAATGCCCATATCCGGAATCGGAAAGAACAAGGACGAGTCGGTCGCAGAACGGGGTGCGGCGATTGTTGCGGGGGACTATCGTTTTCCTACCTAGCCATGTTCTGGCAGGCTGCCGCCATGCTCCGAACGACGAATCTTTCATGTTCAGTTTGAACGGCTTGGCCTGTGGATGAGGGACAAGGTGACAGCCCGGACTTTTTTGCCGTGGACCGTGTCAACTGTGTCAACCAGCCCAGCCTGCTGGCCGCGAATGCGCCGTTCAAACGACAGCTGGCCGCCCCCTGCGAAGGGAGCGGCCTGCCCGAATCGCAGCAATGACGCCGCGCCTCAGCCGATCATCATCAGGCTGGCATTGCCGCCCGCCGCCGTGGTGTTGATCGAGGTGGACACCTCCTCCAGCAGCCAGGCGCCATTGGGCCCGGCACTGACATGCACCGGCACGATCGGCCCCGGCAGTTCGGCCACGGCCTCGCAGGCCGCGCGCACGGCCTCGGCATCCCCTTCCACAAGGCAGGCCGCGAAGGCTTCACCCGCGTGGGGGTGGAAGCGCGCCTCGATCCCGGCAGGCAGGCCGCCGGGAACCGCCATGCCCTCGACCGTCGCGGTGTTGCCGGTGGCGAGCACCGCCGCCATCTGCGCGAAGAGGCCCGCGCGGGTCGCCGGGCGCAGCAGCACGCGGCCGCGCGGATGCAGCGCGTAGAGGTTGCGCTCACCCACCGGGCCGGTCAGCTCCGTCTCGGTGCCGAGCGCGGATGCCGCACCGATCTTGCGCGCCTGGGCAGCCGCGCTCGCCTCGCCCACGCTCTCCAGCCATGCGGCGAAGGCTTCCACCAGCGGCGCGCCATGTCCTGCCGGACCAAGCACTTCGGGCGCCTTGGTGACCAGACGGCCAAGATAAAGCGGGCCGCCCGCCTTGGGGCCGGTACCCGAAAGCCCGCGCCCGCCGAAGGGCTGCACGCCGACGACCGCGCCGATAGTGTTGCGGTTGACGTAGAGGTTGCCCGCCTTCACCGCCGAAGTGACGCGCTCGACCGTGGCGTCGAGGCGGGTGTGCAGGCCGAAGGTCAGGCCGTAGCCGGTGCCGTTGATCGCATCGATCAGGCCCGGCAGATCGTCACGGCGGAAGCGGACGACGTGGAGCACGGGGCCAAAGACCTCACGGCCAAGCTGGGCGATGCTGTCGATCTCGACGATGGTGGGCGCGACGAAAGTACCCCGCGCGCAGTCGGCGGGGATCGCCACTTGCTCCACCTTGCAGCCGCGCGCCTTCATCGTCTCGATATGCGCGGCGATATTGGTCTGCGCCTCTGCGGTGATGACCGGACCGATGTCGGTCGCCAGCGTCTGGGTGTTGCCGACCGAGAGTTCGGCCAGCGCGCCCTTCAGCATCTTCAGTGTGCGGTCGGCCACGTCTTCCTGAAGGCACAGCACGCGCAGCGCCGAGCAGCGCTGACCGGCGGAGTCGAAGGCAGAGGCGATGACATCCGCCACCACCTGCTCTGCGAGCGCGGAGGAATCGACGATCATCGCGTTCTGGCCGCCGGTCTCGGCAATCAGCGGAATGGCGCGGCCATCCGCCGACGTGCGACCGGCAAGCTGCTTCTGGATCAGGCGGGCGACTTCGGTCGAGCCCGTGAACATGACGGCGGCCACCTGCGGCGCGGCCACCAGCGCGGCGCCGACCTTGCCGTCGCCCGGAACCAGTTGCAGCGCGTCGGCCGGAACGCCGGCTTCGTGCAGGATGCGCACGGCTTCGGCGGCGATCAGCGGGGTCTCTTCGGCGGGCTTGGCCAGCACGGTGTTGCCGGCGACGAGCGCGGCGGCAACCTGTCCGGCGAAGATCGCCAGCGGGAAGTTCCACGGACTGATGCAGACCACCGGGCCAAGGGCGACTTGCTCGACCCCGAACGTCGCGCGAGCCTGTTGCGCATAATAGCGCAGGAAGTCGATCGCCTCGCGCACTTCGGCAATGGCGTTGGCGGCGGACTTGCCGGCTTCGCGGATGACCAGGCCCATCAGCTCACCGATCCGCGCCTGCATCGCGTCGGCGGCGGCATCGAGCATGGCGGCGCGGTCGGACACCGGCGTACCGCCCCAGCGGCTGATGGCAGCACGCGCGACCATGACGGCGGCGGCTTCGGGCGCCACTTCCATCACCTTGCCCACCACGTCGCGGTGGTCGGCGGGGTTCAGCACGTCGCGCACCTTGCCCTGCGCATTGGCGGGCATGGCGAACCATTCGCGCGTCACCGAGGCCTGAAGCGCAGCGGTCAGCGCGGTGAGCGCCGTCTCGTCGGCCAGATCGATACCGGCCGAGTTGCGGCGGCCGGTGTAGAGACCGGCAGGTGCGGCAATCTCGCTATGGCGCGCGCCGGGGTGCGGCATGGCACGGACCACGTCGACCGGATCGGCAACCATCTCCTCCACCGGCACCGCCGGATCGGCAATGCGATTCACGAACGAGGAGTTCGCGCCATTCTCCAGCAGGCGGCGCACGAGGTAGGCCAGCAAGGTCTCATGCGTGCCGACCGGGGCGTAGATGCGGCAAGGACGGTCCAGCTTGTCCTTGCCGACGACCTGCGAATAGAGCGGCTCGCCCATGCCGTGCAGGCACTGGAACTCGTACTTGCCGATGGCGAAGTCCGGCCCGGCAAGCTGGTAGATGGTCGCCAGCGTCTGCGCGTTGTGGGTGGCGAACTGCGGGAACACCGCATCCGGCGCGGCCAGCAGCTTCTGCGCGCAGGCAACGTAGGACACGTCGGTATGAACCTTGCGGGTGAACACCGGGAAATCGGCAAGGCCATCGACTTGCGCGCGCTTGATCTCGGCATCCCAATAGGCGCCCTTGACCAGACGCACCATCATGCGACGGCCGGCGCGGCGGGCCAGATCGATGATCCAGTCCAGCACATAGGGGCAGCGCTTGCCATAGGCCTGCACCACGAAGCCGAGGCCGTCCCAGCCTGCCAGATCGGGATCGAGCGCCAGACTCTCCAGCAGGTCGAGCGAGAGTTCGAGACGGTCCGCTTCCTCGGCATCGATGTTGAGGCCGATGTCGTAGCCCTTGGCGATCACCGCCAGCGCCTTCACGCGCGGCAGCAGTTCGCCCATCACGCGGCTCGCCTGCGCGCGGACATAGCGCGGGTGGAGGGCGGAAAGCTTGATCGAGATGCCGGGGCCGCCATAGACGCCGCGCCCGGCGCTCGCCTTGCCGATGGCGTGGATCGCGTTGACGTAGTCGGTGTTGTAGCGGTCCGCGTCGGCCGCCGTCGTCGCCGCTTCGCCCAGCATGTCATAGCTGTACTGGAAGCCCTGCGCTTCCAGTTCGCGGGCGCGCTTCACCGCTTCGTCAATGGTTTCGCCGGTGACGAACTGTTCGCCCATCAGGCGCATTGCCATGTCGACGCCGCGGCGGATCACCGGCTCACCGGCACGCGCGACAAGGCGCGTCAGCGCGGCGCCAAGGCCCTTGTCGTCCACCGAACCGACCAGCTTGCCGGTAACGACAAGGCCCCAGGTCGCGGCATTGACGAACAGCGACTTGCCATTGCCAAGGTGTGCGCCCCAGTCGCCGCCGGCAATCTTGTCGCGGATCAGCGCGTCGCGGGTGGCATCGTCGGGAATGCGCAGCAGCGCCTCGGCCAGACACATGAGCGCGACGCCCTCCTCGCTCGACAGCGAGTATTCCTGCACCAGCCCCTCGACACCGGTCCCCTTGTGATTGGCGCGCAGCGTAGTGACGAGGTTGCTGGCGGTCGCACGAACTGCGGCGCGGGTGGCGTCGGGGAGCGTCGCGGCGGCCAGCAGCGGGGCCATGCATTCGGCCTCGTCCCTGCGATAGGCAGCGGTGATGGCACGGCGCAGTTCGGTGGGTTCACGAACGGCAGGAGCGAAAGCGGCAAAAGGCGCGGTCTGGGTCATGTGCGCAGAATATCGCGAGTCCGCTTGGCAATCCGACTTTTCATGAGGTAAAATCAGTCCATATGGACTTATTTTCCGGATCAACGTAGGCAAAATGCATGACAAAAACAGTCAAATCAGTCACCCTGGATGAGCACGATCGCAAGATCATCGCCGCGCTCAGAAACGACGGGCGGATGAGCGTCACCGAACTCGCCCGCGTGGTCGGCCTGTCCAAGACGCCGTGCCAGGTACGTCTGCGCCGACTGGTCGATTCGGGCGTGATCCGCGGATTCCAGGCCGTGGTCGATCCAGCAGCGCTCGGGCTCGATCACGTGGCCTTCACCGAAGTGAAGCTCTCCGACACCCGCGAACAGGCCCTCACGGAATTCAACGCCGCGGTCCAACGCATTCCCGAGGTCGAGGAATGCCACATGCTTGCCAGCCACTTCGACTATCTGCTCAAGGTACGTACCCGCGACATCCGCCGTTATCGCGAGGTTCTGGGCGAAAAGCTGTCCAACCTGCCGCACGTCTCCAGCACTTCCACTTATGTGGCGATGGAAACGGTCAAGGACACCGGTAGCTAGGCGGCGTGGACAAATTCCTCGAGGTCACGATAGCCCCCATGATCTGCCCCCTTCTGAGTGGCCCATCGACTATCGTAGTCTTGACCACGAAGGAGGAATGGAATGGCTCGGAAGCACAAGCCGGAGGAGATCATCGGCAAGCTGCGTGAGGCGGAGATCGTGTTGGCGCAGGGCGGGACGGTGGCCGACGCCTGCCGGCGGATCGGCGTCACCGAACAGAGCTATTACCGCTGGCGCAAGGAGTACGGCGGGCTGAAGATGGATCAGGCACGGCGGATGAAGGATCTCGAGCGAGAGAACGCCTGGCTGCGGCAGGCGGTGTCGGATCTGACGCTCGATAAAATGATTCTGCAGGAGGCGGCGCGGGGAAACTATGGAGCCCCGCCAGACGCCGCCGCTGTGTCGATCACATCCGAGGGATCATGGCTGTCTCCGAGCGGCGGGTGTGCCGTGTGCTCGGGCAGCATCGATCGACGCAGCGCAAGGCGCCACGCGGGGCGGATGACGAAGCCGCACTGACGGAGGACATCATCGCTCTCGCCCGGCAATATGGTCGTTACGGCTATCGCCGGGTGACCGCCCTGCTGCGCGATGCGGGGTGGCATGTGAACCGTAAGCGGGTCGAGCGCATCTGGCGCCGCGAGGGGCTCAAGGTGCCGCAAAAGCAGCCGAAGCGCGGAAGGCTCTGGCTCCATGACGGATCGTGCATCCGGCTGCGGCCCGAATATCCGGGGCACGTGTGGTCCTACGACTTCGTCGAGGGCCGCACGCATGATGGTCGCAAGTTCCGCATCTTGTCGATCATCGACGAGGCCAGTCGGGAGTGCCTGGCCTTGCCGGTCGCGCGACGGCTCAGGAGCGAGGATGTGCTGGCGGCGCTGGCCGATCTGTTCGTCACGCGTGGGCCGCCTGCGCATATACGGTCGGACAACGTCCTGGGTCGCGAAGCAATGGCGCGATTTGGCCAGCAGGTCTCTTCGCGTCGACAACGATCGGCGCGGCCTGCATTCTGAGCCAGATGGCTTCCACCGTCAACGGGATCGCTCCCTGCCATAGCAAACACAGGATCCAGCGGCGCCGAGGCGGCCGTGGTCCTCACCGTCCTTAGAACGAGATACGCACCCAGGTGGAAGGCCCGAACATTATCTACAGGGTCGCTTTCGCGCCCTCATGGCCCTTACAGAGAGGGGTCCTTCCACCTGGCATCCGACCGTTCAATGAACGGCCGGTACTCTGTCCCCGTCTTGACGACCGCGTGAGCCACGCGCGCCATCTTGGCGGTGAGCGCCGTCATCGCCTTGCGGCGGCGATCGGCATCGTCCGCGTGCCCGGCGGTATATCGTCCGAGCTTGTCGCGGAAGCTGTTGTCGCGCTGCCGCGCGGCAATTTGGGCAGCCATCCAGAAGGTCCGGCGCAATCGTGCGTTGCCGTACTTGGATAGCTTGGTGCGGCCGCGGAAAGTGCCTGATTGGCAGGTCGCGAGATCCAGACCACAGAATTTCAGGAATTGGCGGTGATGGCTGAAGCGACGTAGATCGCCTGCCTCTGCCAGGATCGTCAGTGCATTGATCGGACCGATGCCGGGAATTTTGCGCAGCAACTGGTAGTCAACGTGATCGGCGAGCTTGAGATGGGCAAGCCGCTCAATCTCGTCGCGCTGCTGGATGAGACTTCGTCCCTGCGCAATGACCATACGGAACATGGTGATCGCCGCGGAGTCCTCTGGCACCGGCAACGCTGCCGAAGCGCGCGCAGTCTCATAAATATCGTTGATCAGCCTCGCTTTGGAGACCTTGCGCCCGATCAGTGGCCATACCTCGGTAGAGAAGGCTTCACGATCAAGCGAGGTTATAATGGCTGGGGTCGGAAATCGCTCGAGGAGCGCCAAGAACCAATCTGACCTGCTATTGCCCGCAAAGTGGGCGATCTCGGGAAAATAGAGCGGGAGGTAGTGGGTCAATATGCGATGCCAGGTTTGCGTCTTCATCTTGGAGACGACCTCGTGCGTCTTGGATAACTCCTGCAGATCGTTGATTCCGACAGCGAGCGGGTCGACATAGCGCTGGGTGGCGCCGATCTGCAGCATGTGCAGGATGACCTGCGCGTCCTTAGGGTCGTTCTTGTCCCAGCTATTATGCAACGCCTCCCGCGTCCGCGCCAAAGCCACCGACGAGATGAGCCGTAGCTCGAACCCTGCAGTGAGCAGCCGATGCGCAAGGGTCCGATGGTAGTTGCCTGTCGCTTCGAAGCCGACCACGATGGGCCTTCCGATGGCGGCGAGTTGGTCTGCCAGAGCATCATAGTCCGTCTTGGTCGCGAGCACCGTCATGCGCCTGCGTCGTCCGCCCTCGGGGCGCTCGATGAGCACCTCTTGCCGATTCTTGGCCATATCGATTGCTACCAGTACGGCGCCGGCGGGTGTAGAAGAGAGTTTGGTCATGATCGGTCAGCCTCCAAAGTGTCGTCTCGACAACCTCACTTTAGAGCCCTGCTGGGCGTTCATGACCGCCTTGATGAAGCCTGCGGGCGCTACGCGCCCTTGTCATCATCAAGGCAATCCGGCCATTCCAGAGCTTGCTTCCCAATGTGCTATGGCCCCGAATTTATCGCCAATGCCGTGCAAGAATGGCTGGGCAGGATCGGTGTGAAGACGCTCTACATCACCCCCGGCAGCCCGTGGGAAAATGGCTACTGCCAGTCCTTCAACGGCTCGATGCGTGACGAGCTACTCAACGGTGAGATCTTCTACACCCTGGCCGAGGCTAAGATCCTGATCGAGGCTTGGCGGCGGCACTACAACACTGTCAGGCCGCACAGCTCGCTGGGCTACCGGCCGCCGGCCCCGGAAGCAGCGACGCCGCCATGGCCGCCCTCCGGTTCCGCTTCGCTCCACCTGCGGCCGGCCATGGCGCCGGAGGCAATCTTACACTAACAAATAACCCGGACCACTCGGTGGGGGCCGATCACAAGCTAATCGGGACTCTCAGCCGTCCAGTTATGTTATGCTCGCGCATCAACCGATCCTCGGCATTCAATGGAAAATCGGATTTTTGCGCAAGCCGGTCATCGCTAACCACCACAAGGATGGAGTACTTTGGTGTGCGCCCGCCTGGTAGCTCCCGCGGTCCGGTACCGCGGGCATAGGCGCCGAACAGGATGACCTTCAAAATTCGTCCCTGTCGCTTCCATTGCTGCGTTGAGAGTACCACCGAGTTCGCAAATTCCGAAAAGAGAACCTCGAGAACAAGTTTGAGATCCGGTCGAAGATCCTGAGGGAGATGATCGAGATCAGTCAGCATGTTTCACCAATCGCTGTGCGCACCAGCCCTGCCATGAGACCATAACAGTGATCCAAACGAAAGGGAGTTAACACTCGTCAATTCGTACCGAACCGCGCTTTCAGCTTTTTAGAGACCGAGAGCGCATAGTCGCGGCGCCTCCAATCGGTCGGACTGTGATACGCGCCAATTGCCCTCCAATAATCGCGATTTGCGCTGAGCTCAGTCAGAAATATCCAGCGCGCCATTTGAACATTGAAGCAGGCATCGTGGATGAGCCAGATCCTTACGATCTCGGGAGGCTTGCTGATGAGAGCAGAGAGTTTTGAAAGCCACCAGGTATTGATCTGCATCGGGCCAAGATCATGGGTCCCATTAGTGTTCGCAACCTCCGCGCCGATCCACCCTGCTTCTTGATCACGCAGGCCCCAGAGCGTCCGCTCCAACCACGCGCGCCCCGACGCCGCCTCGTGAATGCATCGACCGATCAGGGCTTCCTGCTCCAGGTTCACGACCGCACGCGCCTCGGTGCCACCTGGAAATATGGCCGCGGCAAAAAGCAATGGGGCGAATGCCAATTTGGCAGATTTACCGATCACGGCGCTCTCCGTTCTTGTTGGGGGCGGGTTCGATTGCTTTGTCTGATCGGGCCTGCGTGCCGGCGCCGAAATCTGCCGGGCGCCCCTGGGTGAAGATCGATTGGAGCCAAGCGTCGAGGAAGGCCGCAGCGTATCTGCCGCGCTCGGCGAGGCCCGCAGCAAGGCCGCCACGCGCGCCCTGGCCTGCCGAGCCCCTTTGCGCAGCGAGGCGTAGCGCGCGCTGGCGGCGATCCGCTGCCTGTTCCTGTCTCATGCGCTCCCATCGCTCCGAATGGCGCGGCGCCCTGCCCTTCAGGCTGTCGCGCTCGACGCGGCCCAGCCCCTCCAGGGCGGAGGTCTTTTCACCCGACCTCACGGTCAGCAACTCGGCGAGCTTGTCCCGATCCTGGGTCCAGAGTTTCACGCCGAAGCGCGCCCGGGTAATCGCGGTGTAGTAGTTCTTGCCGTTCACCAGCGGCGAGCCAAGTGGCGCCAACACGTAGACCCTGTCATAGGTCTTCGACTGGGCCGCATAAATGGTCTCCGCGTACCCGTGGTCCCACGTCTTGTGTTGGGCTAGGTCGATCGACTGGCGCCTGCCATCCCGATCCCATCGGATCGTTGCCCGGCTGCCTTCTAGCGTCTCGACCGTTCCCCGCTCGGCATTCTTGATGTCGAGATCGTGGTTCACCAGGCGCCACTGGATACGATCACCGCGCGTTAGCTCCCGGTCCTCCACATTGAACACGTTGACCCGCTGCGGCTTGCCGAGGCGCGGACTCCAGCGAACGATACGGCCATGCTCGTCGGCAAGTTCCAGCACTTGCCGGTCGTAATCATCCATGACCATTCGGACGACGCGGTATTCACCATCGTGGGCAATTCCCAGGCGGGCATCGCCGCGCGAAAATGTCAGAACCTGCCCGCGGCTGTAGAACCGGGCATAGCGCTTCTCCGCATCGGACAGCCCGGCCGGCGTCAGCACCGAAAGACGCGCATCCTCCGCGCCGATCGCTCCCTCGGTCCGAAGCGCCTCGCGCACCTTCGTGTTCACGATTAGCCGCGTAGCGTTATCCAGCACCAGGATGTTGGTAGTGGTTCGGGTTTCGGGTTTGAGCCTCGTCCATTCCCGAACCAGACTTTGCGCGAGTTCCTCGGGTTTCTCCTGCGTGAGGACCTTGTCGAGATTAGCAAGCGACCCGGCGTAGTCGCCGCTACGAGCGAGCGCGACCGCGGCTTTCATCGCCCTGGTTTCCTGGCGGACGGACTGCATGAGATCGACCCGCGACAAGCCCAGCTGCTGCATCAGCCAGAAAGGCTTGCCCTGCTCGATGGCACCCGTCTGACGATTGTCGCCAAGCATGATGAGCCGCGCGCCCGAAAGCCGGCTCAGTTCCAGCAGGCGTATGGCTTGCCGGTTGCCAAGCTGCCCGGCCTCATCGAGGATGAGCACCGAGTTCTCGTCCAGCCCTCGCCCTCCCCGCGCGAGAAGACTGGCGACGGTACGGCTCTCGATCCCGGCCCGCCCACCAAGTTCGGCCGCCGCGGACGAGGTTGGGGCCAGGGCGATCATGGCGAATCGCTCGTCGCTGGCCCGGCGGAGCGCTCCCACGAGTGTCGACTTACCGGCGCCGGCGACGCCATGGACACCGACTAGGCGATCCGGGCTTGTGCCAAGATGGAGCAGGCCTGCCTGCTGCGCCGGGGTGAGGCCGTGTTCTACGCCCGCTTCGACCAGCCGGGCGTCCTGCGCTAGCGGGGAGGCATCGTTCAAGGCCAGAGCCAGGTGATCGGATAGGGCCAGCTCAAGGCGAGCGGTCCTGCGCGTCGTGCGCCCACGGGTCAGCACCAGATCGCCTGTGGGCTGCTGCGCCTTCAGCAGCTTGCGCCGCCCCTCGTGCTCCTCGGCAAGAGGCCGGATATCGGAAAGGCGAACTTCCCCTAGGTGCGAGGCGAGCCCCGCCCGCAAGAGCTGTCCGAGGTTGTTGACCGCTTCCCTGCCTTCGGAATGGCGCAAGCCGAACAACATGGCGCGGGCCGAGACAGCAGGGGATGGCTCCAACGTGCGTGGGCCACGCCCTTCGGCTGTCTCCTTAACCCCCTCGAGCACCTCCCGGTATGTTCCGAGGCGTGCGCTCCATTGGCCTCGAAGATCCTCAAGGGTTGCGCGCGCCTTTGCCCCGCGGGTTTCGTAAAACGATTTGCGCCGTGCAGCCTGGCCTTCGAGCCCATGCTCCTTCGCATGAGCCTCGATCTGCTCGGCGCGCTGCGACATCTCATTCACCAGATCCTTGGGGACTCCGCGGATCTCGAACAGCCCTCGCCTGGGATCGAAATCAACATCATAGCCGAGCTCTCGGATCCGGTGAGCGAGCTCATTACGATAGATCTGCCCGGCAACCATCTGCTCGGCGTACATCGCCCGTGTTTCGAGGCTTACCATCTGCTCCCCTGCCCCCCTGTTCGTAATATTCATGATGACCACATGGGTATGGAGGTGGGGGTCAAGCTCACGAGAGGCATGCTCCGTGAAACGGGCATAGACGAGGCGCCCCGTGCTCTCGTGGACCACCTCCCCGTCGCTGCGGCGGCGTAGGGTTGCGTGCTCCTCGAGGTAACCCAAGGCCTCGGTCACCGCCGCCTCATGAGCGGCAACGATCCTCTCATCCCCCATGACAAGCGCCGTGATCGAAACAGACTTCGGCGCATTGACCGCAAAGTCCCAGCCGGGATGATGCTCGATGGTACCGTCGCGTTTTCGGCGCCCCAGTTGCACATCGCCGATCTTGCCCGCCAGCAGATCACGCATCACAGCAGGATCCACCTTGCCGGAGAGACCAAGCTCATCGGCGATCAGCCCGCCCCACTGCGAATGCTCACCCTCCCCTTTCGTGTAGTAATCCCCGACAGCGTAGTAGCGCGCGAGGTTCTTCGGCGTACCCTTGAGGCGGCGGGGATGGATCATGCCGGCCTCGCAGCATCACGCGTGCCGGTGCGCCGACCGTGCTGATGAAGACGGAAGTCTGCCGGCTTGCCGAGAAGGATGAGGGCCTGTGTAGCGCTCTCCGCCGGAGCGGGCTCCGCTTCCCGGTTGCCACCTTGGGAGGGCTGCTCGGATTGAGGCGCCGCGACCACATCAAGGGGCAACATCGGTGAGGCGGCGGCATCGACAGTCGAACTCTGGCGACGTTTTGCTGAGCCGCGTTTCGGAGGTAACGGCACTTCAGGAGCCACAAGGTCGGGAGCCAAAGGCTCCTCTTGAACCGCCAGCCGCAACGGCGGGTCGAGCTTTTCCTCGAAGGCAAAGGCGACTGACGGAACTTTGTGGAAGCTGTCCTCGAAGCGCACCACCGGAAGATCTCGCCCGAAGCGCAGATACCCCACCAAGTTGGGCAGGTTCGTCACTTCGGTATGCATGACCAATGGCCGGGTGACCTGCATCCGCGACAGGTTCACGCCGTCGCGCATGTCGTTGACGCCGTAGGACATGCCCTCGTTGGCTTCGACCTGCTCTACCTGCCCGAGGTTCTCGCTGACATGCTTGGCGGTCGGCGTGTCGTTCGCCCTCAGCGCGACCCAGGTCGAGCAGTACCCGGTAATCGCAGCTGCGTCCTGAATGCCATAGGTCGCCTCCAGCTGCGGGTAGCTCTGGTACCCCAGCACCCCGCAGCCGCCGTACTTCCGTGCGCGGGCCAGGAAATCCGAGAGCGAGGGTAGCTTGTGCAGCGAGGGAAGCTCGTCGATGACGCAATAGAGCCGGCGATTGCGATCTGGCGCCAAGCTCATGATCGCACTGATAGCGATATCCAGCCACACCGTGATCAGGGGACGCAGCGATGGCAGCTGATCTGCCTTCACGCTGATGAAGAGCCAGCTGTCGTCCTTCTCGTTCGCCACCCAATCGCGGATCGAGAGGCCATCGGCAGTATCGTCGAGGTAGGAGAAGCTGCGCAGCACCGAAGCCAGCTCGGCCTGGATGCCGGCCGAGGTTCGCTCTCCTTCAGTGGAAATGAAGGCGGCGGCGTCGGTACCGGCAGCGAAGGCCGCAAGGTCCTTCAGTTTCGAGCGCAGGAGGGTATCGAGGAGGATCGAGACGAGCGTCCGCTCCTGCCGCGCGAGCTTGCGCATGACCGCAACCAGAGTGCCACGCGCGGCCTTGGCCCAGAACGGATCGCCTGACTTATCGGGGATCGTGGACTCGGCGATCTGGTCGTAGTGGTAATCGCGCGGAACATCGACCCAGGGCGACCATCGGTCCGATCGCACGTCCAGCGGGTTCAGCAGGACGTCGATCCCGGGCCGGTAGAACTTCTCCACGAATGTGCCTGCCGTGTCGTAGACGATCGCCCGGCGACCGGCCGTACGGATCCCCGCCAGCATCTTGACGATGATGTTGGTCTTTCCGGTCCCGGGCGCCCCGCAGATCAGGATGTGCTCCGGCTCGAAGGCATCGGGCACACGCACACCGCCGATTTCGAAGCTGCCCCGCGCCTGCGCCCAGAGCGCCCGGCGCACCTGCCTGATGGTGCCGAACTGTGCCCCTCGCAGGAACTGGTTGGAACCCAGCCCCCTCCCCGTTCGGGTGAAGTAGAACCATGCCCAGAGCAGCATGCCGAGGGCAAAGACGCCGGAGATGGCAGCCCCGTGAAGGAGGTATCCTTCGAAAGCCCGCAACGTGTCCCTGGCAACCTCGGCGTCCATGAGCCGCGCCGGTGTCGTCCAGTAGGGCTCACCGCTTTCGGTGTGGAACAGGATGGGGGTGGCATTACCCGGAACCGTATCTCCCATCACGAGAGCCTGTCCGACCTTGGCAAGGACAAAGCGCTCGTACGCGCTGGAGCGTTCGAGCGCATACCACACGATCCCGCCGATCCAGACGACCAGCCCGGCAAGGCAGGTCTGATAGAAGACCTGTGTGGTCATGCGAACGTTATGGACGGTGGCCTGCCCGCCCCGGGTCCAGGACCCGAGCGTGTCATGCCGAAAGATGCTCACGAACGGTCCTGCTCGGGATCGAGCAGCCCCCTGTCACGCAGGAGACGGCGGGCATCTCCCAGCCCTTCCTCGAGGAGGTTCGGCGCGCGGGCACCGACGGACTTCGCCAGGATCGCCAGCGTCTGGATCGCGGTCGCGTGAAGTTCGTCGAAACGGGCGTGATAGCCGGTGGGATCGTTGCCCTCGAAGCGCTCGAGGACATCGCGAATATAGCCCGATGGAGTGGTGCCAAGAGTGGCTGCCTGATCGAGCAGGCGCTCGAATAGCTCGTCGGAGAGACGGATGGTAATTCTTGCCATGCGCAGGTCCATGCTGCGCCGGCACGTGGTGAAGCCTTACCTTGGTAGCAGAAAACCACGGATTTCTCAAGGTTTTGACGTGTCGGACACGTGCGACGATCGGTGCCAAGCGAGATCAACCACTTGGATTGCCCCGGCAACCCCCGTGTCCGACAGACCGGACATTCTGTGACCTGCCGTCAGACCATATGCGACGGTGCAACCCTCCGGAAACATGAGCGATTCCCGCCGCAGCACCCGTGCGTACGGTGCATTACAAACGCCCCTGCGGCGTGCGTCGCTTCTACGCAGCGGCCTGCCCGCTGCGCTGCCTCGTGCCGGAAGGCGCGGGGCTCCCCGGGAGGGGATCTCTTGTTCTTCGCGGGCCACAGGCCCGCAACAAATCCCTCTTGCACGGCGCACTCCGACGCGAGATGCTCACAGCGGCGGGCAGGCCTCCTCTTTTTCGAGGAGATTACCAATGCCCAAAATGTCGACACGCGAACGTCTCAGCAAGATCGAGAGCGACCAGAAGAAGCTCGCCGAAGAAGCCGAGAGTGTGCGCCGCACCCTCCGGCAAAGCTACGGTCTGATCTGCGCTGACCTTCCCGTCGAGCACTTGTCGGAGCGTGAGTTCAGGGATGTGGTGACGCATGCCATCAAGCTGGGCGGTCCGTTTGCAGTTTCCGCGCTCAAGTCACAGATCTCTGTCACCACCAAACTTCAAACTGCGCCGGAACGGCGTCCCGGCGACGAGCACGGCGGAGCCGCGCGCAGGAGGCCGGCGCCTGGCCAAGGCGCCGCATCGCCGGGCGACGGGCCCGTCCTCTGACGGGTCCCTGAGCCCGGCGATCTTCCAGCCTCTCGCAAAAAAAAGAAGCCGGCGAAGGCCCCTCGCCCTCGCCGGCTTCCTGCATCGGCCTGTCACACGCGGTGGCGCGTCCTGCTCGCATCCTGCGCGATGAAGTGCGCGGGCACGCCGCCGTCCCGCACCAGCCGCGCAAGGTGCGACTGCAGCCCCGAGCCTTCGCAGACCACCGCTTCCACGGGCCTGAGCCGCATCATCGCCTCGTTGCGCGCAAAGCCCGCGCGCTTGCCCAACCTGCGGTCGAGCGTGAACGTCACGAGCTTGATCCCCGAGCGCGCCGCCCATGCCGCCGCTATCGCATCGCAGCCCTTGTCCTGCGCGGTGGTGGCCAGAACCATCGCGGGAATGCGGGCGCGGATCGCGTCGAGTTCCCCCCAGATCCGGGCGTGGTCTTCCCAGATCTGACCTCCCGAGAAGAGCACGATCGGTCCGCTCGGTGCCTGTGCCTCGATCCGCTTCGCGCGCCGGGCGGCAAGGAAGTCGGCGGCGGCAATAACAGACGCCGTGCGCTTACCCGACGTCAGCGTGGCGCGTGGGGAAGACCACGGATGACCGGTCTCGGCGTGAAACATCTGCGCTGCGTGATCGCGCATGCAGGCCATCGCTTCCACCGCCTCGTCGAGACCGTGGCAGAGCGTCTGCGCCTCCTCGATCCCGGCATTCGCGACCTCGCTGCCGTCGTTTTCGCGCACGAGATCGCCGAGCTTCCTTGCCGCGTGATCCGCCTCTCCCTCGAGCCCGCCCGCGACCTTGTGGAAGCTCTGCACGACGCCCCATGCAATGCGCTCGCCAAGCGGCTCGAGGCGGGTATCGCGCAGCACGTCGAAAAGCGTCGTCACCATCATCTCGATCGCCAGTTGCACCTCGCGCGGATCGGGCATTTCGGCGCTCACGCATTCGTCGCTTGCGGCAAGCCGAACTTCGCATCCCCCATCTGCAAAGGCGGCGGCGAAGCTGTCAGCGATCTGTCCCTCGTTCTCGGCAATCAGATCGGCAATCTCGGTGAAGCTGCGGGAAATCCTTAAAGCCTTGGTCATCGTAACCTCCTTTTCTTGAAGAGGTCCGTTCACCGGCACGGGCTTCGAGCTGCGGGGTCAAGGATCGCGGGGCTTTAGCCCCGTGACCGCGTCAGCGGCGATGGGGGCAACGATTTTGCGAAGCAAAATGGTGGGGCCCCGTCGTCCTTGAGGCCGCAGCGGCCCCGTGCCAGACTTGGAGGACCTGAGAGAGATGGGAGAGCTGGCCCGAAGGGGGCTCGATGCCCCCAAAGGGCCATTTCGGCAGGGCAGAAGTCATCGTCCGAGCACAACAGGGAACAGCGCATCCGCTTCCCTTTGGAAGCGGATGCACCAGGTCTCGCAATTGCTCCGAGGGCTCAGGACGCAGGCGGGATATAGGCCTCGAAGGGATTGCCGTCGTGGAGATGTCCGAAGGGCGTGAAGACGAAGCCCTTCTCGTCATGTCCCACGGCGCAGATGACGTAGCGCCGATCTCCGGTGTGGGCGCAGGTGCATTCGAGGAGCGCGAGATTGCCCTCGCGCGCCGCACGGCGCAGGGTTTCGAAATTGCGGCGGAAGGCGCGTGGAATGGCCATGGCTCGTCTCCCTTCAGGCAGCGACGTGAAGTCTGGGACGTTGAATGCGCGGCGCCCCGAGGGCGCCGGCCTGCTCCGTCTTGCGGAAAGCATGGATCGGTACCCCGGCCTTGCGCAGAAGCTGGTAGAGGTTGGCCTGCAGCCCCGACCCTTCGCAAAGGACCGCCTCGACCGGCCTCAACTCCACCAGCTTGCGGTTACGTGTGAAGGCAACCTTGCGCCCTGTGCCATAGAGCCCATAGGCAACCACTGGCACCGCGATCTCGGGCCGCGCCGCCCATGCCGCAGCGATCGCATCAGCGCCCTTGCGCTGCCCGGTAGTCACCAGCGTCATGGTCGGAACGCGGGTTCGGATCTGGTCGAGCCGTTCCCAGATCGGCGTCCAGTCATCCCACTGCGCAGGGCCCGAGAAGACCACGATCGGTCCCTGCGGCAAGTGACGTTCCCGCGCCGCCAATGCCCGCTGGCGCAGGAAGTCCTGCGCGGTGATCTGACTTGCCGAGGAGGCCGGCGAGACCCTGCTGCCGCGCGCTGGCGACCACGGCCAGCCCGACAGTGCCCGGTACATCTCGGCGGCATAGTCGCGCATGCATTCGACCGCCTCGCGCTGCTCGGCGGTCGAGCGGCAAAGCAGCTGCTTCTCCTCGAGCTGGCCGGTGAAGACCTCGCTCATGTCGGGGGAGCGGGCCATCTCGCCGATCTCGTCGGCGAGGGCATCCTCGCGCCGCTCGAGCTTTCCGGCAACGAAGTGGAACGAGTTGACGAAGCCCCATGCGATCTCGGGAGCAAGCGGTTCGAGACGGGTGCCGGTGAAGAGATCGAAGATCGCTGCGATGACCCCGCCGCAGTCCGCTTGCGCGGCCAGCGGCTCGGGCATTTCGTGCTCGGCCGCAGCTGCTCCCGGTTCGCAGATGGTGAGCGGCATCGGATCGCCGAAGGCCGCACGGAACTCCGGTGTCGCGGTCATTTCGGCATAGAGGGTTTTGAGGTCAGCAAAGCGATCGATAGAAGAAGGACGGGACATGATGCGTCTCCCGCATTGAATAGGGTAAAACCGGGGGACGCATTTACGCCCCCCGGCAGTTCGGAAGGACTTCAGAAGGCGATCTCGTCGTCGAGCTCGCCTGCCAGTCCGCCCGAGAGCGACCCCGCTTCATCGGCGGTGCTATCGCCGAAGCCGCCTCCGGGACCGGCTCCCATCGGACCCTCGTCGTTCCCACCTTCATATTCGCGCCGACCGGAGCGGATCGCGGGACCGAAGTCGTCGCGCCGCTGGGGCCGGCGCCATGCGACGCGAAGCCCTTCCTGCTCGCTGCCGAACAGTGCGATCGGCAGGGGTTCGGGAAGGCTGGGATCATCGATCGAGCCCTGGAGGAAGGCTTCGCCGGTGCTATTGCGCGCGACGGCTTCCCACAGCGCCCCGATCTGGACCCAGCGATTGCCGACATTGAGCGCGACGATCTCGAAGACCGGCGCACGATCGTTCTGGCTTTCGACGGGACGCAGGCCCAGGTGGGGCAGATCGATGGTCCGGGTCGCAATCGAACCCATGAGACGACCATTGCGCAGTTGGAATTCACCAATATTCATCTCAATTCTCCTTTGACGTGTCGCCGCTTTCGAAACACTCGAAACGACACCTTCAAAGGTCCCCCTCTTCTCCCAGGCCCACCCTCGCCGCGCCCGCTGTGCCCCGCGTGCAGCGCGCCCGGCACCGCGCTTTGCTGCTCCTCCGCGCACTCCAAAACGAGCGCGCGTGACAGCGAGACCTGTCCCCACGCATGCGGAAGCGATCGTGACCCGGAGGGACAAGATTTGGCGCAGCCAAAGCTTGGTCGAAGCGATGCGAAAGCATCGCGCCGATAGAGCGCGGTGCCCGCACTGCGGGCATCCGCCCTGTCGCCTCCCCACTACTCTGTCGTTACCGCAACGAAACAACAGAGGAAGGTGTCGAACGCCCAGTCGAAGCAGTGTTTCCCCGCAACGACCGCGCCGGCGTGATAATGGCAACCAATCGGGAACTGTAGACTATATGACGCTTTACATGGCGGTCCATTGAGCCGACAAGCGCACCACTATCCTGCCCAGAAAAGGGAAATTCCCCATGTCCGAGACCGAGCAGCCAGAACTGGCACGCCTTACCGTAGAATTGCTGAGCGCCTATGTTGCCAACAATTCTGTTCCCAGCGATGCGCTCCCAGCTCTTATCGAGTCCACCCGCGCGGCGCTTGCCGGCGAAGCGGCAGCAAAGGCAGAAGCCGAAGCAAAGGCCCTCGAGCACAAGCCGGCCGTATCGATCGAGGACAGTCTTGCCTCGCCCGATCACATCCTGAGCATGATCGACGGCAAGCCCTACAAGGCGCTGAAGCGTCATCTCTCCAACAAGGGCCTCACGCCCGAAGAGTACCGCGCCCGCTACAAGTTGCCGGCAGATTACCCGCTGGTGTCGCAGAGCTACTCCGAGCAGCGCCGCAAGTTTGCCAAGGAAAACGGTCTGGGCGGACGCAAGAGCGCAGCACCTGCCGCCGCCGCACCAACCAAGGTAGCAACACCCAAGGCAGGGTCCAAGGCAGCCGCCGCGAAGCCTGCCGCTGCGCCGAAGGCGGCAGCGGCCGCGCCGGCAGCAGAAGCCGGCACAGCCAAACCGGTGACCGCGAAGGCACAGGGCAAGGCTCCCGCCAAGAGCGCCAAGCCCGCACCGGCTAAATCGGCACCGACAAAGCCCGCAGCAGCAAAGTCGGCAGCGTCCAAGCCGGCCGCAAAGCCTGTCGCAGCCCCGGTTGCCAATGCGGCGCCCGTCACTGAGACTGCCACGGTCGATGCGGCTGCCGGCAAGGCCCCGGTAAGGCCCAAGGCAGCGACCCAGTCCGGGGCCAAGTCTGGGGCCAAGTCTGGGGCCAAGTCTGGGGCCAAGTCTGGCGGCAAGCCTTCGACCAAGTCCCCGAGCAAGTCTTCCGACAAGTCCAGCGGACGGCGCATGGCGCGCCCGGCGAGCAGCGGGGCACCGGCGGTGCAGTCGAGCCCGGCGGTGCCCGCCCCGGCCGCCGCGAAGGACCGCAAGAAGCTGGGCATCAAGGTACCTTCGGCAGACGGCGAAGCCTCGTCCTCGCCGCAGCCCAAGGCGCAAGCCGCAAAGGCTCCCGCCGCCAAGGCGGCAAAGCCTGCTACGGCCAAGGCGCGCCCGGCCAGGAGCGGCGCCGCCAAGCCGGCCAAGCCCGCAGCAAAGGCTGAGCCGGAAGCCAAGACGCCGGTAGAAGGTGCTCCTGCCGTGGTGCCGGCCGAAGTGGAAAAGGCATCCACGGCCGGCTGACGCCAGCCAGACCATTGAGCGAACCCGCGCAGGCCGCCTCCAGCGGTTTGCGCGGGTTCACCCAAACGATGCACTTCATGGTCCCGGGACGGTGGGAATGCAGACTCCACACCAATAGTCCGATGCGATGGGTAACCACAGGGGGCTCGCGGTTGCACCATGGAAACGCGTCCACGAGGATCGATTTGGCTGGCTGGAGCTGCCCAATTGTGCCAGTCGACCTGAATGAACAAAGATCAGTCGATCGCTATTCTACGGCGACAAAAAATCGCGACAGAAGCGCTTGGTCGGGTCGATGACACCAGTCCGGAGTTCACCAAGTGGCGCCGTGACACAGAAGTTTCCATCGAGCGGATATTTGGAAACGAAGATCGGCACCTCCGCGACTTCAGGCGCATTCAATATTTTCCGGAATCCTATCGAGACGACTCTCCGAATTCCGTTTTCAAGAAAGCCTACCGCCTAGGCCTAACGAACGCGGCTGCTGTACTCGAATCCATGGTTCTGGAGATTGAAGAGTTCGGGCTGCCAGCCAAAGCAGCAGAGAACAAACCCGATCACCTCGATCTCATCGAGAAGCTGTGCCTGCGCTTTCACCGTGCGGCACGCCAGTTGCAGCAGCGTCACAGCGATCGAGACAGCCTCGAAATCAACGACGAATACGATGTGCAGGATCTCTTGCACGCGTTTCTGCGCCTGCATTTCGACGATATCCGGGCAGAAGAATGGACGCCGAGCTACGCCGGAGGATGCTCGCGCGTCGATTTTCTGCTAAAGGCCGAGCAGATCGTTATCGAGGTCAAGAAGACCCGCCCGTCGATGAAGACAAAGGAGCTGGGAGCTCAGCTGATCATCGACCGGGCGCGCTACGACTTGCATCCGGATTGCAAGACGCTGGTCTGCTTTGTCTACGATCCCGAAGGGCGCATTGGAAATCCCGCCGGGATCGAGCGCGACCTCGAGACGCATGGCGGCAATCTCAAGGTCCGGGTCATCATCGCGCCAAAGGGCTGATACCCCGGAACCAATACAGGCCCAATCCTCATTTCAGATGCGACGAGGATTGGGGCACGACCATCACATCCTGGCGAAGGTGCGATCGCCAGGCGTGCTGGTCCGGGCGTTCAGAAGACATGATGGATCATTTCAAGCCCCCAGAATTCGGCGGGATCCACATAATTGAGAGCGCCTACATCGGAGCAAAACAGCACGATCCCCGATGGCGGTTCGGCCGGTAGTTCCCGGCCGGGTTGCCACCAGGCAAAGGGGTTGGGCCCATCATCGGACTTGAATGCCGTCTCCCTGCGAACTCCGAGCAATTCCTTGAGGAGCGCCTTGTTGAACGGACGGTGCTTGGCTTCAATGCCGACCTTGAGCGCGCCAGGCTCAGGCTTGCCGCTTGCGCCGGGTTCGACGACGATGACGTCGAGTTCGTGAGCCCGCCCAAAAGGAGGATTGCCGGCAGCCTTGCCGTCGACCCAGGCGCTGAGCGCCAGGCATTCGATGTCCACCCAAATCTCGGCGACGACCGTGCTCCCGTCGTACATCTCGATGAATGGCCACACGCCGCGCTGAATGTCGCCGCCCTTCCCGCGAAACTTCGGCTTGCAGCCTCCGATCAGCGTGAACGAAACGGAGGAGCCGCAACTTTTCAGGTGCTGCATCGTCTCGATGAGACACGACAGTTCATACGCCTTGTCGTAGAGCCTTGCCCCCGCAAGCAGGTCGGCAGCCGTCCGGGACCCTATGCCAAGTTCGGTACGAAAGGCCGCCTTCAGCCGCTTCAACGCCGCGGCAGGAGTGAGCGGACGTTTCGGTTTTGCTGGCGGGAGGCTCATTCTTCATTCTCCTCGCCATTGAAGTAGCCCGTCTCGCCGGCCAGCGCGTTCGAAAAAGCGGTAACAACCTCGAGTAGACCATCGCTGATCCGTCCATCGAGGATATCGTCGGCCCGATCGCCATAAGCGTCGACGACAATGGCGCCGGTGACGGGCCGGCCTTCCTCGTCGCGCAGGATTTCCCCGAGGCGCGCACGCATTCGCTCGAGGTTCCATTCGCTGCGGACCCTGAGGAAGCTCTCGAAGGAACGGACATAGGTAGTCAGCTGGCTTCGCGGACTTGCAAACGATTGGAAGTCATCGTCGAGCGCTGCAGCCGCCTGGGCATCCCAATCGCCAAACCCTGCGCCGGCAACCATAAGGCGCAGTTCGGCTAGGGTCTCGCGCCAATCGCGATCCTCGAAGTCGTCAAATCCGGCCATACTCTCGATGTCCTTTCTCCCCGAGTTTTAGCCGAGCGGGAGAGCGCTTTCCAGCGATACCGCGCGCTCTGGACGGCAATCGAGCTCTTCATCCGCCGGGAGAGCCCGAAATAAGGCCAAGTCAATTGCGCGCGCGCATAGGAGGCGCGAGCACCGACCTCGCCAGCTGGGCCCGCTACCGACCATCCCGTGGGCCGGGCGATGCACATCGGCACCTTCACTGGAACGGATCCGTCCGGCTGGACGCGTTGGTGCCACGGCGGACCGGAGGATGAGGCATTAATGCCTCCCTGCAATTCCGGCGCTACAGGCAAGAGGTATCGCGCCAGGCTATCGCGGTGCTGCGGACGAGATGGCGAAGGCACGGTAAATCTGCTAGTCCCCGCGTGAACATCGTTCCGTGCCAGCTAAAGCGGGATGGATAGGTGGAGAGGAGAATAGATGCCGACCATCCCCGTCATCTTTGACATCACGCTCGAGGACGAAGAAGTGACGGCGATGGCCGAAGCGATTGGCTGTACAGAGCAGCAACTCGCAGGCGTGCTTCCTGCCTATGCCAAGACGGCACTGCGGGAATACGCCGACATGATGATCGGAGATTCGCCGATTACCACCGCAACGGACTTGCGGGAACGACGTCTGGTGGGTCTGATCAAGATCGCTTTGGGCGGGCGGATGCCCGACGCCGGTCGCGTCGCACGGCTATTCAACATCGCGCCTCAGGGGGCTCGGTCGCTGCTGCGGTCCGTGACCGCGAAACACCGCCGAAAGCTGGATAGCGCCGTCAGAAATGAAACAGCGGCCTTTGTTGCCGCATGCGTCAACGATCCGGCCACGAACGACTGGAAGGTGACATGGCTCAATCCGGTGCTTGTGGAGATGCTCAACGATAGGCTGGAGAATGCCAACCAGTCGAAAGAACCCATCCGCCGCAACCCGCTGGTTCTGGGCGGCTACTTGGTGCCGAATGGCTCCTACGATTGGATCGTGCAAAATCCATGAGCTTCGCGGCGCCCCTGTCCGATGTCCTGTCCGGTGCGAGTCTGGTCATGGCGGTGCTGGCGGCGGTGTTCGCCCTTTGGCAGCCCGAGATCAACAAGGCTTTGGACGCCGTCGTGAAGCCGGACAAGTTGAACCGAGCTCCGGAGAAAAAACTCGTCTCGCAGATGAAGTGGGGGCGCTTACTTCCCCTCCTTGCCGTAACGATTTTAGCGGCGATACTACTCGCGCCGCGATCCTTGTCGATTATCGCCCACACCGCCATGTGCTGGAGCTGCCATGCGCCAAAAGCCCAATGTCAATTCGACGAAGCGGGCGGTCTTCTATTGCTGACCGAAGTGCTTCTGGTGGTCCTGGCTGCGGCAATGTGGATGCAGCTGCAAGCTCTCAACGACAAGCGCGATCAACTGGAAAAATAGATCCCCTTGCCGAAACCAGGGTTGCCGATGACGCGGAGCCAAGCCGCAATGCGCTCAACCGCATTTTCGGGGGCGGGATCATCGCGGAAGGCGGAATAAAACTAGAGACGGCACGAACGTAAGACCGCCAGCCCGGGCGCAGACCGGCACCTGCACGAGGACAGGAAGTGCACGAGGCAACCTGGAAGTGGCCGGACGGCCTGAATAACCTGGCCGCCGGTGCCACTTGCCCAACTGCTGGAAGCCTTTGCCAGCGAAGTTCCGGTCTGATCAGAATGCGAACGAGAGCTGATCGGGATGCGCCGATCGCCGCCGCGATCCGCGCTCACGCACATTATCCTGATCGACCGTCCCGAAGACGACCTTGATCATGGTGAGCGCCCTCGAATTGACGGCACCCGAGGCCTCGAGGCGGCGCACTGCCCGCGCAGGGTCCCGATAGCCGATGGCCTTGCCGAGCTCGGTTTCGGTCAATCCCCGGCCCTTACGTGCTTCGGCCAACTCGGCACCCGTCATGAAGAACTCCGTAATCGAGGCAGAACACGATCGAGCACGCATGCGTAGCCGCTTGCAGAGCCCGAAGAGCGCCGCCTCGTAAGACGGGCCGAGCCTCGCTTCCAGACAGGACAGCCAGTTATCCACTGGTTGTCCTCACGCTATCGACAGGCTGCTTTTCTGCTTGCGAACCGGGCGCCGAGGAAGCGATACCTCTAGGAACCGGGCACGCTCACAAAGGCTCCTGCGATCCATTCACCTGGCTTGCGCGTGCCGTCATTGCCTACAAAAAGCGAGGCGCCATCGGGTTTTCCGTCAAGGTAATTGATGAAGTAGCGCCCGGTCGCGGTAAAAAGCACGCCGAAGCCGTTGGGCTTGTCGTTAGCGAAGGTGCCGAGGAAATATTCGCCGTTCTGCCAAGTCATCCGGCCGAATCCGTGGAAATAGTTGCCCTGGAAATCGCCGATGTAGCTCGCGATCGGACCGCTAGCGAAAGTGTATCGTCCCACGCCCTGCATGATGGGAATACCGCCGGACCAAGAAACCTGGCCGTCATAGGTATTGTCCTTTGCGTTCCCCGCAAGATTTGCAATCCTCCCGTAGAAAACCCCGCCAGCTTGCACCTTTTCGCCGCGATAGGACCATTGGTCGGATTCTATCGCCGGCTCTAGATCTGCGCCCAGTGGCACGATTGCGTAGCGCAGCGCCGCATGCTCTGCCTGGGCGTAAGCGGACTTGGCGTTTGCCACAGAAGCCTGCGCCGAAGCCATGCCGGCCGCGCCTGCGGCAAGGAGGGCCTTGTCCGACGCCGTCCACTCATGGAAGATATCGGGCAATTCGAGACCGAGTTGCTGCATGTACTTCTCATCAGCTTGAAGCACATAGTTCGCCCTCACGTCCGGATTTTTCATCAGCTTGTTGGTGGCGATCATAGCCCACAGTGCCGCCACCTTGTCGGCATTGACCAAGGCGAGGTCCGCGGAGTCGACCACCGAACGAAGGTGTGCGGTTGCCGCAATGAAGTCCGCAGCGTTCTCCTGCTGATAAAGCTTCTGAAAATCTTCGCCCATCGGACCGATGAAATAGTCCCGCAGCGGCTTACCTTGGACCTTCCTTTCCAGCACGAAGGAGGTTGCACCTATGCCATATCCGCCATCTGTGAATTGCAACGGCTTCCCGGCTGCAGGCGGATCGACGAGGACGCTTGGAATACGGTCGACACCAGCAAAAAGGTAACCTTTGCTCGGGATCGTCCTGTTGAAATCGAGCGAGCGGTTGAAGGCATTGGTCCCTCCGGCGCTGTCGAACGACAGCGAAAAGTTCGAAACGAGCGTACTCTCGCTATTGAAGTGCTCGGCCAGGGCTTTTTCATACGACATCACTTTCGCCGCTGCATCACTAGGTATGACGACCTTCTTGCCGAGAAAGCCGATACCGCTGAGAGCGCTCATCGCCCCGGTGATGTACGGCGTGATGTCCGTCTTGACCTTCTTGTCGTACTTGTACTCGATCGACGCGGTCACCGTTGTGTTCGCGTCCGCATAGAAGATCGGGCCGACATATGCGTTGAGGTAGGAACCCGACTTGCTGATCTTGAACGATTTGCCGTCGTCATAATTGAACTTTGCGAGTTCGAGGATAGCGATAGTAACCGCTTGTTCGCCCGGTTGATGCACCTGAAAAGTCGCGATGACCGAACCTGACTTTTGCTTTTTGACGAACAGCGATCTGACGCTGGCCCAAAAAGCTCGCCCTTCCGCGCTTTCACGAAATTTCTCATCGGTCAGCACCTCGAACTCAGGAGGCAGAGCCGCGAGATAGAGCCTGCCGTAATATCCGCCCACCGATGGGTTAAAACATTTGTTCAACTGAAGCGTACCGGGCTCACCTGCGAGCGCCACCTTGCCGCATTTCGAATATCGCTCCGGCACAAGCGCCGCGTCGGCGACTTGTTCCTGGGCTGCGGCTGTAGAGTTGCCGGTAAGCGCGATGCCCAGACACAAGCTCGCAAGAGTGTAAAGTGAACGCATGACAATCCCCCACGATGATTTCCCCGCCATGAACATGAGCAGCAGCTCGCGAATTGGTCAAGCGCACAAACGATTTCAAGAAAGCTCGTCAGTACTTTCACTTGCTACGCCAGAAACAATAGTTCCGCCGCTGATTTCTCGGCCTATGACGGCAGAGTGATCCGCGGCGCGCCCTCATGCATGACGACTAGTTGGCGGGGTTTCGCTGCACGCGCACCAGGCAGATCAGATCGGGTATACCCAGATTGAAATACGGGCTTTGCTCCGCATATTGGCGAGCCACGGCGATAGCTTCTGCCATGCTCGGAGCATCGATCAGGAAGCTCTCCACCGCGAAAAGCATCTCGGCGCTGTAGAATTCCGCGCAGCCAAGCCGATAGGATTTCGGCGGGTCCGAATGGTGGTCCATGAGAGCTTTCTCCGTCCCGGGGAGATGCAAGGCAGGCCGTCAGCTTGCGCGTTCGAGCAACCGGCGTGCCTTGCTCTCGTAGTCGAGACGGTCGTCCTGATGGGGTTTGGAGCGTGCCACGGCAGTGATGCCCTGAACGAAATCGTATAGCGAGGTTGCCGGGTGCCCCTCCTCCTCCAGAACAGCCGCGATGATCCTGCCGGTATCGGCTTTTGAGAACCCCCTTGCGCGAAGGAATGAGCCGCGCTCATCGTCGGTTCGGGCAACAATACGACTGCGCGCCGTCTGCACGCCTTCCACGAAGCCGCGTGCCGATGAATTGGCGAAATTTGCCAGCGCCGGCGCCGCCTGTTCGGCAAAGCGGTTGGCGGCAAACTTCGAATGGCGAATATTGATTTCCTGGAAGTTCTCGACCCCCCAGAGGTTTCGGTTCATACAGACAGCTCGAAGGTAAAAAGTCGCAATGCCAAGGGTTTTGGACCCGACCTCGCTATTCCAGCAATAGAACCCTTTGAAATAGAGGTCCGGCTCCCCGTTCTGCAGCTTGCCTGCCTCGATCGGGTTGGTGTCATCGACGAGGAACAGGAAAACGTCGCGATCCGAGGCGTAGAGTGTCGTAGTCTCGCTGCTGACATCGACGTGAGGGTTATAGGACATCGTCGACCAGTCGAGAACGCCCGGCACTTTCCACTGCGTGTCGCCGGTGCCGTTACCGGCTATGCGCATGACTGCCGCGACCAGTTCATGGTCCCAGATCCGGCCGTAGTCCGGACCGGTGACAGCGCGAAGCTCGGTCCGGCCATCGTGCGTTTCAAGCATTTTCACATGTTCGCCGCGGTGCGAGAGCAGGCCGTGCTGCAGGTTTATCCCGGCAAGCGCTGCCGGAAGCCCCCTGAGATAGGCACCCGGAGCGCCGACAAGGCTGCAGAGCTGCCCGAAGGACCAGTTTGTCGGAGCGAGCGGTTCGGCACAGCCCGGTGCAAGCAGCGTCAATCGGTCGGCATCGCCCGCTTCTGCGCGGACTTCGATCGAACGGCTCTCGACGATCCGGGTGGTCGCAGCCTCGGACCGTGCCAGGACATTGGCATAGAGGTCCCGGAGCGAAAGGAAGCGCTCATCGGCAGGACGTGCGAACCATTCCGACGATACACGCGAAATGTTCTCGCCCCTGCTAATGTCGACGCGATAAGGTGCTCCGGGCTGGCCCGCCGGAGCAATGCTTGGATTGGTCATGATCGTGATCTCCATCTCAGGTTAGAGGGCACAAACATCCCATCCGCGCCGCTCTTCCCTCCCCATCCACCTCCCCTCCTCATGCGACGTGCCGGGCCACGTGCCGGGCTGCGTGCCAGGCCACGTATCGGGCCCCGTATCGGGCCACCGGCGCGGGGAAGCCGCCGGAAGGCAGCAAGGGGAAGACATTCAGATCCAGCGGCAAATCCCGCCGAGACGGAGAAAAAGCTGAGAGGTGGCCGTACAGGGGCAAGGGTCACGTCGTAACTCTCGCCGAAAGTCGCAATGTGGTTCGGCCAATCCTTCACAAGGCCTGCGTCATGTCACCTCGATTTTGGTGACACGGCCGCAGCGGCCCCGATCAGGCTGCGCAGGGACGCCCAGGCATGGTTTTCTCCAGCACGCCGCCCCGCGTTGAACCCCTCATCGTAGAGCCGGCAGGCGATGGCTGCCATCACTGGATCCGTGTCGGCAGGAATCAGGTCGAGCAAGGCGCCGTCGCCGCAGCGCAGTTCAAGTGTATCGGGATGTTTGCCCTGATCGGGAAGAGTTACCCGTGCCAATGAGCCGAGCTCGGCCAGATCCGCATTGAAGGTCGCCACGAACAGTGTGGCCATGTCGCCGGGAATGGACATTGCACATCTCCTGGATTGGCTGCCGGGACCTTACCCCGGCGCAAACCCTGGCCTCCCGCCTTCCCTCCCGCCGGATTTATCCGCGCGCGGCGACAAGATCGGCGATCCCGGTCACAAGGAAAGTACACACGCCTCCGGGAGAAGACGACGAGCAGGAGGGAAGCCAGTTGCCGCTGCTCGCCCTCTCCTGCCCATCACCGGGATGAAGAACGCCTGGTCCTGCTTGAGGGATATCATGCCCACCGCCCCGAAGCCGCGACGCAATCAGGTACCTAATCAGGTATGCAATCAGGGCCGTTTCGAGGGAAAGTCACGAGGCATTCAGCGGGCGATATCCGAAACGAGCGGTGTTATCGTCATGGAACACCGCCCAGTCGAATTCATCGAGACTTACCCCGCATTCCATCAGCAGACGAGCTGCTACCGTTGGACTTCTTGCGACTGCCTCGGCGAAGTCCTCGTGTTCGCCCGGGTAGCTCGCCACGCAGCCCCAGTGATCAACGCCTGCAAGCGACGGATCACGCTCGATGGCCAGCGTCGAAGCGTCAAGCGAAAGCATCGCTTCGAGGAGTTGTTCGCAATGCCCGACAATGAGCGTTTCTCGCGGCCCGTGCTGGCCATGATAGCCTACCGACAGGTTCGTGCATTCCGGGACGATATCGGCGTACTCGTTGGTATCGGTGAAGACACCGGTATTGTCGGGCTTGTATCGGAAGCTTCCGTTCAGGTCGTTAAGCGACGAAGCCAGGCTTGATGCGAAAGCATCCGAGCAAGTCCTCCCGAAGCTCTGGTGCGTTATGACATCGTCCGTGCCGGCGCGATCGAACGCGACCGCAGCATCGAGACCTGCAAGGAAGTCGGGATTGCAGCGTCTGATCCAGCTTGAGCCGAGACAGCCCACCTCCTCGCCGCGATGGAAAACGTAGAGACCGGGGCGCTGCGCCGCGATCATGCCAAGCATGATCCATATCCCGGCCCCGTCGTCGGCGCCAAGCGACATACCCGATTTGCCTTGCGCCAGGCAGGCAAGCCCTTTTCCGTCGATGCGGACCTCCTGAGGTCCCCCGCGCGAAGCCACGGTGTCGACATGGCAGCTCCACATCACGCGGGGGTTCTCACCGATCGCAAGGAACCTGTTCCCGAATGCATCGGCGTTCATGCCCGGCACGGTATCGAGGAATTCGCGGCAAAATGCACGTTCGACACTGCTGTCGTGCGGACGTGCCCACGAAAGGATTTCGAGGAGGCCCTGCCGGCCCATCAGTGCGTGGGTCATGGATCAGGCCCCTGCTTGAGTGGAATGCGGGGCGAGAGCCGGGGCCGGCCACGCGTCATCGGTTCGGATGGCCACAGTGGGTCCGTCCGGGCTTTCGATCAGGGCGGTTGGGCAGTCTGCGCCGGCGCACCCTGAAGCCTGCGCGACCAAGGGCTCCCCAGGACTTTGCACGGCGCTCTCCGGCCGCGCTGCATGGAAACTCGTCCAAGCCCGGCAGGTGCCGCAGCGCCCTGGATCAAGGTCTGGTTCGACCGTCCCAAGCTGAACCTTGTGAAAGACGATCACATGGGCATTGGGCAGGTTTGCATCCTCATCGTCGAATGGCTCCGGCAAATGTTCGCGGGACAGCCATTCTCCATGATATTCGGTAAGGTCCTCCAGATGGAACATTTCGCCGCATGCATCGCATTTCCGGCAGCATGCGGCCGTCCACCATTCGGCGCGATCATCGAGATAGACGGCGCCGAAATCGGACGCCTCCTGCGCGAGGATGTTATACGAGCTGTCCCCGCCAAAGACGGTGATGAACTCTTCCTGATCGCTGTAGGCGCGCTCGTTATGCTCGCAGTGATTTGTACAATTCTGGAAGCACCCGTAGCACCATTCCTCGCATGAGCCGTCGGAGAACCAGACTTCCTCGTAGGGCCTCGCCGAGTTGTCGCAACGCGGGCAATACCAGGGAATCCGGCTGAGGCCGGTCGTGTTCCCGGAAGGAATGTTGCCCTCGCCGATGACGAGAAACTGCCCATTGTCCGCGAGATCGTCTCCTGCGTCGATGTAGGGCACGACGAAGTAATCGTCGTCCTCGATGCGCTGAACCCGCGCACCGTCCAATGTTCCTTCCGAATATCCGTCCGCTTCCAGAAGCAGCCTGAGCCGGGAAACGTCGCCGTAGATCGTCGTGTAGAGCTTGCGCGCCGGCCAGACCACGCTGCGCGCCCGCGCGTCCTCACGCGGCCCGATATAGGCGAGTGCCGTGTCCGGTCCCGCATAGACCCGCACCGGATGGCAGCAGCTTTCAAAGTCCTCTTCGGGGTGAGCCATGCAACTGGCGGGGCCGCCGACATAGACATCTTCGATCTCATCCGCGTCCTGGGTGATCTTTAGGGCATGTTCGGCCAACAGGACGGAAAGTCGTGCGCACCAGGCCTCGATTGCATTGTTGTCGAGCGTCTCGGAGAAATAGCGATGGAGGTAGCGCCCCGGCGACATTACCAACTGACGGTCTATCTGCCCCTTGGCCGAATTCTCGGTAAAGGCGATCTTGCCCGGCTGATCGGTCGACAGGTGGCAGAAATGCTCGCCGTGTCGTTCCTGATACCAAGGCTCGTCGTGCCAGGGCGTTTCGGAATATCGCCCGTCGGTGAAGCGCATCTTCTCACGGGTCTGCCAGTCGATGTCGCCAACATCGGAACCGTCAACAGCGATACGCAGCGAAGCACCGGGATATCGGCCGAGCAGGCGCTTGCGCACTGCCTCGGCTTCTTCAAAGGATGGCCAGATAGATTGCTGGTCATCGACGGGGGCGAAACAGAACTCGGTCGTGATCGCCCGCCATTCGGCGGGCGAGGGCGAAAAGAGGATCTGGAATTGTGCCATGGGCGTGACTCCACGCGGCCGCGCGACGAGGGCCGCGCGGCCGGAAGGTTGGGACCGGAAGGTTGGGATCGTGTCGGGAAGGGTTCAGCGAGAGCCGGGCGCCCGGGGCGGCGGAAGTGCCGGCAGGGCCGTGAGCAAACCAGTCGTCACGAGAGCTTGCAGCCCGGCGGTCTCACCAGGGCGCGTTCGCCACCTGGTGGCAAAAGCGCGTGGCCGTGCTTCACTGGATTAAACTGGCCGGGCGCGCCCACGATGGACGCCTCCCGGCCCGGCTCAAGCGGCTTGGGACAGGTCCTCGTCTCTGCCTTGAACGGCGGAGCCGATTTGCCCGGCATCGTGATCGCAGACATCGACGGGCGAAGCTGAAATGCCTGCAAACTTCATCGGAGCGGGAAGCCACGACATCGCCCTCTCCTTGATTTCGGCCTCGACTACGGTTTCGCCGGCAAAGATGCGTTCGGCCGAGACCGCGAGATCGAACTTGCGCGCGCGCGCATGGCGCGCACGCAGTTCCATCCCGCCAATTGCCTCGAAGAGATCGAGGATCTTCGGTTTCGTGAGTCGATCGAAGAAGTTGCGGGCGGTCGGACGCCACCAGGTGGAGGCATCGATTTCCAGCGAGCCGCCAAGATGGTCGAGAAAGTCGCTGCCGGCCTGACCGTAAGGCACCGAATGCAACGAGCGTGCGACGGCCCAACCGAGCCAGGCGCTTCGCAGTCCGTCTTCAAGCGCGCAGAAGGCGTCGAAGCGATCCGCCATATCGATGCGTTCGCACCAGCTGCGGTCGAGTGCATCTTCAAGCTCGGTCCATTTTTGTGCCGCCGCAGTTTCGCTGACGAATCCTTGAACCCGAGCAGGCGCGGCGTCTGTACGCAGTTCGCTGGGCATCGCATTCCAACCACGGCAGGTCGCCCGGTCCGCGGCAATGAAGGTGGCAAGATCGAGGGCGAAGAGCGGATCGCTTGCGACATGGACTGCAAGCAATTCGGTCTTCATGATTGCCAATTCGTCAAGCAGACGCATGCTGTAGCTTTCTTCGGGCTCAGCAGCCTCGTCGTCTCCGTCCTGCGTTGTCGCGCCGCAGATATCGGCTGCTTGACCCTCGCCGCAGCCGCCGTCGCCGTCGCCGTCGCCGTCCCCGCTATCCTCGTCGATCTCGGGTTCCACCGCGAAGCACTCATGGTGGAGGTGCGGTTTGCCTTCCACATCGATCAGCAGATAGGCGATCGCACCGGCCTTCTGGTCGGGTGTGAGCTGGAGCGAGGCGTCCACCAGAGCCTCCATTTCCTCATTGAGGGCATCCAGCTCGTCGCATTGCTCATCGCTATACTCACCGGCTTCGCTTGCTTCGGTCTCGATTTCCTCGAGCCGGGCCACGATTTCATCGTGCCTGGATTGCGCCTCGGGCGCGAAGGGCGTGGGAACCGGTTCGACGCGGGCCATGCGGAAGGTCTCGGAATAGGGAATGGAGCAGGACGTGAGGGTTCGGACCTGTGCGAAGCCCTCCCGCTCACGCAGCGCGCTTGCGGCCGCTGTCATGGCTTCGGCAGCAAGGCGCTCGAGCAGTTCGCCATCGCACCAGATCTCGGTGGCGGAATCGCTGAAGAGATCGATTTCGACACGGCCGCCTGCGGCGAGGTAGGCATCGCGGCCGACGAGCAGCGCTTTGGGATCGCCACCCTTGTAGGATCCGCTCGCCAGTTGCCGCCTGATTTCGTTGACGGTGTGGCCGTAGTAGCTGGCCTCCATCTGCTCGAAAACCTGGGCTTGCCGATCGCCATCGCCCGTTGCCGCATAGGCCTTTGCCACATCGAGCGTGATCTCACCGCTGCGCAGGGCTTCGAAGATAGGTTCAGCCAGATTGGCAAGTCGAAGCCGGCCAAGTACGAACCGTTCGGTCTTGCCGAACCGCTTTGCAAGGTCTGCGGGCGTCTTCTTCTCACGCTCGATCATGCCCTGAAACGCCCGGCATTCGTCGGCCGGATTCATCGGCAGATTGTAATAGTTTTCGGCGAAGCTCATTTCGATTGCATCGCGCGTGCCCTTTACCACCAGGACCGGCACCATGAAGTCCTCGCCGAGCTTGCCGCTTGCGATGTTGCGGTGGACGCATTCGAGACGCCGTCCCCCGCCGACGATTTCGTAGCGCCCCTTCTTTCTTGGAACAGGCACACCGATCAGGTTTTGCAAGATCATGCCGGTTTCGCCGATGTTGGCTTCCAGTTCGGCATCGGCGACCTCATCGCTGGAAGTGCGCACATTATGGCTGGATACCGTGCAATCGAGCGCACGGACGTAGATTATGTTCACCAATTGCATGGGAGACTCCTTGTTGCGGATCGACTGAAAGCCAGCCTGCCATCCACCTCACCTCCCCCCTCTTCCCTCCCTGCCTGTCTGGCGCCTCAAGACATCATTCCAATCGTTGAAACCGCCCGGCGGCCACTCGATGCTCACATCAAGGTCGGAGCGGGAGTATGCGAGAGAAGCCTTTTCCGCCGCGAGACGACCGGCCCTGTCATTGTCGGGGAGAAGGACGAGACGTTTCACGAAAGGCGGAATACCGACTGCGTGAAGTCGGCTGCTGCCGAGGGTTGCCCAGACGGGAATGCCCAATAAGGCGGTGGCTGACATCGCCGTTTCTATGCCTTCGGCAAGGCCGAGCTCCTGTCCGGCGGGCGAGAGGCAGACCGCGCCATCATGAAGCCGTCCCAGACTGAGCTTTGGAACGGCCATGTCCGCAGCAAGGCCCCTGCCGCCGGGCGACAGAAAGATGCGCTGCAGGGCCGACATTCCCTGGTGGCAGGTGACGGCCGCGATCAGGGCAGGCCGAAACCGAAGCGACCGGCCTTGGCCGACCGGGCAGAGCGGGTGGAAACGAAGCGCCGAGGGAAGCGCAGGGATCCCTCGATTGCGAAGGTATGCCTCCCCAATCGTTCCTGGCAGCGGTTTTCCTTCGAACCAAAGGCTGCGCAAACGCCCAAGAGCCAGTATCACGCCGTCGATTTCATGGTCCGCTGGGTGCCGATCCTTGAGCCGGGGCACATCGCAGCGTCTGGCCCGCAAGGCAGCGAAGACCGATGCGGTGTCACAGCCGGCGAAGCACTTGAACAGGAGTGACCGATCTCCCACGCGAACGGACAAGCTTGCAACCCTGTCCTCATGGGCAGGGCAACGGCAAACGCCGCGGTCGCGGCGCCAGGTCCCGCAAAGCGCCGTCACGATCCGTTGTCCAGCGGCGGCCAGTTCAAGGGGTGATGCCAATAGAAAACCTCACTCTGGAGAGACCGTTTCCACGGCCGTGGCTCTCCCCTCCCCTCACTCCACTCCTTTGCGAATAAGCAGACGCGTTGCCGTTTGTGACAATTTTAAGACAGTATCTTACAAGATTGGCACGATTGACGGGGCATTCTGAGACCTCCAGCACACCTCAAGGAGTTCTTGATGGCCAGCCAGCAAATTGACCCGAGATCCCCTGCGAAGCCGCGCAATTATTCCACGTCTGTCGCGCCTATAACCGCTGCCGGCGGATTGGGTTGGGCGATCCGGGATGTTTCACACCCCATGAACCTGCCCGGCCAAGAACCCCCACGCGAGAGTTCGCCCGGCCACGGATACGGCGCTCGAGAACTTCCTGATATCCCATCGCTGCCAGCGTCATGCCGGCGCCGGATTGATATCGCCGGCGAACCGCGGTGATGTGTATTCCGGCTGCCAACGAGGGCTTCGACAACCGCCGGCTGATGATGATGGGACTGGCCCGGCGCGGGCTGCAAATTCTTATGGCAGAACTTGGTCTCGACCTCTTTCGGCAGCCGGCCCTCGAGATGCTGTTCGAACTGTACAGCAAGCCTGCCGATCAAACCCACTCCCTGACCGGTTTAAGTTCGGTCACAAGCACATCCGAGCGCAATTCCCAAAGGATCGTTCATCGCATGGAAGAGCTGACCTTGGTGGAGACGGTACGAGATGCGACGGACGGCAGGAGGACAGTGGTCCGGCTCACCGATGCCGGGCGGCAGGCTATCGAGGCTTTTCTGGACGATTGGGCTTCCAGTGCCGAATTCAGGGCGATGATTTTGCTTGAGACTGCTGGGCCGCAGGCATCGGCTGAACTGGCGCGCGGGAGTTGATCTGGAGGCTTGAACTAATTGGAGTTCGAAGGCAGACTTGTCTTTGCAGCCGGCGTTGAGAGGCGGGTATCCGGCTGCAGGAAAAGCCTTCCACGCATGAACAGGCGGGTGACCGGGTAGGTCGCACGCAGGCACTGGAACCTGTTGCCCGCCGCCGGTGGTGGCTCTGTCGTGCGTGTTTCATATTGTTGTTCCGCCAGGTGCATGGTGTGCGCCGGCGATGGCATTGCGTTCTAAAAGCAATGCTTCGGGTTAAAAAGGAAGAGCGCCAAGGCGCTTCGCAAGCCCTGTTCGAAGACCGAAAGGCATTCGACAGGTTCTATCGTCGGGAGGCTCCCAAGTTGCTTCAATTCCTGAAGCGAAGAATCTGGATCGAAGAAGAGCGGGCCGATCTCGTTCAGGAGGCCTTTGCGCGCCTCGTCGCGGCCAGGTCATCGGCGGCGCAGGAGAACCCTGGATCGTACGTGCAGGGTATCCTCCGACATCTTCTGGCTGACCGGGCTCGTTCCTGGTCACGCTCACAGGCTGCGCGCGCTGATGAAACGGCACTGCCACATCAACCTGAAATGCCGGATGCTGCCCTCGAACTGGCGCAAATGCAGGAGCAGTACCGAAAGGCGGTCGATGCGCTTCCGGCAAAAACCCGAGAGGTTTTCCTGTTGCACCGGGCCGAGGACCTGCCTTATCGCCAGATAGCAGAGCGCTTGGGGATCAGCATCAGAACGGTGGAATGGCACGTCGCGCAAGCGGTCGTCCGGATTGGAAAGAGCGTGGCTAGCCATGACTGACGTTCCCTCAACCGGCATGCAGCAGCTCTCCGAGACGCTTCTGGAAGAGGGCGCCATTTGGTTCGCCCGCATGCGCGGACCCGACGCCGGCGATTTTCAGATCGAATTCGAGCAATGGCGGAGACGCAGCGCGCTTCACCAAGCCGCCTACGAGAGGGCCGGCGAAATCTATGCCGCCGGCCGCTTCCTGGCCGCCGAGCGCAAGTCCCATACCCGTATTGCGAACGACAACGTCCGATCGACCGGCGGTACATTGAGATGGCTTGCCGTCGCCGCTGTCGTCGGGCTCGGTATCGCGCTGATCGCCATGGTAATTCAGCAACGCTCAATGGGGGTTGGTTCTGAAAACCACGATATCGCACAGGTCGGCGATAGCAGCGAGCAGCGGCAATACGTCGGCGGAGACGGTGCATCGGGCCCCGTTCGCCTGTCGGACGGTTCGCTGATCACCCTGAAACCCGGGACCATCGTCTCCCAGCATTTCAGTGCCGATCGGCGGGAATTGCGTCTCGAAAAAGGGGACGCCCGCTTCGAGGTTGCACATGAAGGACGCCCCTTCGTGGTCCGGGCTGGTGGCGGCAGTGTCACCGCCCGCGGTACGATTTTCGATGTTCGTCTCGCCGGAGGGCATCAGGTTGTCGTCAAACTCCTGCGCGGGGCGATTGACGTCGAACGTCCGAAGCAGCCGGATGGAGAAAGTTCGCCATTCTCACGCCTCGCGGCCGGTGAAAGCCTTTCCTTCCTTTCAAATGACGCGCCAACCGGCCCGGCAAGTTCGGCTGGAATTCCAGCCTCAATTCCAGCCTCCGTCGATTACGCAAAGCCACGCGAATTCGACCGAACGCCGCTTACGGCGGTCCTGGCCGAAACGCGTGCCGCCTCCGGCGTGACGATCCTCGTTGCCGATGCCGGTCTCGGGCAAATGCGTGTCAGTGGCAGATTCCGTGTCGATGACGGTCAACAGGTCGCGGAACGACTAGCCGCTCTGTTTGACCTGAAAGTGGAGCAGTCTGCTCCCGATCAAGTGACCTTGCGCCAGAAGAATTGAAAAAAATTTCCGACAGACCCCGTAGTTCATCGAGCCACAGCGATGCCTCCTGAAAAATCCAGTCAAAATGACTGGATCCCTACAGGGGGGATCGAAGTGGTTCATATGGGTAAAAGGACAAAACTGGGCCTTCTCGGCGCGACGGCACTCGCATCGATACTTTTGAGTTCGCCGGCAGCGGCCGATCCCGCTGGCAAGCAGCATTACAATCTCGAAGCCGGCGCGCTTGGCGACGCACTCCAAGCCGTCAGCCGTCTTTCGGGTCGCGAAATCATCTTCAGTTCGGAAGCGGTCATCGGCCGGCGTGCGCCTCGTCTCGAGGGAACGTACAGCGCGGACGAGGCAGTGCGTCGACTGCTTTCCGGTTCCGGACTGAAGGTACAATACCGAAAGGATGTAATCCTGATCGGGGGGCGATCCGAGGCGACAGACGACGCGGGCGAAGGCTCGTTGAAGAGCGCCGATATCGTCGTGACAGGCTCGCGCATTGCAGGCGCCCCCCCTGCCTCGCAGGTCATCAGTATGAACCGCGAACAGATTGACGACAGCGGGCATACGAACCTGCCCGAAGTTCTTGCTGCCATTCCGCAGAATTTCGGCGGGGGCCAGAATCCTGGCGTGGGATTCAATGTTCCTGTCGGTAATGGCGAGAATGTCGGGTCGTCGTCATCGATCAATCTGCGTGGTCTAGGACCCGATGCAACGCTCACCCTCGTGAATGGGCATCGCCTGGCTTATGGAGGATATCGCCAAAGCATCGACGTTTCGTCCATCCCCTTCCTTGCGGTGGAAGCGATACAGATTGTGCCTGACGGCGCTTCAGCAATCTACGGCTCCGATGCGGTTGCGGGCGTGGCGAATATCCTGCTCAGGCGCAGGTTCGAGGGACTGCAGGTCCAGACAACGCTGGGCGCATCGACCGATGGAGGGAACACCGAGCAGATATACTCCGCGATGGGTGGGCTCAATTGGTCTTCCGGCAACATTCTGATTGCCTACGAATATGGGAAGAACACCGCAATCGACGCGAGCCAGAGGTCGTACACGCGGGAGGTCAATCCCGGCCTGACGCTCTATCCGGCGATGTCGCATCACAACGTGGCGATGTCATCGTCCACGCAGATCGTCCCTGCGGTAACGGCTGGGCTCGATGTGCTTGCAAACTGGCGCACCGCCCGCAACGGTTATGCTCTGAGCGGCGATCCGGCCGTGCCCCGTTATGACATCGCCAGCCCTCATTTCAGCCTGGCGGTAGCACCCAGCCTGAGGTGGGATATTGGCGAAGACTGGTCGCTTTCGGTCAACGGGACATTCGGGATCGATCGCGTGAAGACGAAGACCGATCAGGTTTCCGGCGCGACTGCGACGCCTGCCGTCCGGTCATGCTTCTGCAATTCATCCTGGTCAGTCGAAGCAGGCGCCACCGGCCGGATCTTTTCTCTTCCGGCAGGCGATGCAAAGATCGCCCTGGGGGGAGGACTTCGATCAAATACGCTCCATTCGAAACGCACCGTCGGAAGCGTCTCCGATATCAAGGCGACCCAGAATGTTCAGTTCGCCTACGCCGAAATTGCAGTGCCTCTGGTTGCCTCCGCTGGCATTCTGCAAAGCCTTTCTGCCAACGGCGCCGCCCGGTTCGAGCACTATTCCGGAATCGCCAGTGTCACGACACCGAAATTCGGACTGGTGGCGGACCTGTCCGGAGGCGTAAAGCTGCGCGCCAGTTGGGGCCGTTCGTTTCGTGCGCCCACCCTATTTCAGCTTTACGGAGATCCGTCGATCCTGCTCCGGCCGGCAAGCATAGCCGGCGGAACCGGACTTCCTGCGACTGCCACCATCCTTCAGCGCACTGGAGGCAATACCGACCTCAAGCCCGAACGCGCAACGACATGGTCCGCAGGTATCGAATTCAAGCCGGCTTTCGCACCGGGTTTGAAGCTCGAGGCGACTTACTTCAACATCCGTTACCAGAACAGGATCGTACAGCCGATACCGTATCTTTCCCGTGCCCTTTCGGACCCGGTTTATGCCGCCTACGTGCAGCGCAACCCATCGGCGAGCGATCAGGAATCCCTGCTCGCCCAAGGCACGTTCCTGAACCTTACAACCGCCGCCTACGATCCGGGCAATGTCGCTGCGATCATCGAGTTCAACTACACCAATGCAGCCTCGCAGTGGGTGGATGGCATCGACTTCCTGGCGCAATACGACCTTGATCTTGGCGATAGCTCGCACCTTCAGTTCGTTGCCAATGCGGGATATCTCCATTCTTCGCAGCGGCTCTCCCCACTTCAGAGTACAAATCAGGTTGCCGGCACGCTCTTCAATCCACCGAACTGGCGCGCCCGCGGTGGTGGCACGTGGAAGGGCGGGAACACTACGCTGTCTGCCTTCGGAAATTACACGGGCGGCGTAACCGACGTGCGCACGACTTCCGAAATTCCGGTTCCCGGGATGTTTACGCTCGATCTCGTCGCCGGCTACGAGATCCAGAGCTCGGTCAGGGCACTCGATGGTCTCGTCGTAAGGCTGTCCGCTCAAAACGTTCTGAACGACAAACCGTCACAGATCGCAACCTCGGCGGCATATCTCGCTGCTTACGATTCGACGAACTATTCAGCGTTCGGACGCGTCATCTCCTTCACGATCTCTCAGACGTTCTAGAAGCGCTACTCACCCAACATTTGCATAATACTCACTCTGCTGGCGGAGGCGATCCTACATGCCCAGACACATCGGCCATTTGCTCGCGGCGGCGGCATGCCTCGCTACTCATCCCTGCAATCTCGCGGCCAAGGAACGGCCGCGCGATCCAACCCTGGAGGATATCGTCAATGTCCGTTCGATCGATGGCCTGATGTTGTCCCCCGACGGCAAGTCGGTCGCCTACCGGGTAACGACGCCATCGCTTCGCGACAATGAAACGAGCGTGCAATGGTTCGCGGTGCCTGTCGATGGAACACGGCCACCCGTTCCACTTGGCCGATCGCAGGTTCCGATCTGGATGGCACTCTACGATATGGTCGATCTGCCCCAGGCCCGGTGGCTCGACGACCATACGATAGCGGCACTTGGGATGTATGACGATACTCGCCAAGTTCATCGGCTTGGTCCTGGCGATCTCGACGAACCGCTGACGCAAGACCCCGCCGATGTCGTCTCGTTCACCGTCAAAGGTCCGCGCCTCGCCTACACGACGCGTTCGGACCGTTCCGCGATTGTTTCCGATCAGAACCGGGAGCAGCGCCGCGGCATTCGTCTTGATCGTACTGTTAACACGGACGGATTGCGGCTGACGGATAACTTCCGGATCGGGAGTCGCCTCACCACGATCCGCAGACAGGATGAGGCATTTGCCGTCGAAGCTTACGCGGGGCCATTTCGAGACCGCGAAGTCACCCTCCCCAGCGCGCCAATCGCCAGCGAGCACCGGGCCGCCTTTCTCGACGGCGCGAGCCTGAAGACAGGCGTCAACGTGCTGAAAGGGGACCACGGAACACTTGCGGTGAATGTCGGCCCTGGCGGAGAAGATGGCGATGCCTTTCGAAAGTTCACGATTGCGTTTACCGACGCCAGTGGAAATTCCAGGCCCTGCAATGCCGAGTTTTGCAGCGGACTGACCGCTTCGCTCAAAGGGCTCGCCTTTGCGCCTGGCACCGGCGAACTCGTCGCTTTCACCGAACAGGATTTTTCCGACCGCACGAGCATTAACGGCTGGAATCCAGCTACCGGCGCCTTCAGGGTCATTCGTCCTGCCGATGGCTCCTTGAACGGCGGCGCCGCTTACGGCGGCAGTCCCTGTGCCTTCGGCAAAAGCTTTGCGATCTGCGTGAAAGCGGGACCGACAACGCCCGCCAGCCTGGTCCGGGTCGATCTTGCCGGCGGAACGATACGACCGCTGGCAGCGCCGAATGCGGCGTTCTCCGAGCGCAACTGGGGCGAATTCCGGTTTCTGGACTGGACCGACGCAGATGGCCGAAAGAACCACGGCGTACTGTTGCTCCCAAAGGAACATGGCACCAAGATGCCGCTCGTCCTAACGACATATCGCTGCCGGGGCTTTCTTAGAGGCGGCACGGCATCTCATGTCGCCGAACATCTGCTGATTCAGCGCGGTATTGCCGCGCTTTGCGTCAGCGGAAACAACGGCAGTCTTACCGAGCGCGATGCCGAAGGGAAGCGTCCCCCCCTCGGGCCCCATCTGGCGCAGATAGCGAGTTACCGGGCAATCATTGACAAGCTTGCTGCGGAAGGCCTCATCGATCGGCGCCGCGTCGGAATTTCCGGTCACAGTTTCACCAGCATGGTTGCAACTTACGCGATCAGCCATACTGATCTGTTTGCTGTCGCTGAAACCGTTGGCAACACGATCGATCCGGGCCCCTATTTCGTCAGTTCACCGATGCCGGAATCGTTTCGCAGCTACCTTTATCCGGCGATGGGACTCCCCCTTCCCGACAACGACCCAAACGGGGAGATCGCAAAAGCGTCGCCCGCTCTGAACGCTCGGAACGTCACGGCACCGCTCCTCATGCAGCCGCCAGAAAGCGAATACATCTGCGCGTTGCAACTCTATTCCGCGATCGCGGCGCGCAAGGGAGCGGTTGACCTTTACGTCTATCCCATGGAAGCGCACATGGGGAGCCGCGAGCCTCAGCACATCTATTGGCGCAATCGCAGGGCGCTCGACTGGTTTGCATTCTGGCTGACAGGCAAGGAATACCCGGATCCGGCCTATCCGGATCAGTACTCTCATTGGCGCAATATGCGCGCCACCAGAGAAGAGACTCTGCACCAAAGCCACAGGACGGCAGGCTGATCAACCTCTCCAGCTCTGCAACCAGGCCTCGACGTCAACCAATGCCATCATGCGAGCATAAGTTGCCGGTACGGGGTCATCGGGGCAGTCAAGGCATGCATTGACTGCCCCGGTATCCACGAAGCCATGTTCTGCCAGGATGCCGTAATTCAGCATCTCCTTGATTGATGCGCTGTTCGCCCGCATGAGCGCCAGCACGAATGTCGACGGCGTTCCTTTGGACGTGCGGTTGACGATGGCTTGCGGCAACAAGTCCGCGAACGCATCCCGCGCCACCGCACGATTGCGCCCACCAGCGCACCAGAACCAGGTGGGGATCCGCAGACAAAGTTCCTGGACCGGTTGGGCAACGAGCGGCGAGACTATGGGATGGATGCGCCCGTGCGAAAACCCTTCCAGATGATTCTGAATTCCCATCATCCATGCGACATGAGCCGATTTACCCGGCAATGTACCGTCCGGCCGGGCGGCAAGCCAGGGATGCTCGAAGGCAACGTGCGTACGGCTGTACTCCGATAGGAACTTTCCTGTTAATGGCCAGCGATAATGCAGCGGCTTGCGCCTCGCGCGGGCGAGACCACGTTTCAGAGCATCCCACCACGTCGTATCGCCCATGACAGCAAGATCACGTGCCGTATGCAACAGCCCTATCCGCAGGCCCTCGGTCATCCAGCGATCCGCCAGCATCGATACCGAGTTGAGGGCGCAAAACACGTTGTCTCCTCCTGCTCCGTTGAAGAAGACATCTGCCGCAACGTCTGTTGCAAGCTCGGCATGGCGGCGGTTGCCCCATTGGGCAAATGAGCGCGCAACAGGTCTCGGGAGGCCCGCCGCTTCGGAATGGGCAATGTCCACGCAGTCAACCTCCTCGACGGCTTCCGTGAGGCCGAACCCGAGGCCGCTTGAAAGTATGCGCGCATAGTGGCGCTCGTCGCCCCCCGGAGCGGTGGTAGCCAGTGTCAGTGCAGAAATCTTCACCCCGGAGTTTAGCAGTGCCGCTGCCACGACACTGGAATCGAGGCCCCCGGAAATGCCGATCACGGCATGCTCGTATCCGTTCGCGAGGGCAGCTACCGTCGAGAGAACACAATCGCGCAGTTGATCAACGGCCGATCGATAGTCGTTGATTTGCGCATCTCGGTGCGTGAACGCCCAAGGGGACCAAACCGGCTTTACTGAAAATTGACCGTGCCCCGCCACAAGCACCTCTCCTGCCAGGAGCTCGCTCACACCCGCAATGCACGTTCTTCGGGTACGGAGGCTATCGCAGTGAAGATGCGTCGCGACTGCGGTCCAGTCGATGGACTTGACCGACCGTTCGGCCGTAAGAAGCGATACATCCGACGCCACGATCAGTTCCGAACCCGTCGCGGCGTAGTATGCCGGAAGCAGGCTGGAAGCGTCGCGGGTTACCCGCACGGGGTCACCATCCGGTGGGATCTCGACGGCGAGAAACATCCCCCAGAATTCACGCACAACCTGTTCGCTGAATTGGGCGCCGACCTTGCCGCCCATCAATCGTGCAGGCTGGCCATCCCGGCCGATCGCCCTGCCTACGATCGTTCTGCCGAGCGGATCCAGCGGGGAGGTTGAAGCCGCTTTTCCCACGCAGAGTTCGGCCATTGGACTTCTCGCAACGGTTTCAAGGCCCAAGTTATCCGTCTCATCTGGCGATCGCACATCAAGCCCTGCCGCGGAGCGGGCGATGCGAAGGCGGAAGGTCGGACGCATCACAGGACAAGTATCGGCTTGAAATCGAGCACATGGTCGAGCCTGTCATTGAGGACCCGATCTTCGAACTGGGTCCAGCAATGCGCCCGGAAAGGCTCAAGTGTGATGCCAAAGATGACATTGCACCGGCAGCCCGAGCGTTTCATTTCGAAGGCCATGGCAAACGAGAGCGGAAGGCACCTGTCGGTCGGGTCAAGCAACAGACGCATGGATTGGAAGGCTGCCACTATCGCAGTTCGGCGCAATGCTTGATCGCTGCCAGAGCCAACGAACGGCGTCGAGCGATAGCGCGCTACGAGGGCAGCAAGTCCAGACCTCATCAATATCCGATGCGTTCGCCAATATGCCAAGACGGCGCGCAAGGTAATCGCATTTATGCCCGCGCTGCCGGCCCGCATCGACGATATTGCCGGCAGAACGGCGTCGCAGGCGCGAGGCGGCGAACCGCCCTTCTCGACCAGACTTCTGGACAGAAGCAGATCGATATCGCCGCCATCAGCCTCTCCGGTTTCTGCGGAGAATCTCCTGAAAGAATGTTCGCAGTCTCCGGCAAGGACAAAGTACCGATCGCGGAGCAAATCAAGGAAGGCGATCTTGGTTCCCACGTTGCAAAACGACAGACCACTTGCAAGACCATACTGCATCCCGCTCTCCGAAATTGAAGGTCGATACGATCGCCTGTTCTGGTCTTTATTCATCGCTGAGACCGCTTGGGGCGAATGAACCTTGTAATTCGACATCAACAGGAAGGGGGGCGCCCTTTGTATCCGCAGATACGCGGCCAAGAACGATTATCTGCGCATTGGGTGCGTTGCCGGTGAGCATGGCGAGATCCTCCTGCGGCATGTCGGCGGTCGGCAAAAGCTCAACCGGCAATGGGATTCGTTGCTGTCAGGACGCTGGCGCGCGAGACAATCGCGCGCCAGTGCCTTGGTCATTCGTCGTTGAGGCCTTCGGTGCCGAATGCCCCCTGGATGTCGACGGCAACCGGGAGCGGCGGTCCCTTCGTGTCGACCGATGCAGTGCCGAGTTCGAGAAGATCGGCGTCATGTTCGTCATTGCGATGCATACGTACTCTCCTTCACTGTATACCGCCAACATCAGCGGCAAATGAATACCTACATCGAAGCAAAACGATTCGCTTAGCACATATTTTCGGTCAATTTGTCTCGATATTACTGACCGCGTGAACTGACCAACATTCACAATGATGAGGAATTCGTCCCGGAGTCCGAACGGCATCATCTTATCCATGAATGATCCAGAGGAAAATCCGCGTTGCCGGCAGCCCAATGCTTCAGCAACTTGGCGAAAGTCACACGAGAGCGATCCGAACCTCTTGCTTCAGCGATCCGAGGATACAATAGGCGGTCGTTGATGCTGTCGAGAATCGCAACCGCCTCTGGATTGCCGGTTGCCTCCGCGAGCGCCAGGAAGACTTGCGCGGCTGCATTCGCGGTACCGGACACCGCGTCCGGATGCGCACTCTCAAGCGCCCGCGAAGCGATTTCTTCAAGGATTCCCGGCACCAGGGCCGAAATTATTCCCCGCATTATCAAGATATTTAGACCGGTAAGGTAGCCCAGCTGCTCGTCGGACAATACAGCAACCATGAAACCACCATCCGGATGCCGTTCGAACAACCGTTCGCCCAGCAGCCGGTTCGCCGCCTCGCGTAGCGGAGTCTTGCTTGCCCGATGTCGATCGGCAAGAACCTGCAAGTCCAGTCGAACACCCGGTTCGAGCAGTCCCGCCCTATATTCTGCCTTGAGAGATCTGTACACGCGATCGTGGGTTTGTGGATCCATCGCAGACATCATCATTTTCATCTCGTAGGTTCGTGCCCGGATTGCCAAATCGGCGTCAGAGCTCTGGTCAGGTGGTCGAGATTTCGCTGCGCGATAATTTCTATGCATGATCGCTCAAGTTCCGTGAGATCCCCGGTCGCAAGTTGCCGCGGAAAAGACATCCTTTGCCCGGCGAACAACAGCGGGATCAGGATGTGCCCGGTCGAAAGACCGAGCCGGTATGTGCACATGAGGTGATCGTCGAGCCGGGCTTTTGGATTGCCCCCCTCGATCTCGCGGAGCCACCGCACGCCCGTACCGAGATCCCGGGCGAGTTCAGCCTGAGTGATGTGTTTTCGCTTCCGTGCCTGTTCGATCTGCCGCCCAGATTGTACCTTCACGTAATCGAGCGGACTCTCGGCAACGGCAGCCGCATTCGAAAGCGACATATCCGCGTCTCCTTAAAAGGGAGAAACTGCCTGCCAAGGCCAATGCAATTGCGATTAGCTAAGGTGTGCATACCACCACTGTCAAATGGAACCTCAGACAACTTGTCTACATTGCGGCCATATTTTCAGCATATTAAAGACCTTTTTGGGCCATGGCATGCTGTACTCGTCGATATGCCGTAAAGACCTTAGGCGTGGTAGCGGACTCGAGTTGAACCAGGGCCGCAATATACAAGTTGCCGAGTGTCGGGGCGCATGTCTGTGGATATGCTGCTCGGTACTTGCTCAGGATATGGCTCGCGCGATCGCCCAGACGGTGCGGCGCCCCCAAATGATGCTCCTCATCGCCAGCGAGTACTTCACTCTCTACCCGGCCCAGACAATCGGCAACGAGATCGATTGGACAACCGTCAAGGTGTTCCACTGCAACATGCAGAGTGGTCCCCCAGGAAATAAGCGCACGGGTCTCCTTGATCAGTAAGCAGTGAGACGCAATCAGCACGTCGAGGCCGGCCGGAGATAGCCGCAGTTTAAACGTTCTTGTCGCCCTGCCCATGATCAACTCCTGGATGAAATGAGCCGGCGCATTTTCGTCGATTCGGCCACTCAAAGACAAACCCGGAACGTCGTAAAACCGGCACTGAAGTGCCCATTTTGTCGATTTCTTATCTGCGCCGGCCAATTTCCTGCGTTCGAAAGCGTAAAACGGGCTCTGGCCGCTTTGTTTCACCGTTTCGGCTAAACAATGCCCTCGTACTTGTGGCCTGAACCGCGCCGTGGTGATGTCACCTCAGACGGAACCCGCAGCTTGGGCCTCTGCGCCGGCTGCTGTGATCCCCGAACCAACCGTGCTCATCAGCCTGCGCGATCTTTCGCGCTGCAAGGAGACATACCTGATGACATTTTCTCTCCTGTGTGCCGCGGCTGCGATCGGCGCCGCGCCCGTGCAGACGCCTGTTACGGCGCAAGCAGCCCCGTTCAATGCCGCGCTAGCCGTACCAACGCTCAAGATCATCGAAGCGGACGGCGTTTATTCAATCCGAGCGGATTTGCCAGGTGTGGTGATTGGAACAGCGGACGACAAGGCGCCGGCGCTGCCGATCCGCGTCGGAAATGCTGTCCGGCTTGATGCCTCCCTCTTCGGAATTGAAAAGGAGGCGAGCCATGCGTCGGATCACTAAGCTCGCAATTGGCGGTGCGCTTCTCTCGCTCGGTGCAAGCACAAGCGCGTCTGCGGGAGATACCGGCAAGAGCAAGGCCGTATCAACCCTACAAACCGCCGCTGCGGAAGCCGAAAAACGGCTGCATCAGACCTTCACGAACCTTGCGTTCGAGGAGTTCGGGCCTGCCCCTGTTCACGGCACGCTTTACCAGGCTCTTGCTGGAGGCAAAGTGATCTACTTCGCCCCGGAGAGCGAGCACCTGATCTTCGGAGCTGTCTATGATCGCAACGGCGCGAACCTGACGGCACTCGCCCAGGACGCCGCAGCGAGAAAGCGAATGCATGCGATCGATCCGGCTGACGCCCTGCTTATCGGCCCCGACGGTGCTCCGAAAGTCATCGAGTTCACCGATCCCGATTGCCCATACTGTCAAGCGCTCGAACGCTTCTGGATATCGCGGATAGCAGAAGGACAGCCCGTTCAGCGGCAGGTCTACTTCGTGAGCGGCATCCATCCGGATGCTGCCGCCAAGGCCGAGCACATCCTGTGCTCACCCGATCCGGAAAGGGAGTTCAAGGCGATTTACGCCGGTGCCCGCCCTGCTCCGCTACGAAAGTGCAAGGCCGGCGCCGAGCGTGTCGCACGCGAGACAGAGGCGATCCGCAAGATGGGAATCTCCGGCACGCCGACACTGATCGTGGATGGCAAGCTGGTTTCGGGCTTCCAGCAAGGTGAGCTCCAGGCGTTTCTGGACACGGCCTACGCCAAGCCGGCGAAGGATCCCTGAGCCTTCCTTTCTGATCTGGCGGACCCTCCGGCACAGCACACGCAGAGCCGAGGGACCGGGAATGCCGGTGGCTGCGCCTCTCCTGGAGCTGTCCAGCATAGCCGCCGGCCGGACACGACACCCATCGCTGCCGGCAAGGCATCACAAAGCGGATGGCTCCGACCATAGGAGACCTGAGATGAAGAAGCTTGTCCTGGGAAAGGGCCACCGCGCCGCAGGCGCTGCAGCACTTGTCCTCTTTGCCGCCATTGTCGGCGTGGGCGCAGCCCATGCTTTCTCGGCGCCGGCCGCCGGCGACCTCGGCTACGATATCTACGACATCGTCGTGAACCAGGGCGTCAAGGGCCCGCTCGGCTTTGTCGGCGGTGTCGCTGCGTTCCTGTTCGGCGTTTCGCGCCTGTTCTCGAACATCATGATCGGCATCCCGACAATCGTCGCCGCCGTCTGCCTCATCAAGGCGGATTCCATCCTCCAGACTTTCGGGATGGTCATCTGACAAGCAAGCCGCCCGGCACGAGAGGCCGGTCGGCGCGGCCCCTTCACGCGAAAATCAATTCCGGAACGTGAGGCAACCCCGCCTCGCGGAAACCACGCCGGCAACAGCGTGGTGAAGCAAGGGAGAAGAGCGTTGGACGAACGTCTGCCCCAGTACCTGCACCGCCCGGTCCAGATCCTCTGGTTCGACAGTCAGGAGTTCATCGTCGTCATGGCCACGATCTTCGTAGCGGTCGTTGTCGGCGGGATCATCGGGTGGCTGCTCGTCGGCGCTCTTCTCTTCTTCCTTCCGTGGAAGCGATCGAAGCCGCGCGGCTTCATTTCGCATCTCGCCTGGCGCTGGGGGCTGGCGCGGCTGCGCCGGTACCCCGGCCCGACCCAGACCCGCTTCTTCGAGTAGCGCGCCATGGTCTTTCCTTTCAGCCGCGCAGCCGATCCGGAAATGATCGGCGACATGCGCCCGAGCTGGCACCTGCACCGCTATCTGCAGGGCTCGGCCAACCTTTTCGAGGAGAACCGGCTGCTCAAGGTCTGCGTGCTTGGCCTGTTCGGCATCACTTCGGTGCTGGGCGGCGTGATCTACACGACGAGCCAGAACCAGCGCACGGTGATCGTTCCGTTTGGCGCCGGCGGCGACCTCTATGTGACCGGCAACAGGCCTTCGGCCGCATACCTGAAGACGATGACCTTCAATATCGTAGCGCTGGCCGGAACCTATTCCGCCTACTCCGCCGACCGGCAATTCCAGGAACTGCTGAGCCTCGTTCACCCCAGCACCTACAACGCCGTTCGCGATAGCCTGAGCAAGCTCCTGGGCGAACTCTCGACCAACCCCACGCTGTCGATCGCCACCTACATACGCTCGGATCAACCCGTCACCTGGACCTCCAGCGAGATCGTAGTGCCGGTCGAAAAGGTCCGCGTGATCGGCGGCGTCATCCGCAAATTCCGCGGGAATCTGCGCATTCGCTACGCGATCGAGAACGGCCGCTTCTGGCTCGTCGCCCTTCAGGAGGAGAACTTCGATGCCGATGTCCGATAGAGCGGCACGCCTCGCCGCGCTGCTTGCCGCAGCTTCTTCAAGTGCAACAGCCACCGCGCAGACCATTTCGGCGTTCCCCGAACAGACCAGTCATATCCGACTCTCGAACCACGATGTGAACCATCTGGTCTGCGCCGGCGGCGAGATCGAGGACGTACGCTATTCGGCGGAAAAAGGTCTCGCCGTGGAGCGCGGAGGAAGCGACGCCTGGATCAAGTTCCTCGTCCTCGAAACCGAGGACATGGGCCTCAAGACCCGCACTTACGTGACGGCGCCCTCCGAGTTCTTCGTCACCTGTAACGGCGCAGTCTATCCGCTTTATGCCGAACCCTCGGACATTCCGGCCCAGACAGTGAATCTCCTGCCGGGGCAAGTGCAGCGGGCGCGAACCAACGATGCCCTGCTTGCGCCGCTTGTCGAGGAGGAGCGGGCAGTAGGTATCACCCTTGCCGTGCTGCAGGACCGGGTCCCCGCCTCGTTTTCAGAAGTCGCCCCGGCCCGCGAGGCCATCTCGCTGGCAGACGTGCCCGATATTTCGATCACCGAGCGACGGCGCTTCGAAGTCGAGGGCGCTGGCCTCTCGATCAGCGAATACCGCGTGTCCCCGATCCGCACCCAGCGAGCCGTCACCGTGCCCTTTCCCCCCATCATTCTCGATGAACGGGCATTTCTCAGCACACAGTTCGGCGCCGACATCTTCGCCGTCACGCTCGACCGGCTGAATCTCGCCCCGGGCGATGCAGCACGCCTGGTCGTCGTTCGCAGGAGCCAGCAGCCATGATCCCGGGTGAAAAGGATCTCAAAGACTCCAGCCAGGCCCGCGATCCACGCGGTGCCCGTGAGACAACCCATCAGACGGCACATCATCCCTCGCACCAAGGTGGCGCGCTGGACCGCCTGGCGGCGCAAAGCAGAGACCGCTGGAACAGCCTCACCTCCGACCAGCGCCTGCGCGTCAAACAGGCGAGCGTCCTTTCCGGCATCGCGCTGCTTGGCGCCGGCCTCTATGCCGCGAGTTCCGGCAGCGACACCGCTCCGCAAAAGCCGCCCGAGGCCTCCAAACTCGACATGGGCGCCGGCCTTCGCGGCGACAGCCTCGAGGTCAAGCTTCGGGGCGACCTCCAGAAGATCCTCGACGGCCAGACGCTGCTTGGCGACAGGGTCTCGGCGATCGAAGAAGGCAAGGTCGTTCCGGGATCGCTTGCCAACGGCAAGACCGGAGGCGGCAATGCCGCAAGCGGCCACTTGGCCGGTAGCGGCGATGATCTCCCGCCGGCGATCCCGGTCGACATCCCCGACTATCCACCGGCTCCGCCCGAGGCCCAGGCGGAAATGGGCAAGATCCCCCCGCCGCCGGCTATCCCCGGCGGAGCGGCAAGTGCACCGCCGGCCCCGCCGAGCGAACGGCAGATCGGCGGGATCGGGACTGCCACGACGGCACTTGCCCCGGAAGGAGGCGCGGCCGGCGCGGCGCGCTCAAAAAAGCCCAACCGGACGATCTATTTGCCGCCTGGTTTCATGAAGGCGCGGCTGCTGACGGGGATCGATGCCCTGGCGAGCCGGGATGCGACGACCAACCCTGAACCGATCATCGCCCGCGTCCAGGCGCCGGCCGTGCTTCCCAACGAGGTCAAAACCAACCTCTCGGGCTGCTTTGTCATCGGCAATGCAACGGGAAGCCTGGCGAAGGAGCGCGTCGAAGTCCAACTCGTCTCGCTATCTTGTGTCGACTTCGACGAGCATGCCGTCGTCGATCAGCCCATCAAGGGTTTCTTCGTCGATGCCGACGGCAAGAAGGGCCTTTCGGGCCGGGTGGTGACGCGCGCCGGCGCCACGCTTGCCCGTTCCTTCATCGCCGGGACCATCGCGGGGATTTCGCAATCGGTCGAAAGCTCGTTCGGCAATCTCTCGACCTCAGCGCTTGGCAGCGTGCGCACGCTCGATGCCGGCGATGCGGTCAAGTCGGGCATTGCCGGCGGCCTCTCGAAATCATCGGACAAGCTCACCGATTTCTATCTCGACCTCGCCCGGCAGGCAGGCCCTGTCGTCGAGGTCGGTGCTGCCAAGGACGTCGTGGTGGTCATCCAGGAAGGCCTCGCCCTCGAGATCAAACCTTCGACCGGACCGAAACTGTGATGCGGCCCTTCCCCCTCCTCTCCCCCTCGCAGACAGGAGCCAATGCCATGGTCCTTGTTACGACCTTGCCCGTCCGGTGCACCTCTCGCCTCATCACCGTCACACTCGCCGTCGCCCTATTGCCCGGCTGCGCGGCCGTGGGCTCGATGATGTCGCCCTACCCCGAGAAATTCTCCTGCAAGAACGACGATCACGGGCAATGCATCCACCCGGAGCGGGCATACGAGGATGCGGTCGCCGGCACGGCCTCCAAATCGGACCCCGCCGTCAGCACGAGGCCGGCCGCCAAAGCGGCCTTCCAAATGCCCTCCCTCACGGCGACAAGATCGCGCGGCAATCAACCTGCAGCCTACGAGGGCTACCGCGACAGCGTCTACCGGGAGCTCAAAGGCCTCATCGATGAACCGGTAACGCCCATGCTGAAGCCGGCACGGACCGTCCGCACGCTGATCCTGCCCTATGCCGACCAGACCCGCCCTGACCGCCTCTATATGCCGCGCTATGTCTATTCGATCCTCGATCGCCCGTCCTGGGTCGTCGGCGGCACTCTGGTGCGCAGCCCCGGCAATGCCGAGCGCGCGCCGGTGTTGGAGCAGGTCAAGGACCTACCGGACGGCTTGGAACCGGCAAATGATCACGCCCCCAATACGGCGGGGGAGACGCACCCATGAGCGCGGCGGCATCTTCTGCCCTCACGTACTCCCGGCTGCGCAGCTCAGTGACGCGGGACAGTTTCTCTCAGTTCTTGCCGCTGCTCGCCTGGGACAAGGAAGGCGAGGCGTTCCTCTGCATTGACGACACCTGGGGGCACGCCTGGGAAATCGAGCCCGCGGCTTACATGTTCGCCCACGTCCAGGCCGCTCTGCAGGGACTGTTCAACATCCACTTTCCCGATGGGACAGTGCTCCAGCTTCATACTTTCGCCGACCCCCTGATCGACGATGCGCTCGACGCCTTTCTCGATCTGAAGCTCAGGGCCGATCCCCTGATCCAGGCCTCGGCCATGCGCACGCACGCCTATCTCAGCGCAGGGCGGCATGGCCTCAAAGCCCTGCACGGCATTCCGGTCCGCAATTTCCGCACGCTGCTCTCGATCAAGACCCGCCGGCCGCTCGGCGAAGACCTGCGCCGCCAGGTCGAGGAGCAGCTCTCGAAACTCGGCATTCGCCGGCTTGCGCCGGAAGAAACGGTGTCTTTCTACCGGCGCATCTTCAACGGCGTTGCCGCGGCAGCCCCCGGGGTCTTCGCCGACGGCAGCGAGGTCGGCGCGCCGCCGATCGCCCGCCAGATCATCGACGCCGGTCCCGATCTTGTGTTCGAAGGGCCCGAAGTATTCCTCGGCAATCAGGTCGCCCGGTGCCTGACGCCCAAGGCGCCTGCCCGGCGGATCACGGCAGAGCGCGCCAATCGCCTGATGGGTGGCATGCGCGGCGCTTCGGAAGACAGCGACCAGATCGGCGGCCCGTTCCTCTACACGCTCAATGTCCTGTTCGATCACTCGCAGTTCGAGATCCACAAGCGCGCGCAAATCCTCTCGGCCCAAAAGGCGGCAGGAAGCTTTGCGATCGAGGTCGGCAAGCAGATCGAGGAAATCGGCTGGATTCTCGACGAGGCCAGCAACTCGCGTTTCGTGCGGGTCATCCCGACGCTCTGGGTGTTCGGCCGCGACCGCGCCCAGGCACGAGAGCTGGCAGCGCGCGCCAAGCGTCTCTGGGAAAGCGAGCCGCTGCCCTTCGCGATGCAGGAGGAAAGCTACCTCAATCCGGCGATGCTGGTGATGAGCCTGCCCTTCGGGCTCTATCCCGACCGTACGACCCTGCGCCTCCTCGAACGCGATTTTCGCATGCCCGCGAAAGCTGCGGTGCTGATGGCGCCTGTCCAGACCGACTTTCGTGGCGGCGGCCGGCCGGCGCTGCTCTATACCGGACGCAAGGGCCAGCTCGTCACGCTCGATCTCTTCGACCCCAGGATCAACAACTACAACTTCGTGGTCTCAGCCGAGAGCGGGGCCGGCAAGAGCTTCCTCCTCAACAACCTGTGCCAGCAATACTACGCCTGCGGTGCGCTGATCCGGATCATCGATATCGGCGGAAGCTACCGCAAGCTCTGCACGCTGTGCTCGGGCCGCTACATCGACATCGGCGAAGAACGGCTGGTGCTCAATCCATTCGACATGGGTCTCGCGCTCGACGGCGACGACAAGCAGTCGGCGATCACCATGGCGGTCGCGATCGTTGCCGAAATGGCCAATGCCTCGACCCGCAAGGGTGTCACGACCTCGGAGTGGAACCTGCTCAAGTCCGCTGTCCAGTGGACGATCGACACCGGGCGAGCGGAGCGCGGGATCGACGCGGTGCGCGAGTGGCTCGGCACCTATCCCGAGCGTGTACGCAGCGACCTTGACAGCGTCTCGCATCTCGAACCCATAGCTCGCGAACTGGCCTTCAACTTGCGCGATTTCGGGTCGGACGGCGCCTATGGCCACTATTTCAACGGCGCCTCGACCCTCGACATTCGCTCGGACGAATTCGTCGTGCTCGAGCTCGAGCGCCTGAAGGCCATGCCGGACCTGTTCAACGTCATCGTCATGGTGGTGGTGAACGCGCTGACGCAGGAACTCTATCTTTCCGCGCGTGATCGGCCCCGCTTCGTGCTTTGCGACGAAGCCGCGCAGTTCATGACGCGCACGGATGGACAGGATCTCTCCCGCCTCGCCGAAGCGTTCGGACAGGGTTACCGGCGCGCGCGAAAGTACCGCGGCTCGTTCGGCATCGTCCTCCAGTCGATGAACGATCTTATGCTGTTCGGCGGGACCGGGCAGGTGATCCTCGAGAACGCGGCAACGCGCTTCCTGCTTCAGGGCTCGACCTACGACCGGGCCGTCGAAAACAAGATCCTCGACTATTCGGGTTTCGTTCTCGACCTCCTGAAATCGGTCCGCAATTCCAAGCCCAACTACTCGGAAGTCTTCATCGATTCCCCGCTGGGCCTCGGCATCGCGCGGTTAGTGGTCGATCCATTCTCCTACTGGATCAACACCTCGGCGCCCGAGGACGTAGCGGCATTCGATGCGCTGATCCGCCAGGGCCATTCCCCGATCGATGCCGTGTGCCTGCTGGCCGGCGTCGATCCGGCCGAAGTGCTCGGGGGAGCAAGGCCATGACCAGCAACACCGCGAGCCCTGCGAATGACGACGGGCTGCAGCTGAGCGACGATGCGATGATCGAGAAGATCGTCGAAGAGCGGATGGCTCTGCGCTTCGAGGCGGAAGCCTTCCACTGGCGGCTGCGCCTGGTTGCGGTCGAGACCTGCATGATGGGCATGCTGGTGATCGTCGCCGGCCTTATCCTGAAGCAGCCGGCAATGCTCGTGCTGCGCGCCGGGCTGCTGGTGGCTGGCTCTTGTTTCGCTACCGGCATCCTGCTGGCCAGCCTCTCGGCCGCCACAGGCAGGCTGCTGACCAGGATCAGGAAGGCACTTCGCAGATGAGCGGCCTACTTTCCTCCGCGCCTTCGGCAGCGGCAATCCGGCTCGTGATCGGCGGATACCTGCTGATGCTCATCCAGAGCGCGCTCCTGCTGCTCGCAGCGAGCCTCGATGCCCATGCCCTCATGCTGGTCTGGACACTGGCGCCGGTGGGTCTCGCCTGTCTCTTCGCGTCACTGATCGGCTGGCCCAATTGCGGAAGCCGGGAAGGGACACGCCATGTCCGCTGACCGGCAAAAGCGAACGGCGCCGCGCAACGCGATGCTCGCCCATATGCTCGCGCGTATCGCCGCACTCGCCTGCTGCATCGTCCCGCAGGCGATGACAGAGGCAGCGTCACCAACGGGGGCCCCGACGCCATCGAGCAAGATCGGGCGTACCTGGCCGATCATCGAACCCGATGCCCTGGCCGAAATCGAGGCGAAGACAGCAACGCTTCCTGCCGACATGAGCAAGGCCTTCGGCCCGCGTCAAAATTGGAGCGCACTCAAGGCCGCAGAGTTGCCGTCTGCAACCAGTAACCGGGTGCGCAGCGTGGTTCCCTTCTACACGCTCGATTTCGACATCACGCTGCCGGACGGCAAGACCCTCTACCCTAAGGGCTTCACATTCAACCCGCTCACGTATGTGAACCTGCCCCAGCGCCTGGTGGTCGTCCATCCCGGCGAGCTTGACTGGGCGCTCAGAACCGCACGGCCGACCGACTTCATTCTGCTGGCCGCACAAAACGGAATGAACGGCGATGCCATCGGCCTCTCGGAGAAGTCAGGAAGGGCGATCTTCATTCTGGAAGAGCGGGTGAAGGAGCGTCTCGGCCTCACATCGGCGCCGGTCATCGTCGCCCAGGCCGGCACCCGCCTCGTGCTCACCGAATACGGCCCGGAAAGCCTGCAAACATCGAAGGAGACACGTCCGTGAAGCCTTCCCGCCCCCACCTGCCAGCACTGCTTGCTGCCACCGCTCTCGGACTACTGAGCGCGTCAATACTTCCCGGCACGGCAAATGCCTCCAAGTGCGAAGCCGGCACGGTCTTCAACCCGATCACCAAAGTACGCTGGACCTGCATCTTTCCGATCACCATCGGCGGCGTGCGGGTCGGCAGCTACGACAAGCTCGACAAGGCGCTCGACGCCCAGTCGACCTCCAAGCCGCTTTGCGCCTGCCGCAAGGGCCTCGAGGTCACACTCGGGATCAAGGTTTCGTACTGGTCACCCAACCGGATGGTCGATGTCGTGACTGAACCGGGCTGCATGATGGCGCTCGGCGCCGACATCATGCCGACCGGCGGCAAGCTCCAGGGCAGCCAGACCTCGATCGCCGACGGCACGCAGACGCGCAAGATGTTCGCGCAGATGCACTATTACATCTCGCCGGTCTGGGCGATGCTCGACATGTTCACCGACCTGGCGTGCATCGAAAACGACGGTTTCGATGTCGCATTGATGACCGAGGTCCTGCCCACATGGCAGTCGGCAACGCTCGGCGCGATCATCCAGCCCGAGGCGGTGCTGTTCGGCAATCCGGCGGCGGGCCTTGCCTGCATGGCCGACAGCGCCGCAGCCGCGGCCGGCAAGGTCATCGATCCGCTGTTCTGGTGCATGGGTTCGTGGGGCGCGACCTATCCGATCGCCGGCGACATCCATTTCGACGACAGCGTCGAGGCGTGGGCCGGGCTTGCTGCGCGGGGAACCTTCATGATGGGCCGCCTCGGTGCGCTGACGGTGAGTTCCGCCGACGGCTGCTCGTTCATCCCGCAGCCGATCTGGACCAAGTCGCGCTACAAGCTCCAGATCATGGAGCCAGTCAAGGGCGGCAAGTGCGTCAACATTGGCAGGCCCGGCGCGCTCTGGAGCTCTGCCAAGCACGCGCCGGGCAAGGACAACGCCCAGTTCATGCTCTTCGAAAAGGTGATCTGCTGCGCCGGGATCTCGGCGCTATGAACGGATCGCTTCCCCCACGTCCCGCACAGACCGGCCGCATGTTCCGGAGGTCTGTCCGCCAAGGCCCTTACGGCCCGCGGCCCCTGTGCGTGACCGGAGCCGTGCCGCTACGTCCCCTGGGCGGCACGGCTCCAACCTTGGCCAGTGCGGCCATCTCCCTCCATGGACGACATGAGCGCGCCCTCTCCGCCTCGCACGTCGCCATGGCCGCACTGGCCACTTTGCCTCTTATGCTGTTTCCGGCCCAAAGGGCAGACGGACAAACGTCGCAAAGCCAGGCGATGGAAGCTCGCGCCCGAGCGGCAGCAGCGGCCTCGCGGGCAAAGTCGAGCGACAGCGATGCGATCACAACCAACTATCTGACCCCGGGCCTTGCAGGGCAAACGATTACCACGGTCGACGGCAGTCGCTCGTTTACGCCCAACCTCGCCTGCCAGAAGACCGCCAGCCTGCTCGAAGTCATCGTGCAGCCGGATAGCGGCGGTGATCTCGCGTCGGTGAGCATTGCCCGTGACACTGATCTCGACGGCACCATCGATAGCCGCAGCAATCTGCCCGTGCCGGTTTCGGGAATATGCGCGAACGGCGTCATCAGCTGCGAAGCCGGAACCTGGAATGGCTGCAAGAGCTACAGCTGGAATTCTGCAGGCGGCTCCCTGTCACTAGCCCCGGCGGATCTGTCGGAACTTGCCGGATGCTACTGCATCAACGCCAGCTGCGGCGCAGGCCTCGCCTGGTCGAACATGAGCGGAGTCCTCAGGGATCTCGGCGGCGGCATGATCGGTGCCCTGACGAGCGCGGACCCGCGCTACGGGGTTGCGGAAGCAGTGATCGACGGCCCTTCGATCCGCTATGTCGGCGCGCAATCGACCGCCTGCACCTCGGATCAGGCCCTGCCCCAATCGGCCTACAAGGCCAATTCCGCTGCAATGGCCTCTGACGCCTTTATGGCCTCGAGCAGCAGCGCCGTTTTCCAGGCGCTCGTCAATTCGCAGATTGGAACCGGCACCTCGCTCCAGTATCGGCACTGCAACCTCGAGCGGACGGTCACGGTGGTATCTCCGAAGCCCGGTGAGATCATCAGCCGGAACGCCGGAGGCTATGCGACGGGCGAAGCGGGCAACTCGCTCGATTTTCTGATGGGGTCGCCGTCCGACAACAGCCTCGCCGGAGGAAGCTGCTCGCTCGTCGATTTTCGCATGACACTGCATGTCAGCGATCCCACCCGCATCGTTAATGCGCGCCTCACCCGCTGGTACGCCGACGACTGGGGACAGGTCCGCATCGACGGCCAAGTCGTCGCCTCGGGGCCGCAATCCTGGACCTCATCCGGCGTGCCGCCCGCGAAATGCGAGCAGAAGAAGACTTACACGCAAACGCCGAACCTCGACATCAAACCTTTCCTGTCGGCCGGTGATCATGAGGTCTGGCTCCGGGTCGCGGTTGCTGCCGGGGGCGAGGGTTTCGCGCAGATTCACGTCGACGTCGACAACAGCTGCAAGGCCACCGAGCAACTCGTGGACGGCTGCGCAAACATCGCCAGCGATACGGCCTGCCGCATCGACAGCGAAACGATCGACGGTGTGCAGACCTTCCTCAATGGCGCCGCAACCGGTCTGAAGCCTCTCACCCAGACCCGGCAGATGGGAGGAAGCGCCTGTCCGATCGAACTGACGCGCGACTTCTTCCTGAAGGATCGAACCTACCGCTGCAGCGGGACAGAGCTTGCGCAGCCCGATACGAGCCGCGGCGCCTATATTCTCGACCGCTCGACCGAAACGCTTCTTGCCGACCGGACCCTGAACGCGGATGGAAGCCATTCGGAAACCACCCGGCCCTTTGCCCTGCCCGATCGCGGCACGTTCGCGGCGTGCGAGCCCATCTGCAAGACGCGCAAGACCGCGGCCAATGACGGCGTCGCCGCTGACGGCCCCGTTGCCGAAAAGCAGAACGTGCCTGTCGGCACCGAGACGTTCTATCATGCCTGCGGCAGCGACAACCAATGCCCTGCTGGCCCTGGCGAGGAGATCGTTTCGGCCTGCGGCTGTCTCGACGATTTCCCCGAGGCCGTCGTCATGATGCAGAGCGTCCGTCTCGCCGGCGCCGACCTCGTGTGCACACAGGTCCAGCCATGAGAGCGGCCTCCGTACCGCAATCACTTGCAGGCAAACGCGCCCCGCTCGTGGCAATCCTTCTCCTGGCTGCTGCAGCTATGCACAGCCCCGCGATGGCCCAGCATATCTGCGCTGCCGACCTCGACGGCAATGGCGACGCCGCCGATGAAGGCGAGCAGGCAAGTTGCGCCGCGACGATCGACGGCCAGCAGCTTTGTCCCATCGAAGCGGTCGATTGCATTGCAGATAGCGCCGGGGCCTACAGCTGTCCCGCCGGCCCGCAGTATGCCTGTCATGCCCGAACGGCCGGGAGCACGCCCGCATGCTCGCCGCATGCCTGCATCGACCTTTCCGCCAATCCGATTGTCGAGGAGCCCGCGATCGACGATCCGGGAATAGAGGCCAATGGCGGGATCGATGCCGATGGCAACTGCATGGGCGAAGTCCAGATCTTTTCGGGGCGCGGCATGCGGTGCCGCCCGCCCGGGCTTTCGACAACCTTCGCCAATTGCTGCAAGGACAAGGGCAAGATCGTCAAGGACGGCATGGGCTCTTCTGTCGCGTCGGTCGGAACCAAGATCGCCGTGGCCAAAGGCGTCCTCACCGGCATGAAGGCCGCCTATACCGCCTTCAAGGCGGGCGCGACCGCGAGCCAGGCCGCCAGTGCCGGCGCCAACGCGCTGATCATCGGCATCGACCCGACCTCGATAGCCATCAGCCTCGCCGTCAATTTCATGATGGAATTCCTGCTTTCGGGCTGCGACGAGCAGGACATGGAGGCCGCTATGCTGCGGGCATCCGGGATGTGCCACGAGATCGGCACCTACTGCTCCTCGAGCCTGCTCGGCGTGTGCCTCCAGAAAGCGCGCGGGAGCTGCTGCTTCAACACCAAGCTCGGCCGCATCATCCAGGAACAGGGCCGCCCGCAGCTCAAGGCCTTCAACGATGATCCGTGGGGCACGGCCAAGAACCCGATGTGCCGCGGCTTCACGCCCGAAGAGTTTCAAGCGCTCGATTTCAGCAAGATGGACCTCTCCGAATACTATTCGGACATCGAGGCCCGCGCCCAATCCGAGATCCAGATCGATATGGAGGAACGCGTCGATGCCTATCTCAAGGCCGTTGGCCAGTAGGGCGATAATCGCAGGGCTTCTCGGCCTGGTGCCGGGCAGCGTGATCGCACAGCCTGCAAGACAGGCGATCGGCGATGAGGGCAGCGAGGCGATGGAGCGCCTCAGGAATGCTCTGCAGAACGCCAAGAACGAGGCGAGTAGTGCACCCGTTTCAATACGGCCGCCAGCACCAGCACCGGCCGAGAAACGCCGTGCCTTCGAAGGATTGAAGCGCCGCAGCGCCAATCCGGCAATGGAGGTGCGTGCCCGCGCGGCCAATGAGTTGGCACAGAAGGGACTTGCGGCAGAGCGCGAGCGCCAGGCAAGACTGCTGCGCCAGACACTCGGGCTCGAACCCTCCGAGGAGCAAGGCCTCGCCAAGGCCGGTGCGACACCGAGCACGCCGAAAAGCTGGACGCCCCTGCTGTTCGCCTCGTCCTCCATGCCGATGCCGGTGCTGCGCAGCTATGCCGCACAGCTCGAGCGCGTCCACGGTGTGATCGCCTTCCGCGGCCTGCCCGGCGGCATGAAAAAGATCGCGCCATTCGCAAAGCTCAGCGCTGAAATGCTCCGCATCGATCCAGGCTGCGAGGGGCCGGCCTGCGCCATGCGAGATGTCCAGATCGTGGTCGACCCCATCGTGTTTCGCCAATACGCCGTCTCGCGCGTGCCGGCGCTTGCCATGGTGCCGGGCGATCCGACCCAGCCCTACTGCGAACGCGGTGACGAGGCGGCCGCTACTCCCAACAAAGGTGCCCGTCCAAATACTCACGTCGTCTACGGCGACAGCGCGCTCGCAGGCCTGCTCGATGAATATGCCCGCCTCGGCGGCAAGGAGGAGGTGCGCGATGCACAGTCCCTGCTCACCGTCCGCTGATGCGCTCCGGCGCCAGTCAGCGCGTTTGCGAAATATCCTCGTCGCGCTGCCGCGCGCCGCCGCAGGCGCGCTCGCAGGCGACGAGAACGACAAAGCAACCTGCCGCCGTCTGTGCCTCGCGCTGCTGGTCGCCTGCCCGGCCGCGCTCGTCGCCGGCATAATCATGCCTCGCCTCGCGATCGTCATGTCGCCGTCGATCGAGGCCTGGGTGGTTACCGAAAGCCCCGGCAAGATTGCCCGCGGCGATTATGTCCGTTTCACGCTCAGGCATCCCATCGCCGGCCCGGCGCCCGTGCAAGTGACCAAGCATGCACTTTGCCTGCCAGGCGACCGGCTTGAGACCCGGGAACACCCGTCGCTGCTTTCGCGGACCGAGCTCGACGGCTGGTATTTCTGCAACGGCGAGCTTCTCGGTGTCAGCATGTCGAGAGCCCATAACGGCATGCGCCTCGATCACTTGCATTGGAGCGGGATCGTGCCGCCGGGCATGGTCTATGTGGGATCGCGCCATCCGCGCGGGTTCGACAGCCGCTACTTCGGCCTCGTGCCGATCACCAAGCTCACGCGCATGGAGCGAGTGCTGTGACACGGGCTCGTTCTCTCGCGGCTGCCGTCAGCTTGATCGCAACCGCCGGCAGCGCGTCCGCAGCCCAGACCGGCGGGCAGACTGCCGAGCATCCTGCCGATTTGCGCCGAGGCTACTGGTGGTACCGGGTCCCGCAAGTGGAGGCCAGGGATGAGCCGAGCGAACTGGCGAAGCCGAGCATTCCGCCAATGGCCGAGCTTGCCAGGTGGACACCGCCAAAGATCCGCAAATTGATCGAAGACCAACGCGACTATGCCGCTACGGTCCTCACGGTCGAGGCGGTAACCGATTTCTGGCGACTTGAGGACTTCGCCCGGCGCAAGGCGCGTGCCTTTGCCGGGATCACGCAGATCGCCATGTTGCAGAACCCGGAACTGAACTCGAAATCGGCCAACCCGATGGTCGGCGATGCGAGAGCCCAGCTCTCTGCGGAAAAGGACACCATACGAACCCGCTATCTGCGTGCCCGTGCCAATGAGTTTGCGCTTGTCATGTTCTCAAGAGCCGCCTGCGGTTATTGCCGGGTGCAGTGGCCGATCGTTCAGCGCTTCCAGGACGAGACGGGGTGGCAGGTGACGCGGATCGACCTCGATGAGCGCCCGGAAATGGGGGCGCGGTTCGGGGTTGACGTCACCCCCACCACGATGCTGATCCGGCGCGGCAGCGCGCAGCGCATGATCGTTGCGACCGGCGTCGAGGCTTATCCGAACCTTGCCCAGATGGCCTATCAGGCGGTGCGGCTGCTGCGCGGGGATATCCGCCCCGAGCAATTCATGACCGGGCCCGGCGAAGATGCCGGCTTCTTCGATGCTCTCGCCAACGGTCCCGTCTCGGCCGCCGATCCAGGTGCAGCCCCACTTGCGACAACGATCGGCGCTGGGGACTTGCCATGAGCCGGAAATCGGGCCTCGCAGCAAACGCATGTGCAGCGGGATTGCTTCTCCATGTCCCTGCCCACGCAGCACCCACCGTGATCGACGCCCGCAGCGCCGCAATTCATCCGGTTGCGAACCAGGTATCGATGCAGGCCTGGCTCGCACGCGTGCCGCTCACGAAAGACTTTCCCGCAGACTTTACCCAGACGCTCGCCGGTCACGGGCCTGCATTCGTCATCGAGATGTCCACGGCGCCCGGCTGCATCCCCTGCGGCGACCTCTGGTCCAAACTCACCGTGCTCGGCCGCCGCTATGGCTGGCAAGTGCGGACCATCGGGCCCGACGAGGCCGCCGTCATGTCCGGCAGGATGGGGCTGCCCTGGGTCGGCTATCCCGTCGCTTGGGTCCGACCCCGTGCCGATCCAGGCCGCATCGTTCCGATCGCAGTCGGCACGGATCACCCGGTCAACATCGCGCGCAATCTCTATCTTTCCGCCAAGATGCTGACCGGTGTCAGGCCCGCCGTCGCGGTGCGCGCGATGGCGAAATTCACCGGCATCGTCGGCCTCCCCTCCCGCTCCAGCGGCACAAGACGATGACGACACTCAAGCCAAGCGTCCCAAGATCATTCCTGCGCGGCAAGCAGCTTCGCTGCATCCCACAATGGCAGGACTTCGATGCCATGAGCCGTGGGATAGGCCTCCGAGCCTGGATAGACGATGATCTTGCGAGCCGGGGCGAGGTCTTCAGCGGCATGGTGGAAACCGCGCTCGACTTTGGGAGCGAGACTGCGCTTGAATTCGATCGCCCAGAGTTCGCCGCCGGGCAGAGTGAGAAGAAGGTCGATCTCCGCTCCGGCCGCGCTGCGATAGAAGTTTGCAGCAGTGCCTTCCGGCGCCGCCATGATCAGGCTCTCGAGTGCAAAACCTTCCCAGCTTGCACCTGCTACTGGATGGCCGAGCAACTCTTCGGATGTCCCGATACCGAGAAGAGCGTGCACCAGACCGCTGTCGCGCACGTAAATGCGCGGCGACTTCACAAGACGCTTCGAGGCGTTGCTGTGCCAGGGCTCGAGCCGCCGAACCAGCAGCAGATCCACGAGCAGATCGAGATAGCTGGCAACCGTTTTGGAATCGACACCGAGACTTCTGGCAAATTCGGAAGCATTGAGCAGGCTCGACTGGTGGTGTGCGAGCATCGTCCAGAATCTGCGCAGCGTCTCGGCTGGAACGCGCGGGCCAAACAGCGGAATATCCCGCTCCAGATAGGTGCGGATAAAATCTCTGCGCCAACGCATACTGAGGCGGTCATTGGCGCTCAAAAAACTGTCCGGGAATCCCCCGCGCAGCCAGAGCTTGTCTGCATCTTGCCTCGCCACCTCGGAAATGCCGAGCGGGCCCATTTCGAGATAGCTGATGCGCCCTGCCAGGGTTTCGCCCGATTGCGCGAGAAGATCGATGGACGCCGAGCCCAGAAGGAGGAACCGGCCGGCTCTCAGCCCCTTGCGCCGTCCCTCATCGATGATGCCGCGCAGTGGCTGGAATATCTCCGGAAGCCGGTGCACCTCGTCGAGTATGACGAGCTTGTCCTCGTGCTGGGCGAGATAGAGCTCGGGCTCAGCAAGCTTCGCCCGGTCGGTCTCGGACTCGAGGTCCAGATAAAGCGCGCCGCGATCATCGCCAATGCTGCGGGCCAATGTCGTCTTGCCGACCTGTCGGGGCCCAAGCAGCGCGACGGCTGGCGCGAAATCGAGCCTTTCGATCAGTTCGGAGGCAATCTGACGCTCTATCATCCTCGCATTTTCGGAAATCAGTTCCGAATTTGCAAGGATAAACTGCCTCACGCCGCAAACCGATCGGCACACCGCACTCTATCTCAGACGAGGCCCTCTATGCCAAGGCAGTGCTTGATCGCATTTGGAATGATCCTTCTCACGTGTCTGTGTCTGCCCTCGGCGGCCAAGGCACAGAGCTGGGCCGAGAGCTGGTTCGACAATGTGACCTATTCCTCGCCCGGCAGCTTCGAGGACCAGACCCGCGGATACCTCACCGCGGGCGGCATGTCGGGCCGGGTTGACGTCCACAACGACTACCTCATGTCCATGAGCCTGCCCAAGGTACGCGCGGGCTGCGGCGGCATCGACATGTTTCTAGGCGGCATGTCATTCCTCGATCCCGAGTACCTCGTCCAGAAACTGGAAAGCATCCTGCAGGCCGCACCCGCTGTCGCCTTCCAGTACCTTCTCGAAACGCTCGACGAGAAGATGGGGAACATCATCAGCAAGATGGAGGCGGCTACCAACTACCTGAACTCGATCCAGGTCAACGACTGCCGCCTTGCCAACCGCATGGTGCAGATCGCCAAGGGCGACGACAACATGTCCGGGATCATCGAGGAAATGACCGGGTATCGCTCGGTCAAGCAGGGCTTTGCCAAGAGCTACCAGCAGAGCCGGGAAAAGATCGAGGCCAATGCCAACAATCCCACCGAGGATCTGAAGGACGCGCTGGCCAATTGCCCGGCCGAAGTGACGGAGATCTTCCGGACCGGATCGCTGCTGAACCATGCGGCATCGCGTATCGGGGCCGGCGACTGGGCAAACGTCATGCGCGCGCGGGTGGGCGACGTCTACATGCGCTGGGACACCAATGACAAAGTTCCGCTCTTCACCGCGATCCCGCAGTGCCCACGACAGGACACCGACAGTCCCCAGGACTTCCTCACCGGAACCGTCCAGAAGCGCGCGCTCAATGTCCCCCCGACTGCGGCCGACTGCACGCAGGACGGCAGCGGTCGCGGCGCTCTGTCGCTAGCGCGGGACCGGATGGACTCGATCGCGACCAAGATCCGCACGCGCTCGGCCCTCACATTCGACGAGCGCCAGTTCGTCGCCAATGTCCGCACGCTGCCGGTCTATCGCATGCTCGAATGGGGCGTGAGGCAGGGCGTGGTCGATTCCGTGATTGCCGACACCGACGAACTGGTCGCCCTCTCGCTCGCCTACCAGATGCTGAACGATCTCACCCGCTCGATCGACTTTGCCGTGAGCAATGCAGAACGGGGAGCCACGGTCGCAGGCGCGGCTGACAGCGCGAGCGCCAATGTCTGTCAGACCCGCATCCTCTCGAAAGGCATCGAGCAGCTCAGAGACCTGCGCGAGGAGGCGCTGCGCCAGCGTGCGCAGATGCGCCAGAGCTACATGGCAGCCCTGTCGGCCGCCAACCTTTCTGCCAACTATGCGGGCCTGCTGCGGGAGCGGGACCGCGATGCGCGCGACGCGGCGGGCGCCGCGGCCCGGCGCGAGTAGCCGTCATGGGACACAATTGCCGCCGCGCCGCCCCTCTCCTTGCCGCCGCCCACCTCCTGACACCTGCGCCGGCCATGGCCATCGACGCGAGCTTCCACACGTACGATGGCTTTGCCGAGACGGTGGATGCTTTCCGCCTCGTTTCGATGATCTTTGGCGATCCCCGTTACGAAACGCTGGTGCTCATCGTTGCAACGGTCGGGATTGCACTCGGAGCCGTCATCGCCAGCATCCGCGGCTCGGGCATGGGCCTTGTGGCTTTCGGATTCCAGATCCTTTTCGGGGTCGGGGTGTTCGTCGGCCTGATCGCCTCGACCGGAACGGTCCATGTCTACGACCGTGTCCGCAATGCCTACCAGGCGGTGGGCGGCGTTCCCAACCTGCTCGTCCTCGTCGCCGGGGCCAGCAACATGATGGAGCGCGCACTTGTCGAAACGATCGACGACAACACGCTTGATCCGAGTGCCAAGCTGGAATTCGGGGCCGGCGGCCACAGCTTTGACCTCTTCCTCAACGCCGTGAGCCCGCGCGGCCCGATGACCGACACCTTCCTCGATGCGACGATCAAGGACTACGTGCGCCAATGCTACCCGGTAGCGCGCGTGTCGGCCGCCTACGGTATCGACGATGATCAGCTGCTGCGCACCAGCACCGACCTGCCCGCCTCCTTTGCGGCCATGGCCGGCCCGGCTACCTTCTCGACGATCTATACCGAGGGCAACAAGGGCGGCAGCACGGTCAGCTGCACCGAGGCCTGGGATCATATCGCCGACCGTCTGTCCGATCCGGGGCTCTTCGAGCCCTACAGCAAACAGGTCTGTGCGCAGACCGGCTACGACACAAGTGATGCCCAACAGCTCAATCGATGCAGGGAGCAAATCGGCGACCTCGGCCAGATGATGCTGGACCGCCCGCTGACCGCCCAGGCCCTCTTCACGCACACGCTTCTGGCCCAGAGCGTCGGGGACGTTCTTTTCGAGGATTCTCCTGCCGGCGCCGGCAGGGCGCTGGCCAACCGGGCAGTGACCTCGAATGGCCTTGCCACCATGTCGGTCGCCAACGAATGGATGCCGACGATCCGCGCGACGGTCTTCGGGATCATGCTTTTCATGATACCGATCGCGCTCCTATTCGTTCTCACGCCGATCAATCTCAGGGTCGCAAGCTTTGCGCTGGGCATGTTCGTTTTCGTGGCGCTCTGGGGTGTGATCGATGCCGGAATTTACCAGCTCACGCTTGGCCGCGCGATCGCGAGCCTAGCGGAGCTGAGATCGAAGAACCTTGCCGCCAATGCCTGGCTGCTGGCGCCGTCCGCCGCCATGAAGGCGCTCGCCATCTTCGGCACGTTCCGCACCGCTGCCGCCGGTCTTGCGGGTGCCTTCGTCTTCACGGTCTTCCGCTTCAGCGGAAACGTGTTCTCCGCGTTCACCTCGGGATCGCTTGGCATTGCCGGGCAAGGAACAGCAGCGGCCTCGCCAATGGCGACGGCGGAAGGCCAGGCCTCGGCGCTCGAAGCACAAGCGTCGGCGCTGGGGACAGGCTCCCGCCGCGCAGCCTCCTCTAGCTTCGGCGACTTCGGCGAGCGCGCTTCCTTCCAGACCAATCGGGCGTTCGGCGAAGCAGGCCATGTCCTCGGTGAAAGCCCGGGCGCACGCGGGTCAACCGCTTTCGCGCTCGGCGGGATCGAAGGGGCCCAGCAACTCGGCAGCCTCGCCCCGGCCCTTGCAGGTAAGGACCTTTCCGATCCGGCAACGGCACGGGCCGTTGAAGCCAACGCCGCCACCGGCGCCATCCACCAATTCGCCGAGAAGGACACGCTGCGTTCCATCGGAACCGGCTACTTCGGCGTTGGCCAAACAGGAGAGAAGACCTTCGCCGCCTTCTCTCAGAACCTCATTCAGTGGCGGGCGTTTGGTGACCAGCGCGCTTACGGCATGATGATGCAGACGGCGACGCGCCACTTCGAACGCGCGGGCTACTCGCCAAACGACGCGCAGCTTAAAGCCACCGGCGTCATCGCCGAGGCGCAGACCGATCCGACGTTCGCCAAGCTCATCGCCAATGCCTATGATCAGCAGCAGCTCCTCGCGAACGATCTGACCAATGCCCAAATCCAGGTCGGCGCCATGCAGGGCCGCCGCGACCACGCTGGAAAACGCGTGGCCCAAACAGAGCGCGGCAATGTCGCGACCGAGCAGGACTGGCGCACGGGATCGAACCACGGACAGCGGCAGGCAGCGGGCCAGCTGGGCCTCGGCGTGGCCGAAACGGCTCGCCGCGTAGGCTTTATCAATGCCCTGTCCGGCGAGGCACGCAGCACGGCGATCACTCAACTCGCGCACTCGACGGGGCGCAGCGAAGCACAAGTCCTCCGCGCGCTCGAGAGCTACAACGCGGCTGTCCAGGTCGGCACGGCGGATGGCGCCGGTGCTGAAGCCGCTCGCGAGGGAAGCAGCGTCTATGGACGCACGCGCGAGACAGCCCAATATGATTTTGCCGAGCGCGCCGGCAAGCTCGATGCTCAGCGCGAGGTCGGTCTCGACGGCACCCGCAGCTCGGCGCGGATCGGCGAGCAGCGACGCGAAGCCGATAACGAAGGCTTCGCGCAAGGCGCTTATGCCGCAGGCGCATCGGTGCGCGAGGCGGCACGGCTCGACAGCTTCATCAACACGCTCAGCCAAACCGTCGGCAACCGTGAGGACATGGACGAAGGCGGCGCGGCCGGCATCGGCGATCGTGCTCGTAACCGGCGCCTCACTTCGATCGTCGACAATGAGCGCCTTACCCGCATGCAAGGATTGCTGGCGGCCAACGGCATTCGGCTCACCAAGCGTCAGATCGCGATGGAGCAGAACGGCGATTTCAGCATGAACCTGTCACCGAAAACCGCCGCCGCGTTCTGGAAGGCCGGTCTCATCAATGAGAGCCAGCTTGGCGCCATTGCCAATGGCGGTACCGCGCGCCTCAGCCTCGCCGATAACGACATGCTGGTATCCAGCGCCACCGGCTTCGCCCAATCGGCCCGATCGGACACCAGCACCCGCTTCGAAGCGGGCAAGCAGGCCGGCCCCGACACGATCGAGCATTTCATGGGCGGCGGCCCGGAAGGCAAGGAGATGCTCGCCAACTGGCTCAGAGGCGGCTTCGAAATGGACCGCAAGGGTGAGTGGCGTCTCAAGCCCCAAGTCGCGGACACCCTGCAACGCGATCTCCAGGCAGTGATGGCTCAGACCGGCTGGCAACGAAGTCTCACGCGCAGCGCAGATAAAAGGACGACCATCAGCAACTCATGGGGCGTGGGGATCGGCGGCAGTGCCTCAAGCCACGAAGCAAGCAGCGGCCCAGCGGTTCGTGAAGAGAGAGGGCAGAAACGAAGCCAATCTTCAACCGGCCGTTCCAGTCTGCAACTCGGCGTCGATGGCCGTGAGAGCAATGGGACAGGGATCGCCGCGTCGGGAACCATCGACATCGTGAATTATGATGTTCGCTCGGCGATCGCCAACGCAGAACAGGCAGCAGCGCGTAGACAAAACCCCGAACAAGCCTTCAGTCAGGCGCTCTCCGACGGCATGTTGGGTAGAGGTGGGCTCCGGAACGAATACCTCGGCGAGGCCGCTTCTGGCCATTCTGTCTACGATCCGACTTCGCTTTTTGGCTCGCTTGAACAGTACTCTGTCTTGCAGACTGGACGGCTTTCGACCGATTTAGACCATGGCGTCGGTGACGACGATCCGAAATACCGCCGGCGCAAGGATTAATGCAGAGTTCGTTCGGCCTGATCTTTCGTTACCTGCTCATGCAGCAGATTGCCCTCCCACAGAGGGCCAGATGCTGGATCGGTTTCATCCATGTATCTTGGCACTTTGCCATCGCGCCAATTTTGGAGGCCGAATTCGTCGCTGGACCAAAGATCATCGCTGTCAGAAGCACTTCGCGCGCCCTCAGGATATATTGAGGACAATGCCCAGTACAGGAGCGCAGCGGCTGCCGCCATGCTCCCATAAATTGGGATCATAACAATTCTTGAGATGCTTTTATCGAACTCACCTGGGCTCCAAGGGCTTCCTATGGCAAGCAGCACTACGAGAAGCACGCCCCACCAAATTCGCGCAATTGGAGGTTTGGATGGCAATCTTTCTGCTCGGCCGCCGTCAGCTTGATTACTCCTGTGGTCCTCACCCTCTGATGCGCCTTGCGATCCAAATCGGAATTCCGCTTGTCCGCCTTTAAAAGCCGCCATCTCAGACGGCGCCGTTTCCGAATTACCTTCATCTCGAGACTTATACTGACCAGGCGTCGGTTGGCGGTCGTCGAAGCGCTCCAACTCGGCGCACACCACACCCGGCGCCTGATACCCGAACTGGTACAGGTTCAACCCGAATTGCGCTGCAACCGACTGAAGCTCGTGTTCGATTCTGTTTACCGGATGCTCATATGCCTCGGGCGTCGAGCCATCAAAACCGCTTGCCTCTGCATAAGCCCGCGCCGCGTAGGTGAGCTTCGCGGACCGGCTTCTCGTCCACCTCCCCAGGTTCCCAGCCTCTAGCCACTTGGTGTTCCAAGAGGGGAAACACGCCTTCGCCTCGTCGAAGAGCGATTTCGCATCCGCAGGAAAATCAAGCACGCCGTCCTTCACGTCGAGGATGACTTCATCGTGCAGGGTGACGAAGGCGCGGGGAACACTAAGCCCGTATTCCAGCACTAGGCGCAATGCATCTTGCAACGACGCTACGAACATCCCAGGGTGATAGGTGCCGTCCGGTAGTTCAAGGAACACCCGCGCTGTTCTGCCCCCACCGAGTGGACCGATTGGTTTGTTAGTGGATTAAGCCCATCGCCGCCATATTCGGACGGAGGTGGAGCGAAGCGGAACCGGAGGCCGGATATGGCGGTGTCGCCGTTTCCGGTGCCGGCGGTCGGTAGCCCAAGCTGCTGTGAGGGCGAACGGTGTTGTAATGCCGCCGCCATGCCTCGATCAGCACCTTGGCCTCAGCAAGGCTGTAGAAGATCTCGCCGTTGAGCAGTTCGTCGCGAAGCGATCCATTGAAGCTTTCGTTATAGCCATTCTCCCATGGTGATCCCGGCGTGATGTAGAGCGTCGTCACGCCGATCTGCCCCAGCCATTTCTGGACGGCGGTCGCGATAAATTCGCTTCCGTTGTCGGACCGTATATGTACCGGAGGACCGCGAGAAATGAACAGGTCAGCCAGCGCCGCCAGCACATCCTCGTGTTTGAGCTGCCGGGCAACGATGAGTGCCAGGCACTCCCTGCTGGCCTCATCGATGATGGTCAGGATCCGGAACTTGCGGCCATCGTGCGTGCGCCCTTCGACGAAGTCGTAGGCCCACACATGCCCGGGATACTCAGGCCGTAGGCGGATACATGATCCGTCGTTGAGCCACAGGCGTCCCCGTTTGGGCTGGCGCAGCGGGACCTTCAGTCCTTCGCGTCGCCATATCCGCTCGACCCGTTTGTGGTTCACCGTCCACCCAGCATGGCACAGCAACGCCGTCACCCGGCGGTAGCCATAGCGACCATATTGCTTCGCCAACGCGACGATGTCCTCCGTGAGCGCCTGTTCGTCATCCGCCCCACGCGGCACCTTGCGCTGTGTCGATCGATGCTGCCCTAGCACCCGGCATATCCGTCGCTCGGACACCCGGATCGGCAAATCTTGTCGCAACTGATCGATGCAGCGCCGCCGCCGCGCGGGGCTTAGAAGTTTCCCTTGGCAGCTTCCTGCAAGATCAGCTTGTCCAACGTCAGATCCGAAATCGCCCGGCGTAGCCGCTGGTTCTCTTTCTCCAGATCCTTCATCCGCCGCGCTTGGTCGGTCTTCAGGCCGCCATATTCCTTGCGCCAGCGATAGTATGTCTGCTCGCTGACTGCGATCCGGCGGCACGCCTCTGCTGTCGAGGCTCCCTGCGCCAGCACAATCTCAGCTTCACGCAGCTTGCCGATAATCTCTTCCGGCTTGTGCTTCTTGCTCGGCATTCATCGTCCCTTTCGTGGTCCAGACTATCATAGTCTCTGGGCCACTCAGCGGGGGGCAGATCATCCGAGAACAGCATCTACGTGGCGCATGACCGGCGGGGCGGGGGCATCGGCAAATTGCTGCTCAAGGCCCTGCTGGAAGCCGCCGAGGCTCACGGGTTCCGCCGCATGGTTGCAGTCATCGGCGGGGCGGAACCTGCCTCGGTAGCTCTCCACGGTTCCTGCGGTTTTGAGCACGCAGGGCGCTTGACCGGCATGGGCTGGAAGGCCGGCCGCTGGCTCGACACGGTTTACATGCAGATCGCCTTGGGCGGAGGCACCGCGACCGCGCCTGTTGCTTCCGGGAAGGACTGACGACCATGTCGCTGTTCGAACGTTATCTCTCGCTGTGGGTCGCCCTGTGCATCGTGATCGGGATCGGTCTCGGCCATTTGCTCCCCGGTGCCTTCGAGGCGATCGCAGCGCTGGAGATCGCCAACGTCAACCTCGTGGTGGCGGGGCTGATCTGGCTGATGATCATTCCGATGCTGCTGCGGGTCGATTTCGGCGCGCTCCATAGCCTTCGGCAGCACTGGCGCGGTATCGGCGTCACCCTTGTGGTGAACTGGGCGATCAAGCCATTTTCGATGGCGCTGCTCGGCACGTTCTTTCTCGGCTATCTGTTCGCGCCGATGCTGCCTGAAGGCGCATCGTCATCCTACATTGCCGGACTGATCCTTCTGGCTGCAGCGCCTTGCACCGCGATGGTCTTCGTCTGGTCCAACCTCGTCGAGGGCGAGCCGAACTACACCTTGAGCCAGGTCGCGCTGAACGACCTGATCATGGTCTTTGCCTTCGCGCCGCTCGTCGGGTTGTTGCTCGGTGTGGCATCGATCACCGTGCCGTGGAACACGCTGGCGCTTTCGGTGGGCCTCTACATCGTCGTCCCGGTGGTCATCTCGCAACTGCTCCGCCGAGCCCTCCTTTGCGGGGGTGAGCAGCGCCTTCAGCATTTCCTGTCCGCCATCGGCCCGATCAGCCTTGCCAGCCTGCTGCTGACGCTGGTGCTACTGTTCGGCTTTCAGGGCGAGCAGATCATCCGGCAACCGCTGGTAATCGCGCTGATTGCCGTCCCGATCCTGTTTCAGGTCTATCTCAATGCCGGCATCGCCTATTGGCTCAGCCGCCGTTTCGGCGTGGCATGGTGCGTTGCCGGTCCTTCGGCTCTGATCGGCGCCTCCAACTTCTTCGAACTGGCTGTGGCCGCTGCCATCAGCCTCTTTGGCCTCAGTTCCGGCGCCGCGCTGGCAACGGTCGTAGGCGTGCTGGTCGAAGTGCCGGTGATGCTGTCGATCGTCGCCTTGGTGAAGCGGACTCGCCCCTGGTACGAGAAAGGTATTTCCGCATGAGACTGCGCAAACTCGCCGCCCCCGATCATCTTCCTGCTTTGGACAAGGCTTTCGCGTTGGCTCGTCCCGCCTCTGGCCTTGGCCCGGACCAACCGCCTCCGCGCATTCTGCTGCTCTACGGCTCGCTGCGAGAGCGCTCGTTTTCGCGCCTCGCCGTGGAAGAGGCGGCGCGCCTGCTGCAATTCTTCGGCGCTGAGACGCGGATCTTCGACCCCAGTGACCTGCCGCTGCCCGATCAGGTAGCAGGAGACGATCACCCTGCTGTGCATGAGCTGCGCGAGCACGCGTTGTGGTCGGAAGGCATGGTCTGGTGCAGCCCCGAGCGCCACGGCCAGATCAGCGGCATCATGAAGATGCAAATTGATCATCTGCCGCTCCAGATGCGCGGGATGCGGCCGACGCAAGGGCGAACGCTTGCGGTCATGCAGGTGTCCGGCGGCTCGCAATCGTTCAACGCCGTCAATTCGCTGCGCCTGCTGGGGCGTTGGATGCGGATGTTCACGATCCCCAACCAGTCCTCGGTGGCGATGGCCTACAAGGAGTTTGACGAGGACGGCCGGATGCGGGCGTCGAGCTATTACGAGCGCATCGTCGATGTGATGGAGGAACTGGTGCGCTTCACCGTGCTGATGCGGCCGCACGCAGCGCAGCTAGTGGATCGTTACTCCGAACGGAAGGAGGCAGGCATCCCGGTCGATGCCACCACAGACCATTCGGCAATTGCCATCGCTCCACCGCGCTGAAAAGCTGGCCCGACACCGCGCGACTATGCCGAATGGTTGGCTACGAGATCAGCGGAAATCCCGCGATTTTTGCAGAGGGTTCGGCATAACCTCGGGCTCGGCATAAGATCCCTTATGCCGAGTTCGGCATAAAGGGATCAGAATGTTGCGGGCAGCAGGATGCTTCTCGACCGGATCGCGCGGGTCTGGCCCACCGCCATTCTTCGCGCCATCACCGCGCCCGAAAGGCAGCGGGAACGCGTCGTGAGTGCCGCCCCGCTCGCGCCCTACACCCGATAGCAGCGGCGTGAGATCGGTGAGCTTCCGGGCGATCACGTGGATTACCTCCCCCTCACGCTGAACCACGCCCTCGACGCCGAGCATCCGCGCGCCCATAACGATCCGGCGGTTCTCCTCAAACATGCGCGGCCAGACGATGAGGTTGGCGATGCCCGTCTCGTCCTCGATGGTGATGAAGAGCACACCCTTGGCAGACCCCGGCCGCTGGCGCACCAGCACGAGCCCGGCAAGTGAGATACGGCGTCCGTCGCGAATGGTCTCGAGCGAACGGCAGGGCGCAATCTTCCTGGCGTCCAGGTCATGGCGAAGGAAGGCGACCGGATGACGCCTGAGCGTCAGACCAACTTGACTGTAGTCCTCGACCACTTCCCTACCCTCCGTCATGGCGCGCAGCAGAACGGGTTGCTCGACTATCTCGTGGATGAAGCCATCCCCGCGCGCCTCGGCCGCCGCGAAGAGAGGCAATTGCTCATCGCGCAGCGCCTTGATCGCCCATAATGCTTCGCGCCTCGCCAGCCGCAGCGAGGCACGAAAGGCATCGGCCTCGGCAAGTTTGCCAAGGGCGGTGGCCGGAACATCGGCCCGGCGCCACAGCTCCTCGACGCTCGTGTAAGGCTGATCCGCCCGCGCGGCGACAATCCTTGCCACATCTGCCTCTGCGAGCCCTTTGACCATGCGCATGCCGAGGCGCACGGCGAAGCGATCATCTTCGCCGCTGCTCGCGGTGGGCTCGAGAGTACAATCCCAACGCGAGGCATTGACGCAGACCGGCCGCACCTCGACGCCGTGCGCCTTGGCATCCGCTACGATCTGCGCGGGAGCATAAAAGCCCATGGGCTGTGCATTGAGCAGGCTCGCGCAAAAGACATCGGGATGCCAGCACTTGAGCCAGCAAGACGCATAGGCAATCAGCGCGAAGCTTGCGGCATGGCTCTCGGGAAACCCGTAGCTCCCGAATCCTTCCAACTGGCCGAAGGTCTTCTCGGCGAACTCTGCGGTGTAGCCGCGCTCGGTCATGCCGGCGACGAGCTTCTCCTTGAACTTGGAGACGCCGCCGGTGAACTTGAATGTCGCCATGGCACGGCGCAGCTGGTCAGCCTCGGTCGGCGTGAAGCCCGCGCACTCGATCGCGACGCGCATGGCCTGCTCCTGGAACAGCGGCACGCCGAGAGTCTTGCCGAGGACCTTTTCAAGTTCGGGCTTGGGGTAATGGACCGGCTCCTTGCCCGCGCGCCGTCGCAGATAGGGATGGACCATGTCGCCCTGGATCGGCCCGGGCCGGACGATCGCAACTTCGATGACGAGATCGTAGAAGGTGCGCGGCTTGATGTGCGGCAACATCGCCATCTGCGCGCGGCTTTCGATCTGGAAGGCGCCGAGCGTATCGGCTGCGCGGATCATGGCATAAGTGCGCGGGTCTTCGGGCGGGATGGAGCTCAAATCCATCTCGATGCCCTTGTGCTGGCTGAGAAAGTTGAAGCCGCGCTTCATGGCGGTCAGCATGCCGAGGGCAAGGCAATCGACCTTCATGAACTTCAGGATGTCGATATCGTCCTTGTCCCATTCGATAACCTGACGGTCCGGCATGGCCGCCGGCTCGATCGGAACCAGTTCGTCTAACCGATCATGCGTGAGCACGAAGCCGCCCGGATGCTGCGACAGATGCCGGGGCGTCCCGATCAGCTCGCGCGCAAGGTCGATCGCGAGCCGCAGCCGCCGATCACCGAGATTGAGGTTCAATTCCTTGACGTGGCGGTCCTCAACTCCGTCCTCGCTCCAGCCCCACATCTGACCGGACAGCGACTTGATGAGGTCTTCGGAGAGGCCGAGCGCCTTCCCGACATCGCGGATGGCGCCCTTGGCGCGGTAGCGGATGACCGTCGAGCAGAGGGCTGCGTGATTACGGCCATAAGTCTCGAAGACCCACTGCATGACGATTTCACGCCGCTCGTGCTCGAAGTCGACGTCGATGTCGGGCGGTTCCCTGCGCTCCTGGCTGATGAAGCGTTCGAACAGCAGGTCGGAGCGCGCAGGATCGATCGAGGTGATGCCGAGCACGTAGCAGACCGCGCTGTTGGCTGCCGAGCCTCTGCCCTGGCACAGGATTTCACGGCTGCGCGCGAAGCGGACGATCGAATTGACCGTCAGGAAGTACGGCGCATAGCCAAGTTCGCCGATGAGCGAGAGTTCGTGCCGCAGCAGCCTAGCCACCTCGTTCGGGAGGCCTTCGGGATAGCGCTCTCCGGCCGCTTCCCAGGTCAGTCTTTCGAGGACTTGCTGCGAGGTCAGGCCGGGAATCGCGGCTTCCTCGGGGTATTGATAGCGCAGTTCGTCGAGAGAGAAGCGGCAGCGCCCGGCGATCTCGATGGTGCGCTCCAGTGCCGCCTCGTAACGGCCATGGAGACGGTACATCTCGGCAGGCGACATGAGGAAACGGTCGGCATTGATTTCGCGCCGCGCGCCGAGTTCATCGATCGTGCAGCGATGGCGGATACAGGTCATGACTTCCTGCAGCACCCGGCGATGGGGATGGTGGTAGAGCACGTCTCCGGTGACGACGGTCGCCACTTGGTGCCGGGCGGCCAGATTAGACAGCATATGGAGCCGCATCTGGTCGCCGGGCCGGCGATGCAGGGTCAGGGCGAGATAGCACCGGCCCGAGAAGATGCGTTCGAAGCGGGCAATTACAGGGTCCGCTTCTTCGATCTCACCCGGAAGTAAAATCGCCAGCAGGCCTTCGGCATGATCCGCCACATCGTCCCAGCCGATGAGGCACTTGCCCTTCCCGCCCCGCTGCCTGCCCCGGCTGAGGAGGCGGCAAAGGCGGGCATAGCCTGTCCGGTTCATCGGATAGACGAGGAGCGAGTACCCTTCGATAAGATCGAGGCGGCAACCGACGATGAGGCGGACGCCCGTCGATCGCGCGGCATCGTAGGCGCGCACGATCCCGGCGAGGCTGTTGCGGTCGGTAATGGCAAGCGCCTCAAGCCCATGCGCCGCCGCCGTGGTGAACAGTTCCTCGCAGCTCGAAGCCCCGCGCAGGAACGAGAAATGCGAGGCGCATTGGAGTTCGGCGTAGCGCATGGCTGTTCAGCCCTTCAGCAAGGCCGTCTCACGCAAATAGCGGCAGCGCGGCGCCCGCTTCCTGTTGCTCGAAGCCGATACCGTCACACCAACGAGGCGTACGCCCTTTTCGGTCGGCAGCACCTGGCGAACGAGTGCGAGGCTTGCTTCACGCAGCTGCTCCTGACTGCGCGCGGTCGCCGGAAAGGTCTTGCTGCGCGTGATCTGCTGGAAGTCGGCGTATTTGACCTTCACGGTCACCGTCCGCCCAAAGGATTGCGCCCGTTCGCACCAGGTCCACACGTCGTCGGCCAGGCCCAGCACGCCGGCTTCGATTTCCGCATCCGCGACCAGATCGCGGTCGAAGGTCGTCTCGCTGCCCGAGGACTTGCGTTCCCGGTCTGGGTTGACCGGTCGCTCGTCAATGCCGCGTGCAATCTGGTAGTACCATTCCGCCGAACTGCCGAAATGCTCCTGCAGGAAGCTGAGCGTCTTGGCACGAAGATCGGCGCCGGTCTCGATCCCGAGCGCCTCCATCTTGCGCGCGGTGACCGGCCCGACACCGTAGAAGCGCTTCACCGGCAGGCTCTCTACCCAGGCGGCGCCCATGTCGGGCGTCACAGCGAACTGGCCGTTGGGCTTCTTCTGGTCGGAGGCAAGCTTGGCGAGGAACTTGTTGTAGGAAATGCCGGCGGACGCCGTGAGGCCCGTTTCCTCCAGGATCCGCGCTCGGATTTCCTTGGCGGTCAGCCAGGCGGTGGTAATTCCCCGCCGCCCCTGAGCGACGCATTCGGTCACATCGAGATAAGCCTCGTCGAGCGAGAGCGGCTGAATGAGATCGGTATAGTCGGCGAAGATCCCATGAATTTGCCGCGAGACCTCTTTGTAAACATCGAAACGCGGCGGCACGAAGATAAGCCCAGGGCAACGCCGCTTCGCGGTGACGGAAGGCAGCGCCGAGCGCACGCCGAAGGTCCGGGCCTCATAGCTTGCCGCCGCGACCACACCGCGCGCCGCCGAGTAGCCGACAGCCACAGGTTTGCCCCGCAGCGCCGGATCATCGCGTTGTTCGACCGACGCGAAAAAAGCGTCCATGTCGACGTGGATGATCTTTCTGGGCAGAGACTCGGCCATTCGTTGCTGTTAGCACGAATGGAACATTTAGTGAACATATCGGATATTCGCGCTGGGCCGGATTTAAGCACTTCGTTTGATGCCAATTTCACAAAAGGCAATCAAATTGGGCAACACTGGTTGCATTCCTTGCATTTGTCCGCGAGATCGTTCGTCCACATATGGCGGGGGCCTTTCAGGCATCCTCTCCCAAAGACTTTCCAAGCCGGCCCTCGTGGCCGGCTTTTTTTTTCGTCCTGTGCCCTTTGCTGCCTCAACATTGTGGCCGCAAACAGCCCGATCAGACGGCCTCGGATTGCTTTCGTTTTGGAATGCCGACAACGCCGTTTACGAGCCAGGCGGCCAGTCGCCAGAACACTTCGATTCCGGCTATGACGGCTAAAGCGACACCGACCGTATCCAGAATCCGCTCCCGCCAAATATCATATGACTGCTTCTCTGCGATCACGGCAGCCTGCCGATCGACGTCGGAGGTTGGATCGAAACCGGCTGCCATTCCTTGGGCATACCGTATGGCCTCGGGGCTGTCCTTGGGCCAGCCGGTCCACCCGTTCCCCTCCTCGCTGACGGGGATCAGCATTTCGCCTTGATCTGACACGCGCGATTACAAACATAGCCGCGCAAGAATGGGGATTCCGCCCGCCACGCGCTGGATGTCCTCGAATTCACTTGTTCCGGGATGCCGACTGCCAAGCGAGGCGGGTTCGGCCTCGCAACTCATATGCTCGTCGAGTTGCCAGGGACTGTTCCGGCCATCGATCGCGAAACCGACAACCAGGTCGGGCTGGAAGTTGACGAGAACCGTCGCTGCAACACCCGCCGCGCCAAATTGCAGCAAACGTACAACACGCGCACCCCACTTGTACCACCTAGCTTGCATATTCCCCCCAAAAGAATGCCCCATGCGGCGCGCCCGGTAGTCGCTGGCATTAAAGCATGCGACCTAAAACAAAACGAAAAACTCCTGTTATCTCAATTCAATCTCACCAACGGTGATTGAGTACCTGCGAGCCATTATTCGCCCGCGTGTCGCCATTTCTTCGGCGCTTTCAGGCGAACAGGCCGTGCAGGAACCAGTCCTGCCTGCCGGTGGCGGCATCCATGCCGTCGCCCTGCCGGAAGACCCAGTAGCGTGCGCCTGTCTCGTCCTCGACGAGGAAATAGTCGCGTACGCTGAGCCATTCCGCCGCGCTCAAGTGCCATTCGCCGTAGATGCGCTCGGGGCCGTCGGCGCGCTTCACGCGCCGGCGTACGCCGCGCCACACAAAATGAACCGGCGGATGGTCGGGTAGAAGCGCCATCGTCTCGATCGGCTCCGGCCTTGCGAACAGTCGCGCCGGGCGCGGCCAGCGTTCGGGCCAGCGCAGCAATGTCGGATCCGACATCGGTGCGATACGCATGACCGAACGCTCGGGGATATGGCTCTCGCGGGCAGCGACGCGGAACAGCCGCTCCTCGCCGACACGATTGCCGAGGATATCGACGAGCGCGGATACGTCGGGAACGGGTTTGTCGCCAAGGCTCGACATGGTCCGCAGGCCCAGCGGCTCGATCACCGGCGCGGCCAGCACCATGCGTTCGATGCCGTAGCCGGGATCGACGGTCTCGATCCTGTCGCACAGCAGCCGGGCAATCTGCTTTTTCTCGCGGCTCGCCTTGGCAAGGCCGGCGCGGACCGCTTGGACGGCATTATCGACGCGGTGAAAGCGGAGATCGAGCCGGCGCGCGCCCACCCCTGCCTCCTCCAGCAATTCGCATAACGCATCAACCAGTTTGCGGGTGTAGCGCGCGATCGTCTCCGGAGCGCCGATCGGCTCAGCAAAGCGGCGCTCGACTTCGATCTGTTTCGGCGCCTCGACCGGCTCGAAAGGTTCGGACAATCTCCCATAGATCTGGTCCAGCCGCCGGCCGGGATCGGAGCCGAACCGCAAGGCAAGCGAGGCGCGCGGCATCGCCTCCAGTTCCGCGATTCCCTCGATGCCTAGCGCGGCGAGGCTTTCGATCGCCTTGGCCTCCAGGCGGAGGGCCGCGAGCGGGAGGTGCGCAACCGCTTCGACAAGGTCGACCGGGTCGACGACGGCAAGTCCCTCGGGCCGCAAGATCTCGCCGCCGAACCGTGCCAGCGCATGGGCAGCACCGTAGGTCGGCGCACAGACGGCGCGCGCGGCGGTCTCCACTTCCGCGAGCCGGCGCAGCATGTCGGCAAGCAGTCCCTCGGTCCCGCCGTAGCTATGGGTTGCCCCGGTCACATCGAGCATCAAGCCGTCGGGCGGATCGAGCGCAATGAGCGGCGAGTATTTGCGGAGCGACCAGACCGCGAGGCGCTCCAACGCCGCTTCATCAGCTTGAAGGTCGGCATCCATGACCAGCAGATCGGGCGCCAGCGCCTGCGCCTGGGTCACCGCCATGCCCACGCACAGGCCGAGAGCGCGGGCAGGCACGCTCACCGCAGTCAGGACGCGGCGGCGCCCTTCCATGCCTACCAGGACCAGCGGCGCGTCAGGCGGCGGTGCTTGTCGCCCAAGCCTGCGTCGCAGCCGGTCGATCGGCCAGGTCGGCAGGAAGAGCGAGACGACCTGTCGCATCGCAGGATTCCAGAAGAAAATCGGCGCTCTCGCCAGCCCGGCACCGGATGAGCTCGACGAACCAGCGTGGCCGCCCGACGCCGGGGACCGGCAAGATTTCCGACGGAACTGCCGTCACACGCCAGCGAGTCGCAGCCGCCGTCGGCTGCCCGAAATCGGCCGCATCCTCGCGCCTGCGCCAACGGCGCAGCGCAATGCCGATCGCGCCGCTGTTTTCCGCGGCCAGCAGCAGGCGGCGAGATACGGGCATCGAGAGCCGCGCCACTTCCGCAACCACACCGCCTAGCCCGCCATGGCGCAGTCCTTCCTCGAAGCAGGCGAGCAGCGATGTCTCATCCTGCGCTTCAAGATAGATGACACGGTCGGGATCGAGCCCGGCCTGGGCAATGGCGGGGGCGAAAAGATCGGCCTTGGTCATGCACCAGAGAATCTTGCCTTCGACGCGTGCCATGATGCCGGCTGCGAACAAGGCTGCCGCCGCGCCGTCCGTCACGCCCTGGGCGCCGCCGGCCACTTCATGCAGGCTTCCGAGCGCGAGACCGCCTCCGGGCAGTTTCGCATCTATCGCTTCGAGCCCAAACGGCAGCACGTCGCGCGCGCGGCGATCCCCGCCCTCGATTTCGGCGATCCGGGCGCGTAGTGCATCGATACGTGAGGGCGACCCTCGTTTTGTCATGAAGGGCCTCGTGTTCTTCCTCGGCGATTCTTTCGTTCTTATTTTGTTCCGTTCAGTATTCGAGTCAACCAGCCATGAGGCTTTGGCGGCAAACTGCTCACTTAATTCCTGCCAAGACCTTGATTACACACACCCAATTCATTCGGAAAAGAGAGGCAAGGCAAAGGACCGGAGGCTGCCCAAGCAGCCACAGGCTGCCGAATGGATTTACAAAGCGCGCCGGCAGCGCCCACCGTCCGCAAGGCCACACCCCTGCCTCCTGAGGCTTTTGCGTCGTCCGCTGCCGCCCGCGCGCGCCCCCCAGAACATTATCTCTATATAATAGATACTTATTCCCGATATGGCGAGCGGCAAGGAGGCGATGATTTTTCCCGTGTCCATGAGGTTTCTGAAACTCGCGTGGCTGGCAGGCTTTGCGATAATCGCAGTACTTTCTCTCTTGCTATGGCTGTGGTCACCTGGCCTTGAAAGCTACGAATTCGAAAAGGCGGACGAAGGCATTCAGACAATGCCCAAGTCGTCCTGTGCGGATGATGTCACCCGCAAATTCCCCGGAGACAAGTCCGCGCGCAGCGGCGCCTGTCACGATGCCGAGGAGCATCGCCTTGCCGTGAACGATCTGGTACAACAGACACGTGCCGCCGACGCTGCGGTAGCGCAAGTCGTGCTGGCGAAGCAGGCGATCTGGATGTCGTTCGTGCAGACGATCGGCAGTATCGCGGCGCTCATCGCAGCGGCCATCGCAGCACTCTACGCGCATCTCGCATTCGATCACGAACGCAGCCGCTCGGCGCTCGCCGAACGCCCCTGGCTCAAGATCGGACTTTCGCCTGCCAGTAACTGGAGCGTCGAAAAGGAGAAGGAGGATGCAACCGGTACAATGATCGACAAGGGAAGGCGCAAGATCAAATGCGACGTGCGCCTCGAGAATGTCGGAAACTGCATTGCCCAGAACGTGGTCATGTCCCTGCGCTTCTACTCGGGGGCGGGTAAGCCTGCGCTCGACAACGCGATAAAGGCCGGGCGCGCCGACCTCGACGCGCCGCGCTTCGGAGAGGAGGACCGCACGAACATCCTGCACGACGATTTCGTGACGATCGACCGTACCGTCTACGCCTCGCTCGAAAAGAGGAAACATATCTACGCACTGGCCTGCGCCAGCTATACGCTGCCTGACGGGAACAAAGGCTTCAGCTGGCAGGCGTTTCGCCTCGCCAGCATCGGCCCGGATGGGACCCAGTCCGAGGTCAAGCTTTCCGATCTCGATGTGGACCAGGGCGATATCGTCTTTCAGCAGCGCGGATGGACGGGGGCGGAATAACGTACATGTCAGGTAAGCAGGGCGCGCCGGCAGCTGCCGGCCCATGTCTTGATCTGGCGGTCGCATCCAACAGGGACCGGCGCCCGGTAGCTTTGGCCGCCAAGCTGCAATGGGCAGGAAATGAGGAGAAAGGGTGCAGGGGCAGATGTTTCAGGGAAGGACGCATGTCCTTCCCGCAATCCCAGGGACCTGCCCCTTCACCTGCATCACCTGCCTGCCCCGCAGCTCCCGGCCCTCACCTGCCCGGCTCCGCCACATCGCACGGTTGCGCAGCACACCCGTGCTCCGTTACCGGACGACCAACCCTGCTCTCCTTCTCCACTCGCCTGCCCCTCTCGGCTACATATTAGCCTCAGGCATCGTGTGCAGCGCCACCCTGCACACGATGCCTTTGTATCTAAGCGGTTTGCGCCCTTCGAAACCGGAGCGTAGTTTGCGACGACGAGGAGATCCTCCTATCTGCAATCTCTACCGCCTGACCACGCCTGCAAGCGCCGTTGCCCAGTTGTTCGATATCGAACCCGCTGCCGGTGCCAATTACAAGGATGTAGTCGCACCGACCGACCCCGGCCTCATTATCGCCGGCCGCCAGCTCCGGGCGACGGCCTGGGGTTTTCCTCGTGTCGATATCAGCAAAGTGACGGGCCAGCCACTCAAACCGCGCGCGGTTTATAACACCCGCACGGAAAGGATCGGCTCGCGCTTCTGGCGTGCGAGCTTTGCACATCGTCGCTGCCTCATCCCCGTCAACGCCTGGGCCGAACCGGAGGGCCAGGAGGGAGCGATGACGCGCACATGGTTCTCACCCCCGGACCTCGACATATTTGCAATCGCCGGCATCTGGCAGCGTAGCGCCGAGTGGGGTCACGTCTTCTCGATGTTGATGGTGCCTGGTCACCAGGCGATGGCCGACCTCAACGATCGCATGCCGGTGATCCTGCGAAGCAAGGACTGGACCACCTGGACCGAAGGCTCGCCAATTGCCGCGCTTGCGCTCTGCAGGTCATGGGAAGAGGGCCTCGTCCGGGAACCCTGCGATGAATCTTGGTCCAGCGAACTGCGGATCGACAAGGATCCGGCGAAGTCCCGGCAGCTTTCCCTGCCTCTGTGACGGGTCCTCAGGCGAGGAAATTCAGCTGCCATGGCAGCGCCATCATCGCAGAGTAATAAGGCCTCTTCCTAACACGCTATGAAGACGCTTCGCGCGCTCCCGCGTCGAGCGAAATCCGTCTGCCCAGAGTGCGTCGATCAGGGCCTGCCCAGCCCTTTCGACCGCTTGCTTGTTTCCCGAGATATTGACCGCCTGCCGAGAACGCTGCGATGGACGTTCGTTTTTCATGGAGCCGTTCCAGAGCAGTCGCTCCGACAGCATCGGATCGACTGCTCCAGGATTCTGCTTTTGCGCGTTTTCAGAGCCATCACTTGATTTCATCTGATGACTCTGAAAACGCTCTCGCCGGCGCCACTTCGGACGTAAAACGGGAAGCATCCGGATTGGTTGGTTCCTTCCAGGAGGCAGCCCAGAACGCCCAATGCTTGCCTGCCGACAAGCTAACCGGCCCATCCACATCTCGGCTGTTCGGACTCGCAGAGGGCAGCGCCGGGAGAATTTCTCGTGAACTGCCCAGGCGCCAAGACGGCGCTAGGCCTGCGACAATGTCTGCCGCCAACGCGCCGGCGTCATGCCCATCTGCTTTAAAAACGCCTTGGTGAGGTGGCTCTGATCCGCGAAACCGCATTCGAGAGCAACTTGCGCGATCGGCATGACATTGTCGCCAATCAGCACGCAAGCCTGTTCGATACGGCGTTCGATCAACCAGGCATAAGGGGAGACACCCACTGTCTCGGTAAAGGTCCTGATGAAATAGCATGGCGAGAGCCGGCACGCTTCGGCGATCTCGGGGATGGCAACTTGTCCGGCAAGTCTCGCACGCAAGAGCTTCATTGCCAAATTGACCTGCCAGTCGGCCAGCTTTGGCTTCCGGACGAATGCAAAAACGCTCGCTTTCTCGTCCCCGCGCCGCAACGTCGTGAGCAAGGGCCTAACTGCCTCGGGCGCGTTGCCGTATTGGCCCGCAGTCATGCGTTCCCAGTCGCCACGGCGACCTCCCTTGGGTTGCAAGCGTCTCGACTTTCCCACCGTGGGATCGCCCGAACGCTTTGCGGCCACCACCGGTCGCCCGGTCGGTTGCCCGGGGAGACGCGGAGGAAACCCTGTAATTCCCGCTCCCCAGACAACCGGGACCAATGCAATGCGCCCTTTTGCCGAAAATATTTTTTGAAAGCGGCTTGAGTGCGCCCGTCGGCCAAGCAAAACATGGGCGCCGGGTTAAAACGGTTGATCAGCTTGCATCGGAGCAATTGATCTAAAGTTTTGGATTTAGCTATTTTGGCCCGCCATCAGGTAATTCCACCTGATTGGAAAACACTTGTCTTATGACATTACCGTCCGTTTGGGCCATGCTGGATTGCCCGGACCGGGGTGGCCACCCCGGTCCGGGCGGAAGGGGACGGATCGCGAAACCGCCGGTCGTTAAGGGACCGGGTTAGAGTAGGATCGCCCCTTTCTTTTCCATCAGGCCCGAACGGATACCGGGGTTTTGGACCCGGATGACAAGCATGGGACAGCGGAAAAGATGAGCGACAATCTACCACAGACAATCGGCATCGACATCTCCAAAGCGAGCCTCGATTGCCATGCCTACCCCGTCGGCGCCGAGCGCCAGTTTGCCAATACCGCCAAGGGGCACAAGGCGCTGATCGCCTGGCTGCGACAATGGCCGATCGAACGGATCGCCTACGAGGCAACCGGAACCTATCATCGCGCACTGGAGGCGGCGCTGACCAACTGGCCTTGTGTGAAGCTCAACCCTGAACGGGCCCGGCGCTTCGCCCAGGCGACTGGCACATTGGCCAAGACTGATCGCATTGACGCCATCCTGCTGGCTCGTATGGCCGCAACCTTGCAGCCAGCGGTCAGACCCGCTCGAAGCGCACAGCAGACCCAAATGGCGGAACTCATCAATGCCCGAGACGGCTTGGTTCGTGATCGCACCGCGCTCAAAAATCGTGAGAAAAATCTCACCATCGCGTTTCTCAAGCGCCAGTGTCGCCAGCGGCTCGAACAGATCGATCGACATATCGCGGCCCTCGACGCCGAGATCTCCAACCTGATCGCCGCCGATGCCGTACTCGCTCGTCGACACCAGATACTGACCAGCATCGCGGGTGTGGGAACGCTGACCGCCAACCAGCTCATCGCCACCATGCCCGAACTCGGCAGCCTTGAGAACAAGCAGGCCGCGTCCCTTGCCGGCCTTGCACCGATCGCGCGGCAATCCGGACAATGGAAAGGCAAAAGCTTCATCCGCGGCGGACGTGCCAACGTGAGGCAGGCCCTCTATATGCCGGCCCTCGTCGCCGCCCGATACAACCCTGATCTCAAGGCAAAATACCAACAACTCGTCACCGCAGGAAAGCCCGCCAAAATCGCCATCACCGCCGTCATGCGAAAACTCGTCGTGACCGCAAACGCTCTGCTCAAAGCCGATAGATGCTGGGCGCAATCTCAGGCTTGATCATCACGGATACTCTAAAGGGCCCCTGGACCGGGACCCGCGATATCATGGCTCGTCATCGGGGCCGGCCAAGCCGAATACGAAGCAGTTCGACGACGCGCGTCAACTCTTTCTGCACAGTTCTGCGGTGCAGCCCGCGCAGCCGGGCGATATCGTCGAGGGACAGGTCGTCTCGGAACTTGTCGAGGAAGATTGCCCTTCTCTGTTCTGTGAGGTCCGCCAGTGCCTCCACGATTATGGCGAGTTCCCTGCGCGCCGCGGCGATCCTTTCCGGGTCTGGCGCGATGTCGGGAATTTCATCCAGCCATGCTTGCCGCACCGATACGATCCGCGCGGCCGCCTTGCGCCGATTGCGGCCGAAATTGAGCGCCATGCGCCAAAGATAGGCTCGCGGATTTCGAACCTCCCCGAGAACCGGTCGTCTCGCGAGCTTTTCGGAGGTATCCTGGAGAGCTTCATGCGCAGCATCGCGCGAGCCGAGTTCATTTTCGAGAAGGGACAGCATTTCCCCGGAAATATTGAGCAGAATTCGTTCCAGCCGGACCGCAGCATTCTCGTTGGAAATTGCATCATCCTTGCGAGCGAGGCTGGAATTCCGGGGATCGGGGGGATCCTCTTTCATGCCGCATCGGGTCCATCGATTGCGCACCTTGCAAGACTTGCCAAAGCTCCGACAGGCCCCTCACAGATTAGTCAAAGATACGCATTTCATGATGCCGAGTCAGATCGCCCCCGAACTCTCACCTTTCCAGAGTGTCCAACCGGCGGCATCCTGTACACGCCCAAGTCGTTAAAATATTGTCACACTTATTAATGCCATTGCCAGAAAAACCTGCGAATTGGCAATCTGCGTCCGACTTTATGCCGGTCCTGGATCAAATCAAGTCCGGGCAGCGCTCGCGCCTGAGCCGTTCAGCTCCGCCGGTTCTGCGGCTGACTTTCCCGCTCCGCATTTCGTGCCAGTCGGTGGAGAAACTGGGCGCCGTGCCCTTTTTGAACCCGATGAAGTCCTGGCCGCTAATCGCGATACGGATTTGGACTTCGGCCCCGAAGTCGACTTCGGCAGGACTCCTTGCCGGTTGCAGCTAACCGGAATGTCAACACGTTGGCTGGTCTCGCGCTGAACACGTTGGCCCTCTGGCCAGCCTCATCCACGTCGGTGCCCGCGCCATTTCCATTCACACCCCCGGCGGCAATCGCATCCACGGCCGCCGGCCCGAACCCCACTTCGCCACTTTGTCGAATTGATGCCTCGCTTCGATCCCCTCCCGTACCATCCCTCGCTACCCCCGTCACCAAAGCCCCTCCTCCGACCTGATCCGCGACAGATCCACCCATCGCCGGAAGAGCGGGACAAGCCGGACAAGCCGGACAAGCCGGACAAGCGGATGAAGACAGTCAAGAACAGGCCGAGTGTCGATGCGTTACGCCGAGAAAAGCAGCAGTGGCGACAAGTCCACTGTAAGCCCCGCGCACGTGCAAGCTGGCAGACATGCCGGGACGATGCCCCTCACCTCAGGCATCTGGGCAATGATGCTGCGGTCCCCGCGCTTGCTGACTGCTGCAACTGAAGGCGATATTCCAACAATCCACATCCTGGGGAAAACCACCTCCTGACGAAAAGCCGGTTTCCGGAGTATTGTAACCGCATGTCGATTTTCTGCCTGATCGGGCGGCACACGCCATCACCAGTCTCTCTCTCCCGGGCCAAGAACGACCGCTACTTGGCGCTATGCGACGTGTGCGGGGTTCCTCTGGAACGCGGTAACCGTGGATGGCGCGCCTCAGTGCCGAACATGCGAAGCGCTGCCGAGACGCCCACCGGTATTTCCCGCAACTGCTGAACTCGATTCCGCTTAGGCCCTGACATCACAGCGACATTTGGACGACATGCGTATCAGCGCTCGTGCGGGAGTACCGTGACGGCAGATATCGGGTTCTTGAGGATTTGCCAGGCGTTCTCGACTACCTCATGGGACTCATCGCGAGAGCAAGGATCGTGTCTCCGCCGATCGCGTCCGGCAAGTTCGGCCGCATCGCCCCGGCAACTCTACCGCGACGTCCAATTTACGCTCGCACCGCCGACACTGTCCTGGTCGCTGCTGACGCAGATCGCGCATGGTTTACCAACCCGCACCCAGGCAGGAGCGGCCAGGATGGCCACCGATAGCTGTGTATTGCGTCTCTTCAAGGTTCCACCTGGAGTTGTACCTTCCGGGTGTGCTCTGAATCGTCTCCGACCAGCAGATCGACGGGGCCAGGCTCAACGGTCCAGCGCATATTGCGGTCGAGAATTTCCAGTTGCTCCCGGCCGACCGCGAAATTGACCGTGCGCGTTTCACCCGGTTTGAGGCTGACTCGCTGGAACCCGCGCAATTGCCGGACTGGCTGCACCACGCTGCTAACAGGATGTGAAACGTAAAGCTGGACGACGTTGTCGCCAACCCGCTTGCCCGTTTCTCCGATCGGCTCAAGATCAGATAGAGCAGCTTGGCGGCCGCCTCATCATTGGCGAAATGGCCTCGCGCACGAACAGCGCGGCGAAGCTTGGAGTTTAAGGCCTCAATGGAATTGGTTGTGTAGACTGACCTGCCCCCCGCTGAGTGGCCCAGAGACTATGATAGTCTGGACCACGAAAGGGACGATGAATGCCGAGCAAGAAGCACAAGCCGGAAGAGATTATCGGCAAGCTGCGTGAAGTTGAGATTGTGCTGGCGCAGGGAGCGAGCACGGCTGAAGCCTGCCGCCGGATCGCGGTCAGCGAGCAAACCTATTATCGCTGGCGGAAGGAATATGGCGGCCTGAAGACGGACCAGGCGCGGCGTATGAAGGATCTGGAGAAAGAGAACCAGCGTCTTCGCCGGGCGATTTCGGACCTGACGCTGGACAAGCTGATCCTGCAGGAGGCTGCCAAGGGAAACTTCTGAGCCCTGCGCGGCGGCGGCGCTGCATCGATCATGTACGACGAGAGCTTCCGGTGTCCGAGCGACGGATATGCCGGGTGCTGGGTCAGCATCGATCGACACAACGCAAGGTGCCGCGCGGGGCGGATGACGAACAGGCGCTGACAGAGGATATCATCGCTTTGGCGAAGCAATATGGCCGTTATGGCTATCGCCGGGTGACGGCATTGCTGTGCCATGCGGGATGGACGGTGAACCATAAACGGGTTGAGCGGATCTGGCGGCGTGAGGGGCTGAAGGTTCCGCTGCGTCAGCCAAAGCGGGGACGCCTGTGGCTCAATGACGGTTCATGCATCCGCCTGCGGCCCGAATATCCGGGACATGTCTGGGCCTACGATTTCGTCGAGGGGCGGACGCATGATGGCCGCAAGTTCCGCATCCTCACGATCATCGACGAGGCCAGCAGGGAATGCCTGGCGCTCATCGTTGCACGGCAGCTCAAGCATGAGGATGTTCTGGCGGCCCTGGCCGACCTGTTCATCTCGCGCGGTCCGCCTGCACATATACGGTCCGATAATGGCAGCGAATTTATCGCGACCGCCGTCCAGAAATGGCTGGGCCAGATCGGCGTGAAGACACTCTACATCACACCGGGATCACCATGGGAGAATGGCTATAACGAAAGCTTCAACGGGTCGCTTCGCGACGAACTGCTCAACGGCGAGATCTTCTACAGCCTCGCGGAGGCCAAGGTACTGATCGAGGCATGGCGGCGGCATTACAACACCGTTCGCCCTCACAGCAGCCTGGGCTACCGACCGCCGGCACCAGAAACGGCGACACCGCCATATCCGGCCTCCGGTTCCGCTTCGCTCCACCTCCGTCCGGATATGGCGGTGATGAGCTTAATGCACTAACAAACCAATCGGTCCACTCGGTGGGGGCAGATCATCATCGAGCGCCGAGGTACCGAACCCTAAGTCACCCCGCTATTCACCAACCGTGCTGCAAGGCAGAACGGAAATAGTGATCCTTGCGCAGATGACCAATGCGAGATTAGCAATATCCATTCACATTAGAGACACCGCTCCCGGCCACCAGCCTCACAAAAAAATTAGCGAACGCTCACCACTCCCGGAAAACTCCTTATTTTCAAGATAGTATGGCGGTTAAAGCAGCTATCTTGACTTAACTTGGCCGAGCGAGCGACGATGCGTGCATTAGAAGCGCTGCTCCATAAGACAGCTCCGCTTTAGTCAGTCGGGCCAATCGCGCGAACTTTCTCAACGACATTAGAATCTTGATGAGTTTCGTAGAGGCCCGAGACTGACAGGGGGCAAGTTCACGATGCCTGCGAAGCGGCAGCGGCGGGGAACTTGTGGGTCAAGCTTCTCCATCGGTCCAACCGCAAGCGGCGCGTTGCCTTCTCACATTGGCTCTGCAAACAGCGAAACCTAGTCGGCGCTTCGTCAACGCCATCAAGCGCCGCCGTGATTTCGCCGCATGCTACGACAAGACCCGCCAACTTCGTTGCAACCATCAAGCTCGTTTGGGTTCCCCTACGGTGCTCCACATAATGAGATAATGCGTTGAAGAGGCGATTATGCGAAGCCTCATGGGGCTTGGTGCCGCACAAGCCGAAACAGGACAATCCGCTCTACCCGAGAACGTCATGGAGCGCCATCACACCGCGAGCGTGAGGGGCCAGATCTTCGATGGCGAGAGGCGCGGACGAGACTACCGCTCGACAAGCTGACACATTGAGGCGATTGAACTGCAGATGCACAACACGCAAGGGACCCGCAAAGCAGGCCAATGCCGATGCGCGTTCTCCCATTGCGTGAGGCCAAAAAACCCGAGGCCGCCGTAAGTTCTGCAGCAAAGCGGGCTAAGGCCAGCGCCCGAAAAGGGGACGAGTCAAACCGGAACAAGGAAGTTTATCCCCCGCCCCTCACGCACTTCGAGGTCGCCTCCAGGATAGCGCTCGCCATCGAGAACGAATTCGGATGAAAGCCTGAGCCGGAAGCGAGCCGGGTTCGAACGAACATAGCCGTTACGAATGAGCCACGAGCAACGAGCACCGGCGATGATGGCCGCACTCGAGGCCAGCAGCTGGCGCGCCGGGGCATCGACTGTGAGGAGGTTCATGCCGGTACGGCGGGGACCGAACACCTTCAACCCGAGCGGCAAGCGCTCGAGAGAGCCGGCCAACAGCATGAACGAGTGCCAGTCGGCGAGGCAATCGTCTTTGCCGAGAGCAATACCGACGACCTCGCCCTCACGCTGTTTCCCTCGCCGCTGTCGCCACAGGGCGCCTCCAATCGACGCCGCAAGCGACAAGGCCACGGCCGGGGTTCCGAACACACCGGCCCGGTGGACCGACTGAGCCAGGGCTGTTGCTTCGGCAAATGCGCCGGTTCCAAACAGGAAGCCGCACTGGTCGGGGCGATCTTTGTCACCATAGCATATCTCAAGTGGATAGCGCCGAGCAATCTGCCACTCTAGCTGGGTTAGGGCCTGCTCCAGCGTCCAGCCAGCCGGAACCCCTAAATCGTGCGCCAGGGCATTGGTCTTGCCCGAGGGGACCACGACGATGTTCGGCAGTCCTCCGCGAAAATACCGGGCTGCAAGTGTGAGAACATCCCGGATCGTTCCGTCACCGCCGTCGATCACCAGCAAGTCGGGATACTCGCGGGCGATGGAAGCCACCGCCCATTCCAGCTCTTGCACGCTTTTGGGCGCAACATGTAGGCGGGAGAAACCCGCCTTACCGCTGCCCTCATATGCCCCCTCGCTCGCTACCAATCGGTTGCGATGCGCTTTCGCATTGGAGATGACCGCCATGCGCAGGCCCGCTGTGTGGTACCTGACCGCCTCGCCCTTTCCATACCGTTGACGGGCGGGCTCGCCCATACAGCCGGCATTGTGGCCGTTTGCAACACCGGCCAGCCCCCTGAATCTCGCGTCGGGCTGCGCCCTGCCGCAACCATGACCAGCAATGCTTCGGCCGGCTGCCTCCTTTGGCGCCGGGCCGAATGCACGTTCGCGGCGCACCTGCAGTGCCGCGACAACCTGCCGGATCACCTCAGCGCCCCTTTCCTGCAATACGTTGGGGCGTGCCATCGCCGCCCGCCGGAGCAGCTTCGGCAAAGATTGGAACATCGTCGACGCCGTCGCGAACCCGCTGCGCGAGGCTGCTCGCAGCGCCGAGGCTTTCGCCGGGCATTCGCTTGGACCCCTTGAAAGTGTCGCTGAGCAGAATGGTGCCTTGCGCATCGGTCAGACGGACATCGGCAACCACGACGGTCCGGCCCGCGATCATGCCAATGACCGGCACAGCGCCGCGGAAACCGGCATTACCCTTCTTGAGGTGCGTGATGCTCGTCGCAAGGAGGAGTGAGCCACGCTCCGCGCGCTGGTCGCCCTCGCGCCAGATTTCTCCGAAATCATCGGACTTGGTGAGTTGGGCGATCGTCGCCTCATACGTTGCGGCCAGGTAGTAGGCCGGGACATTGGCGGTAGTGGTTTCGGGGAAGCGCACGGTGACAGCCGGCTTGCCAACATAGCCCGGCGCAGCAGGTGCCTCGCCCCGTCCCGGCACCGCCACGTATCGAGCGTGATCGTAAAGCGGCGAGGCACCGGCAAGCGCAGTGCCCTCGCTTATCGTAGTGCTGCCTTGCGACCGCAGGCTGGGATCGCCGGTCAGTCCAGCGTCCTTCAAGGCGCGAAGCGCCTCGTCCTTCGCGTCTTTGGGAAGCATGATGACGGCGGCATGGAGTGCACCGTTCTCGTCCCGGTAGACCATCGACAGTGTCTCGGCGCCGGGCCGGATCGCCTTGTAGAGCAGGCCCACGCCCTGCGGCGCGAGGCCCGCAACGACGTTCTTGGCACCGCGCATCAGGGCCTTGTTCGAATGATCGATCGAGAACGCCTCGACCGCCTCGTAAGGAACCGCATAGCTGACCTTGCCGGCCTCGAAAACGACCGCATCGCTCTCGAAACTAAGTTCGCCGCCGTGGTTTGCATCGATCGGACCAAAGCCGATGAGATGCACGGCGCCGCCTATCACCACGGGCGCACGATCATGAGGATGATGCGAAGGGTCCTGATGGCGCGGGGCCGCGTAAGCCGGCCCCGCGAGGACAACACCGGCTGCCAGAAACAGCGGAAGAAGCGGGCGATGAAGGAAGGAAGGGGAAATCTTGCGGACAGAGTTCATGGAAAAATCTCCTGGGCACGCGCCCGCACTCGTCGGCCCACGCATGAATGGGCCAAACGGGCGGCTCTGGTGCTGGACTGGGAAGTTTCGGCAGGGTCGCCGGCCTTATGCCTGCGTGTCCCTGCCTACTTGTGCGACCCGGTGGTTCGGCTTTTCTTGCCGAACGTGGCGGGATAGTTACGCTGACTTCCGGCAATCGCAGCCGGACAGTGAGCAATCAGTATTCAGGGAGCCTCGGCGCCCCATCAGATCAGGTGTTCATCGGCTTTGCATAAAACATGGCAATCTCCATTCAAAACTGAGACACTGCCGCGAAGCACTTTCCCCACGAGAAATTTCGGATCTTACGAATATTCCTCGTTAACCACTGAACAGACGCATTTAATTCGCTGCGCGCCTTGCGCAATTTGCCGCGCCTCCCATAGCCGAATGGCCGAATATGGGAGGGGACACTCTCTGACGCATGGCGCCGGAAGACATCCCCCATCCCCGATATTCAGAAGCGGTAACCGACAGACATGAAGCCCGCCGGCTGGGTCGTGTGATAGACAAGCGGGCTATCCTTCACGTCGCCAAGCAGCGTGGTTACACCGCCCGATGCGCTGACGATGATGTGGTCGGTCATGCGGTAGCTGACAGTCAACATGGCCGATGCATCCTTGAAGCCGCTGCCCATCTCGAACTGCGAAAGACCCGAGGCAAGCGACTGGGATTCGCTCACGCCGAAGTAGCCGTTGTTGTACTTGCTGTCCGCCCAGGTGGTCATGACCGTGGGAATGACAGTGATCCGCGAGGTGACGGGGATCGGGTACGAGACGCTGGCATCGGCAAGGAGACCCTTGGTCCCGCCAGCAAAGCCCTTGGTCGCACCAACGGTGGCGACAACGCCGCCGGCATTGACGCTGGCAAAAAGGCGTCCGCCGACGCCGATCGAAAGCTTGCCAATACCGTCGGGAACGTCCTTCGAGCGGTATCCCGGCATGACGGTGACACCGCCGCCGAGCGTGATCTTGCCGGTGTCGACGGCCTTGATGCCCACGCCGTTGCGAAGATTGGCGTAGAATGGCCCGACGTCGACATCGATTGCCGGCATCGGCAGCACCCGGTAGTCGTCGGCCCCCTGATAGGAAGGGGCATATCCGGCGCCGACACCGATGATGACATGATCGTCATCGGCCGAACTCGACTGCTCGGTGGGCAGACGGCCCCACTGCTGCGCGTTTGCAGAGCCGGCCCAGAGCAAGGGAAGGCATGCGGCTCCAGCTGCGATGAGGCGCGCGGGCCGGGTGAGATCGTTGGTCATGCGAGGCAAAAACTCCTTGGGTCCAGCCGTGTCGGCCAGGCCGTGTCCAAAAGCGAAGGAGCCTCAAGCCGTCCCATCACGCCAGGCGATGTCCTGCGGACAGCCGCCCTCTCCCGCCACGAACGGAGCGGGAGAGACTATGTCCGGGTCCGCGTGTGCGGCACCGGATCGGCAATCTGAGCAGGGCGATCGGCAAGGATCGGGACGGAATGTAAACTCCATTCGCTTGTGAGACACCGCTCGCTACGAGCACCCTCACAAGAAAATTGCCATTGGTTACAAAGCCGGATGGCCCGGCTCGATCACCAGTTTGCCTGGAGGCCGAGACGCAGCGTCCGCGGCCGCAAGGGCGTCATCTGGTTGCGCTGCCACAGCCCGAATGGATTGCCGAAGGCGAATGTGTTCGCGCGGGTATTGGCGACATTGTCGAGCGAGAGCGTCAGCCCGAGATTTCTTCTCTGGAGCTGAAGCGACATGTCCGCGACCGCGTAATCGCCCTGCGAGACGTCGAGGGGATAACCGATCCCGAGCTGCGAGCGGCCGACATATCGGAGCGAGCCGCGCGCGGTGGCCGTGATGCGATCGCTGAGGCGCCCGTTCCATTCGCCCGAGAAATGCACGCCGCTTCGCGCGACGTCTGGAAGGGTCCTGGAGATATCCAGGACCTCGGGCGACGTACTTGGGACAATGCCCGACCTGAGCTTGCCGACCTTGCTGTCGTTAAGAAAGGCTGCAAGCGAGAAGGAGAGGCTGGGGCGCGGACGCCAGTTCACCTCGCCGTCGAGACCGTGGATCGAACCGTTCCCGATATTGGCAGTGTAGGAAAAGCCGCTGCTGCCGATGAGATCGGCCTGGATATTGCGCCAGAGCGCTATGAAAACGGCCGCGCGCGCCGTGAGCTTGTCGTTCCTCGCATCGCCGATGCGTATACCGAGTTCATTCATATGGAGATCGTCGGCGTCGTAGCGCTGCGCCGCGATACCGGTTTCGGAAAGCCCATAGCCCAGCCCGCCGGGACGATAGCCCTGCTGGTAGTGGAAGAAGCCCGAAACCGGCCCCCCGGGCCGCCAATCGATTGCAAATGTCCCCGAAAAGCGCACGGCCCTGCGGCGCGAAGCCGGAAGATCCTCAAAGGCATCGCCGGTCAGGAAGCCCTTGGTGGCGCTGTAGGTCAGTCGCCCGCCCAGGGTGCCGGTAAGGGTCTGGCCCAGCGGCCGGGAAGCCTGGCCGAACACGGCGACTTCGGTTTGCTGGTTGACCACTCCGGGAATGTCGTAGGGACCATCCGAGGTGGTGAAATCCCGCGAGATGTAGCTCGAATTCACGACGGCCGAGACACCTGCCACCCACGGTTTGGCAGCGCTGCCGCCCGACACCCGCGTCTCGTGCGAGAACAGCAGGATGATGTTGTGCTCGTCGTAGCTCGCCGGAGCGTCCGACTGGTCGTATCCGGTCGCATCGTAGGTCGTTGCCAGTTGGTGGAGGCTGAGCGAGGTCGTCGTATTGAGCTCAAGGCTGCCGATCGCGCGCTGGGCGCTCACGTAGCCCAGCCGGTAGTTGTTCTCGAAAGGCTGGGCTGTCATCCCCGAGCGCGTCAGTGCCGGCTCGCCCTTGATCGTGTACTGCCCGTCGCTTCCCGAAATGTTCTGGAAGATAAACCCGAGATCGAGCGTCCAGCCGGAGAGATCCCCGCTCCTCAGGCTGAAGCGCTGACCGTAGCGCCGCGATCCATTGATGTCGCGGCGCCCCTGGTCGGGCGCATCGATGTAGCCTGCCGAATAGCCGCCGTAGACCACCACGCGCGCTGCCACGCCGTCGGCCAGCGGAATGTTGAGCATGCCTGCCCCATCCCTGCTGATCCCGCCGTTCTGGGTTACCCCGATGTTCGCCGCGGTCGTGACGGCAAAGCGTTCGGGATCGGGCGTATTGGCCACGAGCCGGACAATCCCGCCAAGCGAGCCGGCCCCGTAGAGCGCGCCTTGCGGGCCGACGAGGACCTCCATCCGCGAAATGTCGTAGAGATTGAGATCGGGATCGGGGGCGTTGTAGTTGAGGCGCACATTGCCGAGATACTCGCCGACAGTCGCCTGTGTCTGCCCGCTGAAACTGCTGTCGGCAATCCCCCGGATAAAGAGCTTGTTACGCCCGGGCCCCAGGTCGGTGGCGCTGAGCGTGGGTTGCAGCGCGGTCAGCGCCGAGGTTCCCTGGAAACCATTGGCCGCTGTCCAGGAGGGCGAGAGACCAATCACCTTGACCGATCCTGGGTAGCGGTCGATCGTCACGCGCTGCTTGCTCGCGGCAACGACGATGTCCTCGCCCACGGTTTCGGGCGGCGGCACCGATACCGTCACCGCAGCGCGCGGCGGCAACGATGCAGCGGGCCGCGTGCGATCAGCGACGATTGAGATGGTCCTCTCGTCGTGGAACACGGCGCGCGCACCGGTCCCTCGGAGTATCCGCGAGACGGCATCGGGCAAGGAATGCGGGCCGGTGACGCCCGGCGAAGGTCGCATGGCAACCTCGGGATCGGACACCGCGACTGTGACGCGCGCCTGCACCCCGAGCGCAGCGGCGACATCGCCGAGGCGCCCGGGGACAACGCGAAAGTCCGTCGGCTTGGCTGCGGCCGCGACGGGTATGCATGTCGTCATTCCTGCAACTGCAAGAACCCAATCAGTGCGCGCCACTGTCCCCCGGCTTCATTATCCATCCGCCCTGTCGTTCCTCAAGGCCCACCCCGAGGGCCACGGCGATCCGGGGAAGCTGTTTTGCCCCAGATCCGTCGAGCGACAAGGTGCCCGAGAACTGCCGGTTTGCAAGGGCTCCCTCGACCGTGACGAAGACGCCGAGCTTGCGACTGAGGTCGGCAGCGACCTGCGAGAGCGGAGCCGCCGAATAGATGAGCTGCCCGCGCTCCCAGGCACCGACGGCCTGCGGATCGGTCATTTTCACCTCGACCATCCCGCCGGACCCGCCATCGACAAGCGCCTCTCCGGCCATGAGTTTCACGGCTTCAGCGCGCGGGTTGTAGAGGACTTCACCCTCACCCACCGCAACCCGGACAGCGCCGTTGCTGTGAACCACATTGAAGACGGTTCCCACGTCCTGGACCTGGTTGTCGCCGACCCTGAGCGTGAAAGGCCTGGCCGCGTCATGTTTGACGCGGAACAGTGCTTCCCCGCCCTCGAGCGAGGCAAATCGGCTGTCCTTGCGGTCGAGGATCAGTTTCGTCCCGCCGTTGAGCGTGACGCTCGATCCCGGCGCAATCGCGACCTGGCGCATTTCGCCGGGCCGGGTGATGATCTCGTAGCGATCGGTGCTGAACTGCGTGTAGGTCAGGACTGCAGCCAGCGAGGCTGCCACGAGGCCGGCAGGCGCCCAGAAGCGCCGCTTCTTGAACGGGACCGCTTCACCTTCGCCGTCATCGTCGTTTGCGCTCTCGATGAACGAGACTTGCGGCAGCAGGTCGTCGAGATCGAAATCGATCTCTGCGATCTCGTCGTAAGCGGCCTGGTTGCGAGGATCGGCGGCCAGCCATTCGGCAAATGCCTCCCAGACTTCGTCACCACCGTGGCGAAGGCGCACGTGCCAGTCGATTGCTTCGCGGTCGATCAGTTGCATGTCAGATTCCATAGCGGTCTACCCCCGACCTGAGATGCCGCTCCGGCAGTCGATCCCCATCAAGTCTTTTTCGGATCGATGCGACTGCCTCGTATGCCCGTGCCAGATGCTTTTCCACCGCGCTTACGCTGATGCCTAGGTCCTCGGCAATGTCGCGCTGCGGCTCGCCTTCGAGGCGAAACCGGCGAAAGATCTGCCGTGTGCGCTCGGGCAGGCGATCGATCACCCCTTGCAGCACACGAACCTCGTCGGCCGCGATGAGGCCCGCCTCCGCAGACGGGCGTTCGTCGATTTCCGGAGGATCACCCGTATTGGCGTCGACCCAATCGACTTCCCGCCGCGAACGCCGATCCGCCGTGCGCCGATTTATGAGGAACTGGTTCGAGGCCATCCGGTAAAGATAGGCGCGCATTTGCGCCACCGGCGCCACGGGCGCCGTAGCCAGACGGATCGAAATCTCCTGAACCACGTCTTCCGCCTCTTCCGGCGTAGCGCCGCGAAGGATGAGGAAGCGCAGCAATGCTGGTCGTATGTCCATAAGGACCCCCAGCAAACCACCATTCGACATTGTTCTAGCCAACTTCTCGTTTGAACGCGGCACTGCGTGAGCGCGACCGGTCAGTCCGTGCCTTTCAGCTGCGACCCGAAGGGCTCAAATGGCTGAGCGCGCACTGCAAAAGTGCGCGAATTCCGCCAGTTTGAGCAACGAATTTATTTGCTGGGGAAGTCCTTCCCCGGCGGCATCTAACTGCATCGCCGACCTGTCCTGCCCCGAGCCCCGGACGGCTTACGCCCAAACGCCATCGCCGCCGGCAAACGCTGCCTGGACGAGCGACCAAATACACGAAATCTCGCCATAGGGGAACCTATTTGAAATTCGCCATCACCAGTCCGGCTAGCGAATCGCTGATTTCATGCGATTCATTTTTTTCGAAGACTGCAAGATAAGAGTCCTGTTTGAAGCCCGCTGCGGCCGATCCGGATCGGCCGCTGAACCGGGGCGGTCATACGCCCTGCGAATTTTATGATGAGGCGGCCGCGCATCAGCGGTGTCTCACATGGAGAGGACAATTCCTCGGACATCAACGGTGCGAGGTAATTCCATGATCAGGACAGTATCCGGGCAGCCTTCCATCGCCGCCCACGCGCTCGCCGGGGGCCGCCGCCACCGGGGAATATCCGACCGCCGCGCCGGCTGAGCCGCTACCCAGCCCACCCCTCCCTCGATGTTCGCAAGCCCGATTGGGCCGCCGGAAATCCAACAAGACCAGGAGACACCATGAAAATCAAAGCCACCTCGCTTGCCCTGCTGGTCTGCGTAGTATCGAGCCTCGCAGTCCCCGCCGAGGCTCAGCAGCGGCGCGACCGGGACCGAGATCGCGATCGATACGAACACCAGTGGCGCGAGAACGATCGTAACTGGGAACCTTCGCGGTCCTATCGCTCCGGCAAGTACAAGGATCGCCGCCTTGGCCGCAACGACCGGATCTATCGCGGCCGAGACGGGCGCGCCTACTGCCGCCGGAGCGACGGCACGACGGGCCTTGTCATTGGCGGTATCGGCGGCGCCCTCATCGGCAAGGCCGTTGGCGGCGGAACGCTCGGAACCCTCATCGGCGCTGGCGGCGGTGCGCTGCTCGGCCGGCAGATCGATCGCGGCGAAATCAAGTGCCGCTAAGGCGAGCAGGATCAGCGATGCGCGCCATCCCAACCAAGCGCCCGGGCGATGCTGCACGTGCACACACACCACCCACTTGCATTGCATCGCAACATAAGACATCGAAAAGAGGCCTTTAAGGCATCCTCTCCCAAATACTTCAGCCGGCCCTGTGTGGCCGGCTTTTTTCTTGTCCAGACATTGTCGCTCTCGCGGAAGAGAACTCCGACTTCACACGATGCTGCCAGGAAGTACAAAACTCCGGGAGTTTCGCGGTGAGATCGCCGGACAGCAATTCCGCCTCCACGTAAGCGGCGCGCGCCCTGACGCGCACCTCACAGAAAATTCCCAGGCCCTCAAAGAGGATCCTTTTAACGCTTGCGACTCGCTCATCCGAAATGATAACCTTAGTCAGCATAAAATGAGGCGGACTCGTTTTTAGGCAGTGGGCCTCGAGCGAGCAGCGCCAATCGACGAGAGGAGAGACTGAATGGCCGGACCTGCATCGCAGTCGCACGTATCGAACAAGGCAAAGATTGCCCGCCGGGTAATCGAAGTGCTCGAATACTTCGATGACGCCCACCCCCAGGCGACGGTCATGGATATCGTGCGCCGATTCGACCGACCGCAATCGAGCACATCGGAGCTTCTGAGCTCGCTCGTCGAACTTGGCATCCTGCGCAAGGATCACGCGGCACGCACCTACCATCCTACGCCGCGCGCCGCCCTCATCGGCACGGCCGGACAGCCGCGCTTCGTTCGCGATGGACGTATAGTGCGGCTGATCGACGCGCTCATCGAGCGCACAGGCTACTCGGTTGCACTTACCGCCATGGTCGGCCTCGACAGCCAGATCGTTCATTGGCGGCACGCCCCCCTCGCCATGGCTTCGACCCGCGAACTTGCCAGCGGCATGAAGGACCCCGTCCAGCAGAGCGCCGCCGGCCTGCTCATGCTCTCGACCTTCCAGAAGCCGCGCCGCGAGGGCATGCTGCGTCGGCTGAATTCCGAAGCGCCGGACCATCGCAAATTTCACGTTCCGGACTTGCTTGCCGAGATCGAGGCCGCCGCAGATCGCCGCTATGTCGTGGGGCAGGTAGGTTTCGACACAAACGCCTGCGGATTTTCCGCACTGATGCCCCGACAGCCCGACGGCCGGCCAATGGCCGTCAGCCTGGTCTTTGCCAAGGAAGAGCTCGTGAATAGCGCAGCGATGCTCCAGGCGATCAGCGAGACGATGCGCGAATTCCTGCCCGATGAATGCCAGACCGGTCACATCGAGATGATGCACTGGGCTGCCTGACCAAGACCTTTCGAAACACGCCTGCCGGTGGGTCATTGCAGTCCCCAGTTCATTACGGAGCAATGCCCCGCCGCAGCGCCAGCACCAGCAGCATCGACCCGCGACTGGCCGCAGCGAGCCCTGCGCTCCTAAGGAGAACCAGAGACGCCCCGGCGACCGCCGGTCAGTGACTGCGTCGCAGTTCCCGAGGCGACGCGTTGAGCTGCTGCCTTGCAAATCGGGACATTGCCGATTGCTCGGAAAATCCGAGCTTCTCCGATATGCGGCCAAACGACAGACTGGTGCGCTTCAGGTAGAAAACGAGGATATCGCGCCGAACTTCATCCTTGATCGACTGGAAATTGCACTGCTCTTCCTGGAGCCTGCGGTGCAGGGCTCGGGGGTGCAGCTCGAGAACGCGCGCAACATCCTCAACTGCACAACTCCCCGTCCAGAGGAGAGGCATGACCACACCGCGCACCTGGGCATGAAATGGCGGGTGCCTGTCGCCGTAGGTTCGCTCGATCTCCTCGATCATATCGGGCAGCGAAACATCGTCCGGTCCGCATATCGGCGCCTGCATGTCGGCAGCGGCAAATGCGAGGCCGTCCTCATTGCAGCAGAAGCGGACCTCGCACTGGAAATGGCGGCGATATACGGACCTAGCGGCCAGCGCCTGGTGGCGAAAATGGACCCGGCGCGCGCCGACCCGGCCTCCGGTGGTGGCTCGCGCCGCGAGATGTCCGGCGAGCAAGGCATGCTCGATCGCCTGCATGCGATTGGATAGATCTTCGCCCAGAAGTTCATGTCCCATGAAGACCGACTGCCCCGAAGTGGTCCGCCCCATCCACACCCGGACGGCAAGACTGTGGGCTGCATTGTGGGTGGCGGCATAATTCAGCGAATCGCCGAAATTCCGGCAATTGCGCATGACCCTGCCCAAAGGTCCAAAGCACCCGACACCGCCCTGCCGCTCGGCAAGGCGCATCCCGATATCTTCTGCCTGAAGCACAGTTGCGGCGAACTCGAGCACGCCCACCCACTGACGGCAGGTGACCGCCCCCTCCTTGTCGCAGGCCTCGGTGGCAAGATCGAAGGCCCCGAGAATGGCTGCCGGATCGCCGCCGAGGTCGCGCACCAAGGCCGGAAAGTGGCGAAGGATAGGCGCCTGAATGGCCTCGGATGCCGATTCCGGCATCCACTGGGCAACGGTATCTCGGACCTGACAAGTCATAGCTGGGGCCGTTTCCTGAGTACCGGGCAACCTTTGCTCCGATTGTCTCACGATCGGATCGCGCCGAGAACCGTCCCCTCAATCGGCCCGCGCCAAAGCGCGGGCGCGATGAACTGCATCTCCGATGTTCCGGCACCGACCCGGCCCGCCTGGATAGGAGGGGGAAGCAGACCGGAGACCGGATCAGAACGCCTTTTCGACGCCGATCTGGAAGACCCGGCCCAGAGTGAAGGCATTGCTGGGATCGTAGCCATTCTGGCCCACGTTCTTGTAGACCGGCGGCTCGGCGCCAAGGACGTTCTTGACGTTCAGCGAGAGCGCCAGTCCGTCGGCGATCCCCTTGCCCGCAAACGTGTAACGGAAATAGAGATCGACCGTATCGAAGGCGCCGATCCGGCTCTGTCCGAAGGCCGAGGCCAGACCCTTGTCGGCGCGCTCGTAGCCCGAGGTATGATAAAGGGTCGCCTGCGCGCGTAGCTTGTCGATCGTCGTTCCCACCGATGCCATGAACTTCGTCGTCGGCGTGCCGTAGAGAAGATCATCGACGACCGATGCCGTCGGGCTGGCCTTGGTATCCTGCTTGAGGCGGATATTGCCCGCGATCCGCGCGTCGAAGGACGCAAAGCTCGTGTCGAGGACATAGCTTGCATCGAAGTCGATGCCGCTGAGCTTGGTCCGGCCAAGGTTGCGCACCAGCGTATCGAGGACCACGCCCACCGGCGTTGCCCCGCTGCCGCCTACGCTGACGAGAGCCTGGTCGGTCGAGGTCGGATTGAGCAGAGTGAAGCCGACGTTGTTCTGGTTGGCGAGCCCTGCAAGAACCTGCGCCAACTCCTGCCCGGTCGGGCGATAAGTCCAAAGGTTCGGGAAATTGTTGTAATAGTCGGTCAGGCTCGTCCCGGTCACCGGCCGGCCGATCGTGCCGTTGAGGTTGATGACGTAATAGGACGCACTCAGCGTCAGACCATCGATCACCGGCGGTTCGATCGTCGCGCCAATCGACCAGCTCTTCGCCTTCTGCGGAGTCAGGCCGGTGACCGAGCCGTTGCCGAGGTAAACCCCGGTCTCGCCGGTGGCGAAGGACTGGCCCGGCGGCGGCGCGAGATAGGCGCCGGGAATGAGCGTCGCTGTCGCCGAAAGCGGGCCCAGCTGGTCGACCGGCGAAGGCGCGGTAAACGACTTGCCCCAGTTGGCCCGAATGGAGATCCAGTCGATCGGCTTGTACGTCAATGCGAACTTCGGATTGAAGGTGTCACCGAAATCATTGTACTTGTCGTAGCGGCCCGAAGCCGAGAGTATGAGCTCGGCCAGTCCTGCTCCGCCGCCTGTCACGATCGGGGCCTGAAGTTCGCCAAACAGCGACTTCACGGTCTGGGTATAATGGTCGCGCGGCAGAAGGTTGAGCTTGGTGTCGGTCGTCTGGCGCTGGAAAATATCGCGCATGTATTCCGCGCCGACTGCAGCCCTGAGATCGCCGCCGGGAAGCCGCATCAGCGGCCCGTCCACGATGAAGCGGTAGTCGAACAGTTCGTTGCGTCCGTACCCCCGCTCATATCCGTCGAGAATGTCGGCAAGCACCGCCGGATCGGTTGCGGCCAGATTGTAGGGATCGAGCGAACCGTTCGCGAGCGCCGCGGCCTGCGCGACGGGATCAATCACGTTGTTGCGGTAGGTCACACGGCTGTTGCCATAATTGAAGAGAGCGCGCGCCTGCCAGTTCGAGCCCATGTCGTAAGTCAGGCTGGGCGAAACGCTCCAGGTCTCGAGATCCGTCTCTTGGGTTTGCGAGCGGGGCCCGTCGACCGAGGCGTAGTTGAAGCGGACCGTCTGCGACTTGCCGGCGTCTGCGCCGCCGGCATCGATGTAGTTCGGATTGGACGGCGAGACCGTCACGGTTCCCGTCGTATTGCCGAGCACGCCTAGCGCGCCGCCGTTTCCGCGCGTCTGCCGGTTGGCGTAGAGCGCGGTCACATCGATGCTGAGCGAACTGCCGAGTGCCTGGGTGAAGCGGGCCATCACATTGTGCAGTTCGGCCGCCGGATAGATGGCCGTATCGTCAGAGGGATCGCAAGTATTGGGTCCCCCGGCCACGAGACTGCTGCCCGAGACGAGATAGGTGTTGCTGCCGATCGAGACGGTCGGATCGGCGCAGTTGCGGCCCACCGGAACGCCGGTGTTCCAATCGATCCGCTTCACCCACTTGCGGTCGGAACCGTAAATCGCATCGTGCTTGGAGAAGTTGTAGGCGACATAAAGGCCGCCGCCATCCCAGGTCTTGCCTGCGATCAGACCGCTGTCATACGACGTGTAGGCATCACCGATCCCGACGCGGGCGTCGATCTTGACGCCGTCGTAGGTCTTGCGGGTCATGAAGTTCAGAACGCCGCCCAGAGCGTCCGAGCCATAAACGGCCGAACCGCCATCGAGCATCGCCTCGACTCGCTCGACTGCGGCGGGAGGTATGATGTCCGGGTCGACCGCAAGCTGCTGGGTGCCGGCGCCGACCACGCGGCGGCCGTCGATCATGACCAAGGTCTGGGCGCCTCCGCTCGTGTTGGCCGCAGGCAGTGCGCGCAAGTTGGGGCGGGCGATGGGATTGCTCGAGTTCGCGCCCGAGACCGGCGAGACACCGGCCGGCACGACGCCGAAGAAGTTGGAAACCTGGGGGAGGCTCGCGAGCACTTCGTTGGTAGAAGTGCCGCCGGAAACTTTCGACTGCTCGTCGCTGATGCCCACGACATTGGAGCCGGCGGGTGCAATGCCGCGAATCAAAGTGCCGGTCACGACGATTTCGTTTTCACTCGAGGCGCGCGGCTTCGCTTCGTCATCCTGTGCATAGGCCATGGCCGGTATCAGCGATGACAGGGCGACACCTGCGGCCAGACTAAATCGGCACAGGCTCGGACTCGATGTCTTCATCAGCATTCTCTCCCTTGAGTTTTCCTCATTAAGGACACTCTAAAAAGGATGGCGTGATGCAAGGCAACTCTTCAGCGACGGTAAGGGCGCCTTGCAAGCAACTGATCGAGTCTGCGATGACTCCTCTGTAGCGCGCGGCCTTTCATATAAGGGCCCTCAATGACTAAGCCAATTTCGGAAGGTGAACGCGCCAGCGATCACAGCGAGGACTCCATCAAATAGGACCCTTTTGTTGTGGACTCGCAGCAAACGATCACGCAGGATTTGCCCATAGACGTTCGCGCGGAAGCGACGCTCCAAACTGTGGGAGAGCTGGATTGGATCAGCTTGAAACGGCTCGCGCCGAGTGGCGCCGGCACTGGCCGATGGTCCTGGCGGCCTGCATCGGGTTTTCATTCATGTCGTTTATGACCGCCTCGGCCGGTGTCTTCATGGATCCGCTCGGGGCTGAATTTCACTGGGGCAGGACCGAACTGTCCCTCGGGATGGCGATTTCCTCGCTACTTTCGATTCTCTGCTCGCCGTTCGTCGGCAATCTCATCGACCGCTACGGATCGCGGCGTCTCGCGCTACCGGGCCTCGCCATGACCAGCGTGGCGATCGCCGCCTTCTCGATGACGAGCGGTTCGCTTGCCCAATGGATCGCCCTCTGGCTTGCCTGGGGCATCGTCGTTCTTCTCGTCCAATCGACGCTGTGGTCGACTGCGATCGCCAGCGTATTCACCTGCGGACGCGGCCTGGCGCTCGGCGTCACCATGTCCGGGACCGCACTTGCCCAGGTCGTAGCCCCGCCCCTTTCCAATTACCTCATCGAGACATTCGGCTGGCGCACCGCCTATCTCGTACTGGGGCTTGGTTGGGGCAGCTTTGCGCTCATCCTCTCAGCCCTCTTTCTGTTCGATCTGCGTGACCGGGCAAGGCAGCTTCGGCAGGCGAGGCACCCCGGACGGGCCGGGTTGCAGGCCGCAAGCCCCCTCCCCGGCCTGAGCGTCAAGGAAGCGTGGCACGATTCATCGCTATGGAAGGTCGCGATCGCAACGTTTCTCGTTCTCACCGTCACGATCGCGATCGTCGTGCACCAGTTTCCAATTCTCGTCGAAGCTGGCATGAGCCGGGGCCAGGCTGCGTGGCTGGTCAGCCTCTCGGGCATTGCCGGCGTTCTCGGCAAGCTGGTGTCCGGCACACTCATCGACCGCTTCCATGCCCGCGTCGTTGGTGGCGTTACCCTCGCTTCCACAGCAATCGGCTGGCCGATGCTGATGGCCGGGATCGCAACGCCTGCCACAATCGTCGTCGGCATCATGATCAGCGGTTATGCCGCCGGAACGAAGATCCAGCTCTGCAGCTACCTGACCGCGCGGTATGCCGGCATGCGGCATTACGGGACCATCTTCGGCTTCATGACCAGCGTTATCGCGCTGGCCTCGGCAGTCGGCCCGCTGGCCGCCGGCCTCTCCTACGACCGGTTCGGCAGCTATACGCCGCTGCTGCTGGTGGGCGTGGCGATCTCGCTCATTTCGGGCGGTCTGGTGTTCAGTCTGCGCGCTTATCCGGAATGGCCCACCCCCTCGCCCCTGCCTGACCCCACTCCCACCAAGGTGCCGGCAAGCGCCTGAAGCCAAGCGAGACAAACATAGTGTCCAACACCCTCGGCGAAAGCGGCGCGGCGACCCGCAGCAACCTGCCCAATGCGGTCGTCGTCGGCGCCGGCGGTCTGGGAATGGCGATCGCCCGCCGCATGGCCCAGGGGCACCGGATCGTGCTGGCCGATATCGACGGCGCGCTTGCCGAACGGCAGGCGGCAGCTCTCGCCAACGAAGGAGGAGAAGCGATAGCGGTACAATGCGACGTCACATCGCGAGCCTCGGTCGCCGATCTTGCCGCACGCGTTGGCGATCTCGGCGGCTTCAGAGCGCTGGTCCATGTCGCCGGCCTCTCGATCGGGGCGGGAGATTTCGGGCGAATCGTGGAGGTGAACCTGCGCGGGCCGGCGCTCGTCGCGCAAGCCCTGTTGCCGATGGCATTGGCGGGAAGCTGCGCGATTCTGATCGCCTCGATGGCAGCGCACCTCAGCCAACCTGACGAGGCAGCCGCCGGTATCCTTGCAGATCCCGCCGCCGACGAGCTTGCGGAGCGGCTTCGCGCTCATCTCGGCGCTCAAGAGGGAGCGACACCGGCTGCTGCTTATGCCCTGTCCAAGGCCGGGCTACTGGCGATGGCCCGCAGCCAGGCCGCTGCCTGGGGCAAGCGAGGCGCCAGGATCGTTTCACTCTCGCCCGGTATGATCGCAACACCGATGGGGCGCGGCACATATGGGGAGAGCCCCAACAAGGCGCGCATGTTCGCCAAGAGCCCGCTCGCCCGCGAAGGCGCGATGCATGAAATTGCCGATGCAGTCGAGTTTCTTGCATCCCATCGCGCCGCGTTCATCAGCGGCACCGATCTGCTTGTAGACGGCGGGCTCAGTGCCGCCCTCACCGTGCCGCAAGGCTGACCGCCGGCCCGAAGCGGCAATGCCCGGAAAGATCGCGGAAACGAGGCCAGGAGGCGGGCGGGGGATCGCCTACCCTGCCGGCTCAGTCGGCGATCTCCTCCTCAGGCTTCATCTGGAAGCGCGCCCGGATCCGCCGCGCCCAGACCTTCCTGCTGTACTGGCTCGCAATTCCCGCCAGTTCGGGATCACCTTGCACCAGAGCCCCAAACTCCATGAGTCGCGCATTGCGCCAGCTCTGGACGAACCGGCGGTGCTCGGGCGAAACGTCGTCGGCGGCCGGCCCCTGATAGGTGCGGCGCGAGAATGCCACGTTGATGTCGAAGATGAGCTTGATGTACGAGCTGCCGGCAAGGTCGAAGACCACGTCCTGGGTCTCGCGCTCAAGCTCCCGGACTTCGTCGAAACCAGCATCGTCCAAAACCGCACGCGTCCGCTCGAGCAGCGATGCGATGCCCTCGACGATGCGCTCATGCGGAGCACGCGCGGCCTTACGCATCGCCTCGACCCACAAGGCGGTGGCGATGACCGTGACGTCCTCGGGCGGAACGTCCATCATCGTGAGATAAGTCGTGACGACCGTCTCTATCGTGGTGGCATCCGGCCTAGAGGTAAAATAGCCGCCATTGTTGCCGCGACGGACAACAAGCAGCCCCTCCCGCTCGACGAGACGAGCGGCCTGACGCACCGTGCCCCGGGCATAACCCAGGCCGGCGACCAGTTCCTCTTCGCGGCCAATGTACTCTCCCGGCTCACGGGCGAGCACCATCTCCCTCAGTTTTTCTGCGGCGGCGGCCAGCGCCGGCTTGCTTTCGCGCTTTGTCATGCCGCTCGTTGAAAACACGAAACTTGCCTCCTCGTCCAGTATGTTCGCAGCAGCGATGCGCAAGTGGGCCCACCGCTTCTTGACATGACCATAGAGTATCCTATTCAATCGGTATCGATAAATAGAGTCGGGACAGAGATTGTCCCCAACGATCATTCAGGATCAAATTTGGAGAGAGGCATGTCACGTCTTCCTTGGGACATGAGCGGCCGCGTCGTCGTAATTTCTGGCGGCAACGCAGGTATTGGATTGGGATTCGCGCGCGGCATCGCCCGGGCGGGCGGCGACGTGGTCATCTGGGGCCGCCGCAAGGACAAGAACGAGGAAGCCGCGGCCGAGATCGCCGAATTCGGCGGGCGCATCTTCACCCAGGAAGTAGATGTTGTCGATGAGGCGCGCGTGATCGAGGCATTCGCCGAGGCAGTCCGGCACATGGGCCGCGTCGATGGCGCCATCGCCAATGCCGGCCTCATGAAGAACCAGGGCTGCTTCACCAACATGACCGGCGAGGCCTGGCACGACCTGCTTTCGGTAAACCAGCACGGCGCCTTCTATCTCGCTCGCGAGGCGGCACGCCATATGCGCAGCCGCGCCGAAGCGGGCGATGCGGGCGGATCGATCCTGTTCTGCGCCAGCCTTTCCGCCGTCACCGGCTCGATCGGTATGCAACACTACAATGCCTCAAAGGGCGCGATGGCGGCACTGGCCCGCGGCATCGCAGTCGACCTTGGCAAGTACGGTATCCGCGCGAACACCGTTTGCCCCGGCTACACGGAAAGCGAGACAGTCAAGGATCAGGGACCGGATTCCCCGCTGGGAAGCCAGGTGCGCGAGCGGTGCCCGATCCCGCGCTTCGGCAACCCTTCCGATTTCGAAGGCATCGGCGTCTACTTCATGAGCGATGCCTCGCGCTATCACACCGGCGACCTCGTCCGCGTCGATGGCGGCTGGATGGCCAATGCCGGCAAACTCAACACTTCCGCGGAGCGCCGGGCATGAGCATTGCACCCACAAAGGACGCCGAAAAGGTCCAGACCAAGGTCTTCCGGGTTGAGCAGTTCCGAGACCCCCAGATCACGCCGGAGCGCCGCGCCGAACTCGAGGCAGCGGAAACCGATCCTCTCGACATGAGCGTCGAGAACATCCTGGCCGATGCGAAGGCACAGACGGGCCTAAGCGACTTCGGACCGATGGATTTCACCGAACGGCTGGCCGTTCTGGCCGGGGAGGTCGCGACAAACGCAAATCTCTGGCGCTTCGCCAAGGCGCAGTTCCGCGCCTCGTGCGTGAAGCAGGCGGCCAACAGGCTCAAGAACAAGGCCTTCCTCGACAGCCATCCAGAGGTCGACGCCGAGGTGATCGACCGGCCGATCATTATCGTCGGCCTTCCGCGCTCGGGCACCACGCACCTTGAGAACCTCATCGCCGCGGACCGCCGCCTGCGCCATCTGCCCGTCTACCTCGGATCGGAAGCGGTGTTGGCGCCCGGCGAAACGCCGGGCCCGGACGGCCTTGATCCGCGCTGGGTACGCTCGAGCGCGCATTGGGACCGGATGAAACAGAATGCGATCATGGCAGCGATGCACGAGCATTCACCGGACCACGCCTGCGGCGAGAACGAGTTGCAGATGCCGGATTTCACCACCTACCAATGGGAATGGATGGCCGAGGTGCCGACCTGGCGCGACTATCTGCTCGGGCACGATCAGACGCCGCATTACGCTTACGGCAAGCGCATGCTGAAAGCGATCGCCCTGCAGTTCCCGTCAGAGCGGCGCTGGATCCTCAAAGGCAACCAGCACAGCGAGCAGATCCCCGCACTCGTGGCGAACTATCCGGATGCCTATATCGTCCAGATCCACCGCGATCCGCTGGCGCTGTTACAATCGGTACTGACGATGCGCGGGCTCTCGGTCCTCGCCCACCAGAAGCAACCCGACATCCAGGCCCACGTCGCTTACTGGGTCGATCGCATCGAACGGATGCTGCGGGCATATCTGCGCGACATGGACGCCGTTCCTGCCGGTCAGCGCCTCGACATTCTCTTTGGCGATGTCATCGCCGACGACGTCGGCACCGCCCAGCGCGTGCTTGAGTTTGCCGGGCTTGAATCGAACGATCAGAGCATCGCCGACATGCGCAACTACATGGACAGTCACCCGCGCGGGAAAGACGGGCGCGTGGTCTACGACCTCGCCGGAGACTTCAATCTGGACATCCCGGCACTGCGCCAGCGCTTCTCCTTCTACACCGACCGCTTTCAGGTGAAGCAGGAAGTGAAATGATGAGATCCAACAGCCTCTGGCACGCGCACTTGCGATGCGAGCTCGCGTTCCTGGCGCTGTTGAGCATGCCCGCGCGGGCAGGAGCAAATGATATGCAATCGATCAGCCGCGACGCAAACCAACCCCTCAATGCCCAGATTATCAACGATGGCGTCGGCAAGCAGGACGCCGTCGACCTGGGCAGCGGCATCTTCATGTCGAAGGATGTCTCCAACCTCTATCTGGTGACCACGCCTGCCGGCAGCGTCCTCATAAACACCGGCATCATCTACAGCGCCGCCGAGAACAAGCGGCGCTTCGATGCCGTGACGGACAAACCGATCCGCAAGATCGTCTTCACCCAGAGCCACGAGGATCACATCGGCGGCTGGCCGACTTTCAATGCGCCGGGCATCGAGACGATCGGCCAGGCCAACCTGCCGTTCGTGCGCACGCAGTACCGGGATCTTGGCAAGGCCATGGGCACGCGTTCCCGCCGCCTGTGGAGCAGGGACCAGAAGCAGGAACTCACCGAACGGCCGGAACCCGTCCTCACGACCACGTTCCAGGACAGCCACGCCTTCGAACTCGGCGGCCGCCGCTTCGAGCTCTACTCGGTCCCCGGCGGCGAAACCGTCGACTCGCTGGTCGTCTGGCTGCCCTTGGAGAGGATCGTCTTCACCGGCAACATGACCGGACCGATCTTCGGGCATGTCCCGAACCTCTATACCGTGCGCGGCGAGCGATATCGCTATGTCCAGTGGTACCTCGACAGCGTGCAGCGGGTGATCGACCTCAACCCTGAAGTGCTGATCACCGGCCATGGCGAGCCCGTTCGCGGTGCGGCCAATATCCGCGCCAGCCTCACCGGAATGCGCGATGCCGTTCAGTACCTTCGCGACGAGACGTTCAAGGGAATGAACGCCGGCAAGTCGCTCTGGGAATTGATGGATACCATCAAGCTTCCGCCCGCGCTCGCGATCCCGCAGGGACACGGCAAAGTGCCTTGGATCGTTCGTTCGATCTGGGAAGAGCATATGGGCTGGTTCCGGTACGAATCGACCACCGAGCTCTATTCGGTTCCCCCGCAATCGGTGATCCCCGATCTCATCGCGCTTGCGGGCGGCGATGCGGCAGCGCTCGATCTTGCCGCAGGCTATTTCCGCGAGAACCAGCCGCTCAAGGCTCTTCATGTTGCCGAAGCGATAACGCCTGCCTCGCCAGAATATCGCCGAGCCCTCGAGATCCAGCTCTATGCCCAGAGGCTGATACTGGAAGCGGCCGGACGCGAGAACTTCAGTGAAGTGCGCTGGCTCGAAAGCGAGATCCGCCGCCTTGAGGCCACACTGGAAGGCGAAGACTGATGGTCCACCCTCGCCTTTCGGTCGATGCCATGTGCTCGTTCCAGTGGCCCTTCGAGCGCGAACTGGCGCTCTGGAAGGACATGGGCGTGCGGCATGCGGGCATTCTCATGAACAAGATCGTCGACGCCCCCGAAAGCAAACTCGCCGCGCTCGACGATGCCGACATCAGGATCAGCACCTTGATCACGGCGGGTTTCCAGCTTGCCGATCCATCGAGCTGGGATGCGACCCGCGACGTTCACCGCACGATGATCGATCTGGTCGCCGATCACAGCGGCCATTCGATCTATTTCACTACCGGCCGGACCGTAAACTGCGACTGGGACGAAGACTTCGCGCTGTTTAGAGAGGCCGTTGCCCCGACCGTTGCCCACGCCCAAAAGCGCGGCGTCATCGCCGCATTCGAGCCGAGCCTCAGGACCAGCGTCTCGTTCTGCACGACGCTGGCTGATGCCATCGAAATCGCCGACGCGACCGGCCTCGGCATCGTCTCCGATTTCAGCAACAACTGGATGGAACGCGGCCTGCCCGCGACCCTGAGGCGCGCCATGGAGCACATCGCCCTCGTCCAGATCGGCGACATTGCGATTTCCGGACGCAGCGGGCGGTCTCACATCGGGCAGGGAGACCTGCCGCTTCAGCGCATGATGGGAGACGTCCTGGACGCGGGCTATGCGGGTGTCTTCGATCTTGAGGTGGTGCCGGCCGACTACACCGCCGACACCACCGAGGACGAATTGATCGCCGGCATCGAGGCCGCTTCCGAGCTCCTCTACACCATGAAAATCTGACCAGGCCCTCGCGAACGGGACGAGCCCGACAAACGGTCATCAAACGTGAGCGAAAAGGTCGAAAACAGCGCCCCGAAACAGAGGGCAAGGAGAGGTACAATGTCTGAGACGTTCGGCGGGAAAACCGCACTTATCATTGGCGCTGGCCAGAACATCGGCCGCCGCATCGCCCAGGAATGGGCCGCGCGCGGGGCCCGGGTCGCCGTCGCCGACATCAGCGAGGACGGCGCCGAGGAAACAGCCCAGATACTGAGGGACGCTGGGAGCGATGCGATCGGGCTTCACTGCAACGTGCTCGACGAAACCTCGGTTGCAGCGACGATCGACGCTGCCGAAAAGGCCCTCGGCCCGCTCGACATCCACATGAACAATGCCGGCATCCTGTCCGGCGGCAATCCGGAAGATCTTCCGCTCGAAGAGTGGCGCCGGATGTTCGACGTCAATCTCTTCGGAATGGTTCGGGCCAACAATGTGATCGTGCCGCGCATGATCGCACGCGGCTCCGGGCACATCGTCAATACCGCGAGCTTCGCCGGTCTCTACCCCTTCGCGGCAAGCCGGGTGCACTATGCCGCCTCGAAAGCCGCCGTGGTTTCGATGTCGCAGAACCTGGCGCTTTACCTCAAGCAGTTCGGCATTCGCGTGAGCTGCCTGTGTCCGGGTCCGGTCATGACCACGTCGCCGGAATCGATGAAGCATTTCAGTGAGAACTACGTGATGCGGGCGCCGGGCAGCCATCTCAGCGTGATGTCGCAGCAGCAGACGGCCCAGGTTCTCTCCGACGCGATGGAGGCCGGCAAGATCATCGTGCCGACGCACGAGGAAGCCTGGGATACGCTGACGGAATGGGCCGCAGGGCCCGATGCCTTCATCGAAAAGAAGCATCAGGAATTCCTCGCGGGCGATCCGGGCCGTCCCGGCATCACTCAGGACGTGATCGATTCCATCAAGGCCTGAGCCTGCGCATATCGAGGAACTGTCTTATGGAATTGCTCGACCCGAAAGATCGCACGGCCAGAGGCCAGGTTGTGGGCGAGGCCGTCATTGCCCGGCCGATCCCATCACCCGAGACACCGATCGAGGCCAGCTGGCGCGATTATCTCTTCGCCGAGATCTGGAGTCGGCCCGGTCTCGACCGCAAATCCCGCTATCTGATCGCCATCGCAAGCGCAGCCAGCAGCAATGGCCCGGTCGATATTCTCGACGACTACATCCGCGGAGCGCTGGTGATAGGCGACCTCAGCCAGATCGAGTTACGCGAGGCAGCGCTGCATCTGGCCGTCTATACCGGCTGGTCACGCGGGATCGAGCTGGACCGGGCGGTGACCCGGGTGGCCGGTACCTTGGGCTACCCGCTCTGCCCGTTCGAACCGATCCGGGTGGAACCCTGGAACCCCGAAGAGCGCATCCGGCAAGGCATCGACGAGTTCGACGCCGTCATGGGTTTTCCGGGGCCGCCCCCTGTCACACCGTACTTCGAGGCCGGGATCGACAACTTCGTCTTTGGCGAGATGTGGAGGCGCGCCGGCCTCGATCAGCGCTCTCGGCGCTGGGTTACGCTTGTCGGCGTTTCGGAAAGCTGCGCGACTACCCCCATAAAGACCCATTTCTACGCGGCCATGTCGAGCGGCAATTGCCAGCCGGACGAGCTGCAGGAATTCGTGCTGCAATATGCTGTCCATGCCGGATGGCCCAAGGCCTCGGTCATCCAGGGCGCGGTCATGGCAATGATCAAGAACTACAAGGCCGGGCTCGCCTGGGATGCGTGAGGACAATCCAACTATGCTAAAGACCGCTTTCATCGGCCTCGGAAGCCAGGGCGGCCCGATGGCGGCGCGTATGCTCGCAGCCGGCTATCCGCTGACTGTCTGGGCGAGGCGCGCCGAGGCGCTCGAACCCTTCGCGGCCAAAGGAGCAACCGTCGCCAGCGACGTTGCAGCGCTCGCCGCAGAAGCCGATCACATCGGCATCTGCGTGGTGGATGATGGAGGGGTCGCGCAAATCTGCGACACCCTTGTTCCTGCGATGCGCGCCGGCAGCCTGCTGGCCATTCATTCGACGATCCTGCCCGAAAGCTGCGAAGCCCTTGCCGCGATTTGCGAAGCCCGCGGGATTGCCTTCATCGATGCGCCGGTAAGCGGCGGCGGCGGCGCAGCCGCCAACGGCACGCTGACAGTCATGTGCGGCGGCACAATCGACGCTTTCGAGCAGGCAAAGCCCGTTCTCGAGACATTTGCAGGAACGCTGGTCCATCTCGGTCCAGCTGGCTCTGGCCAGCGCGCCAAGATCGTCAACAACGCCTTGATGGCAGCCAACATGGGCCTCGCGCATGCGGCCTTGCAGGCCGGTGCATCGCTCGGCATTGATCGGAATGCGCTTGCAGCCCTTATCAAGGCCAGCAGCGGGCGCAGCTTCGGGTTTGAAGTCTATGCCCGCCTGCCGCAGCCAGGTGCTTTCGCGCACGGTGCAGCGCTCCTGGCCAAGGACGTCAGCCTCCTTGAGACGATCCTCACGGACCAGGCCAGCACCCGAACGCTCGCATCGGCTGCACGTCCATTTCTTTCAGCAGCACAGGCCTGATGCCGAAGCAACCTCGCCAGCGTGGTTCGGGCTGATCCGCTATCACGCTGGCGACATAGGACAGACCGTTCAGGCAATGGCCTCCTCACCGTCCAACGTCACACGGTGCATCACTCGTCCGCTATCCACCGGATAAGGCTCCACGCGGTGGAGCACGCCGCAATTATCCCAGACGATCATGTCACCCACCTGCCATTCATGACGATAGACGAGGCGCGGTTGGCAAGCCCACTCCTTCAGCTCGGCCAGCAGCGACGTGCTCTCGTCTGCCTCCATGCCCTCGATCCAGTCCGCGCTGGAGCCGAGGAGCAAGGACTTGCGACCCGAACGGTGCGTCCAGACAAGTGGGTGCCGATGGATCGGAAATCGCGCCCAGTCCGCTTCCATTTCCGCTGTGACGTCCGCGTGAACACCCCGTTGGGTGCCCTCCATCGTATGCGCGACCCTGAGGCCTTCGAGCGCCGCCTTGCGGTCTTCGGGCAGTTCCTCGTAGGCGGCATAGGCATTCGAGAATTCGGTCTGCCCGCCGGTGGATGAAAGCTTGCGGCCCGTCAGTACAGTTCCGCGAGCAGGAACAGGATCGTTCCAGCCGTCAAAGTGCCACAGGATCGTGCCCTTGAGATACTTGGCCGTGGACGTCACCCTGTCGTCCAGACTGATCTTGTGCAGCCCCCGTTCGCCCTGATCCGTGGGGATGCCGATCGTCCTGGCAAATACACGTTGCTCCTCGTCGTTGAGGCTGATCCTGGGGAACACCAGAACGCCGCGCGCTTCCAGCAACTGGAGCAGATCCGCTGCCCTGGTCCCCTCCAGCAAAATCGTCCGGTCCGCCTCGACGCGCGTACCGATCAGCGGCATCAGGTTTGTTGTCTCGAAACGCATGGGATCCCTCTCCATAATTCATCGCAATGCCTTGCTAGCGTCACCTGGCTGCCGCCCCGGATCGCCCAAGGCGCAAGGCACCGCGATGTCTTGTCCGGATCACGGAACCTTGACTTGCCTATTTCGGACGGAAACCCTCAATACGAGCTGCGCGCGCGAAGCCGGCGCTCGCGGGGCGACATGCCCAGTACCTGCCGGCTGAAACGCGTCATGGCCGATTGCTCGGCAAAGCCGAGTTGCTCGGAAACGGCCGATAGCGGCAAATCGGTGAGATCGAGGAGATTGACCAGTCGCTCGCATCGCACTTCGTCCTTGATCGCCTGAAACGAGGTTCCCTGTTCGCGTAACCTGCGGTGCAAGGTCCGACAATGGAAACCCAGGCGCCGGGCGACATCCTCGCTGTTGCACGCGGGCGTATGCAACCAATGGACGATGAGGCCGCGAACCCTGACATGGAGCGGTTGCTCATGGACAGGGTACATGGTGCCAATCCCGGCGACGAGTTCCCTGCAGCTCTGAGGGTCTGGCTCAGCCATTCGGCTGCCCAAGACATGGGCGCCATAGACGATCGCATCGACGTCCTGTCCGAACTTCACGTCCACACCGAAATGCCCACGATAGACCGCAGGATCAGAAATCGGCTGGTGACGCAGGAGAACCTTGCGCGCCCGCGTCCGGCCTTCGGTCGCGCGGAGCCCGACATGGTATTCGACAAGCAGCACCTGCTCGATGATCTGGCGCGGATCCGCGATCCCTCCGACCAGAATGTCGTGCCCGACCAGGATACTTTCCTCGTCGGCCTGAATCTTGAGCCAGATCGCCGCAGCGCGGCTGTGAGCGTAGCTGTGCCGGATAACCTGTTCGAGAGCCTCGCCGAAGGTGGATGAGCTCATCATGAGATCGAGCAAAGGCGTGCGGATTTCGTTTGCCTGGATCCCGCCAAGGCGCATCCCGAAGTCGGGAACATCAAGGCTCCTCGCCGTGAGGGCGAGGAGGTCCGCCATCAAGCGATAGCTGACTGAACCTTCCCCGCGCCCAAGCATTTCGGGATCCAACCCGGCAGCTTTCTGCAAGGCAACGGGATCGCCTCCGAGCCCCGAAACAAGCTGCGGAAACAGGTCGAGTATGCGCCGGTCGACGATGTCGAAGCCGGCAATCGTATCGGACTTGCGCCTACGCCCTGTAGGCATTCATCGGCCTCGCGCCCGCACGCCCAAGACGCGAATATTCCTCACGCGCCGTGGCCTCGCACGAGCTCGAAGCTTTTAGCCATATGCTGCGCGAAGCCGTCTTCCACCGGATGGAAGGTCCATTGCCGGGCCTGATCCCTGATCGCCCCGATTTCCTCGGCGACGGCATCGATGGTCCAGTCCGGACGGTAGACGCCTTCAGTCTCGGTAATGAAAGCGCGTGCGATCCGCCCGCCCATCGATACGTACATCTCGCCCGAGACCGAGCAGCTCTCATGTGCGAGCCAGGCCACGACCGGCGCGACCAGTTCGGGACCCATCGGCGGATACTGCGAGATATCGAGCCCCTCGGCCATGCGGGTCACCGCGCCGGGAAGGATGATGTTCGATTTGACGCCCCGCGCCGCGCCTTCGATTGCAGCGATATTGTTGAGGCCGATCATCCCCGACTTCGAGACGGCATAGTTCACGACACTGGGCATCGAATAGAGGCCGCCGATCGAGCCGGTCAGCACGATCCGCCCATACCCCCGGCCGACCATGTGCTCGAAAGCGGGTCTTACGACATGGAATGCGCCGAGCAGGTGAACGTCGACAACGCTGCGAAAATCCTCGTAGGAAATCTCGTCAAGCATGGCGAAGCGGTTGTTGCCCGCATTGTGAATGAGGACGTCGAGCCGGCCGAAAGAATCGAGCGCGGCTTCGACCATGGCCGCCCCTCCTTCCGGGGTTGCCACGCTTTGGGTACAGGCTGCGGCCTCGTAGCCGGCATCACGCAGGGCCTGTGCCGCCTCTTCTGCCGGGGCGTGGTCCGAGCCAGCACCGGTTACGGCGCTGCCGTTGTCGTTGATGACAATCCTCGCCCCGAGCGACCCGAGGAGTTCGGCATAAGCCAGGCCAAGCCCGCGTGCGCCGCCGGTAATGAGGACAACGCGTCCATCGAAGCGCCGATCAGTCATGCATTCCTCCAGGTTGTATCGCCCGCAGCCCAGAGCGGGGCGCCGCGGCTCTCCCTGAGCGAGGGGATGACGCGGCCGTCGTTATCGGTCAGCCCATAGTCCGCCGCGAGCTCGGCATTGATGAAAGTCCCGCCCGATCGGCTTTCGAGAGCAGGATCCATGGCCAGCGCCGCGATCACGCGGCCAGGAAACTCCGGTGAGGAACCGACCGCGCTGTTGAGCTGGCTGGCCATGCCCGGCACCGATTTGAGGTTCTCCTTCGCCCGCTCGGTGTAGGTGAAGCCCTGCCAGAGCGAGACTGCAGAGACACCGGTACCGCGCAGTTCATGGCCCATATCGCGCATCATCCGGTCGGTGGCCGTCTTGGTCGTCCCGAAAACGACGTCGTAGGTGTAGGTCACCCCGACATAGCCCGAGAGCGCGGCGATCAGCCCCGAGCCCTGCGACACCATCAGACGCGCGGCGTGCCAGGCCGCAATGAAGGCAGCGCGCATGCCGGTGTCCCAAATCTCCCATTCATCAAGCGGCTTTTCCCAGAACCCGTCGCGCCGGGTCATCGCTTCGGGAATGGCCATGGCGTTGTTGACTAGGATGTCGAGGCGCCCTTCATCGCGCTCGACCCGCTGGAAAAGTGCCTCGATCTGCGCGTCGTCGGCAAGATCGAGTGGCACTGCCACCCCCTTGCCTCCTCGGCGCCCCACCTCTTCGACCGTCTCGCCAAGCGTACCGGGCAATGCGCTCTGGCCTGGCGCCAAGGTTCGCCCGGTGACGTAGACCGTTGCGCCGTGTTCCGCGAGAGCACAGGCGATCCCCTTGCCGATGCCGCGGCTGGCGCCGGTCACGACCGCGACCTTGCCTGCGAGTCCCCCGGATGCGCGCGTCATGCAGCAGGCTCCGCGGCAGGATTGCTCGGCGCACGAAGGTTGACGAGCGGCCGGCGGTAGGAAGGGTCGTCCTTGCCGCGACTGGTCACGCCGTTGAGCGCGATGTCGGGGACATCTGCGAACGGCACCGGTATTGGCGGAGGGGCGCATCCCCATTCGATGACATTGGTGCGCAGCGCGATCTTCCATGCGCCGTCTCGTCGCTCCAGCCGGTCGATGTAGCGACCCCCGGCAATCCAGAGGCTCTCATCCCGGTTGCGGCCGACGAACTGGTAGTAGGTTTCGCAGTGGGCGGTATCGCCGGCGAGATCTATGCTGGTCTGAAGCAAGGCATGGTGGGTCAGTATCTGTCCCGCCTCGTGCATCGGAACCGCCCAGTCCCAGCAATCCGCGGCGCTGCCCACGAAAGGCCCCGCAGCCATCTCGGCATCGTCCCAGAAGGCCGAGAGATAGATATCCCGATCGGACCGGTCCATACCGCGCGAGAAACGCGCAAGGCACTCGAGAATGTCCTGCTTGTCGAGCAACGCGTCGATGCGCCGCTCCCTGTCGCCAAGGGCCCGTTCACTTGCCACGGTAATCAACCTCCGCAATCGGTTTCCAGATCGGCGATCCCCGCGTCGCCCTTGCCGATTGGATCGTCTGCCCGTCGATGTCCGTGAGGCCGTAGGCTTCGGCCAATTCGGCGGTTATGAACTCGCCGCCGGAGCGCCTCATGATATCGGGGTCGGCCGCGAGCGCTGCGACAACCCGGCCCGGATGCTCGACGCTGCTGCCATGCATCTGCGTGATGGACGCGGTCATCCGGTCTCCCATCTTCGCAAGGTTGTCCCTGGCCTTCTCGGTGAGCGTCAGGCCCTGCCAGAGGGTCAGCGAGGCCACGCCGTGTGGCTCGAGTTCGATCGCCATATCCCGCGCCATGCGGTCGACCGCGGATTTCGATGTGCCGAAGATCACGCCATAAGTGTAGGTAACCGCCGCAAAGCCGGAGATCGCCACGATCAGGCCTGATTTCTGGGAGACCATGAGGCCCGCCGCATGCCAGGCGGCCACGTAGTTCGACCTGACGCCGACATCCCACATCTCGAGGTTCGACAACGGCTTTTCCCAGAACCCTTTCGGTTCGAGAAGATCGTCGGAAAGCGCGAATGCATTGTTGACGAGAATATCGAGGCGGCCGGCTTCGGCGGCGATCCGTCCGAATAGGGCCGCGACAGCCGCGTCATCGCCGTGATCGCAGGCAACGGCAATGCCCCGCCCGCCGCTCGGCCTCCCGCGCTCGTCGCATTCAGCCGCCGTGCCGCCGACCGTGCCTGGAAGGTAGTAGTCCCCTTCGTTGACCGTCCGGCCGGTCACATAGACCGTCGCCCCCTGCTCGGCGAGCACGAGCGCGATGCCCTTGCCGATGCCTCGGCTTGCCCCCGTAACGAGTGCGACCTTTCCTGCCAGCGGCGCGCTCATGCCTCCTCCCCGGCAAACCAGCGCTCGCTGAAGTCATCTTTTGCCCGGCCCGGGAAATGACCGGCAGTGAAGGGATAGCCCATCACCCCTTTCGACCAGTCCGCGGCAGCGCCCCAATCCTGCTCCCAGTCGTAGAGCATGGTGCGCCCCGCGATCCGCCACGCATCGCCGCGCTTCTCGAATCGGTCGAGGTAGCGTCCGCCGATGCAGGTGTCCCGCTCACCGCCTTGCGCTGTGCTTGGGGACCCCATGTCGACCCGGTGATAGGAAATGACGTGGCTTTCGACCGATGCCCGATCGCCTTCCAGTTCAATGTAGGACTGGCCGATCAGGTGCTGCGTATCCTTGATCGCATCGGCGCCGGGCACGACCCAGGCCAGGTAAGCCTCGAAATCGCCTGAATAGACGCCGTAATCGAAGCGCGCCTCGGGCCACCAGCAGGAGCGGATGAGGTCGGCGCTGCGGCGGTCCTCTCCGCGCGCCAGCCGCGCAATGCAATCGCGGATCGCATCGCGATCAGCGAGCTGGGTAATATCTGGGGTCATCGTTCCTCTCCAGGTCCTGCGTTTCGCATCGGACAAGGCGTCACGCTACATTGCCTCGAGCCAAGTGTTCTTGACGGATCGCGACAGATTGAACGGTTGTGCGCAGCGGCGTCCGCTCAGTGCGAAGCAAGCTGGCTCGCAAGTACGCGCCGGGGATTGGCAATCAGCATGCGCTCGATATCGATCTGCGAGACGCCTGCGGCACGCAGCGCCGGAAGTACGTCGTCGTGAATGTGCAGATAATGATGATTGGGCATGGCCCGGTGGTAATCGTCGACCTCGGGAAAGAAGTCGGACCAGCAGCAGCAATCGTGGCTGAGGGTCATCTGCCCTGCATACCCGCGGCGGACCATCTCCGCGACGGTCGCCACGCGCTGCTCCATCGTGATTTCGAAATCGACGCCGAACCGATCCATTCCCAGCATCGAGCCACGGTCGGCGAGCCTGGCGAGATAGTCGATGTCGGCCGTATCGCCGCAGTGGCCGATCACGACGCGCTCGAGATCCACGCCCTCCTCGGCAAGGACCTTCTGCGCAATGAGGCCCGTTTCGTGCTTTGCCGATGTATGCACCGTGACCGGCGCGCCGGTCAGCACATGGGTGCGGCCGACGGCCCTCATGATCCGCTCGACGCCGCCTGTCAGGCCCGGCGCATCGATCGCACATTTAAGCATTCCCGCGCGGATGCCGGTATCGGCGATGCCCTCGACGATATCGCTGACGAAATGCCCGACCATCGGCTCCACTCCGGTGTCATGGAGAAGACCCGGCCCCCAGAACTGGAACGGCGCGGGAACCGCATCGAAGGAGTAGGCCCCGGTGGAGACGACGATGTTGACGGCTGTTCGCTCGGCGACTTTGGCGATGCTGGGCATGTGCCTGCCGAGACCGAGCACCGTAAGATCGATGATCGTGTCGAACCCGGCATTCTTCAGCTCGTCGAGGCGCGCGACGGCATCGTCGATGGTCCGGGCGGAATGGAAATCCGGCCGGTAATTGAAGGTGTACTCCATATCCATCAGGAACACGTGCTCATGGATCAGGACCCGTCCAAGATCCTTTTGCGCGATCGCTCCGCGCGCCGTCTCGATCGTCGCCAAGCTCACGTTCCTTCAGATTTCGAGGCAGATTTTCCCGACATGCTGGCCTGAGCGCATCAGGGCCAAAGCGTCGGTCAAACCGGTGAGCGGCAGGACACGCTCGATGATCGGGTGGATGTCGTGCGCTTCGATCGCACGAACCATATCGAGCTGATCCCGGCGGCTGCCGACTGTGACGGCCTGAAGCCTGAGGCGCTTGGCCTGAACCACCGCGAAGGGCATCGTGTCCGTATCGAACCCGGCCGTTGCCCCGATGATCGCGACATGCGCTCCGGTCCGCGCAGCGTGGAAACTTTGCGCAAGGGTATTGGGCCCGCCGACCTCGATCACGTGCTCGACGCCCAGCCCGCCGCTCAGATCGAGAACTGCCGCCCCCCATTCCGGCACCTCGCTCCTGTCGATCACATGGTCGGCGCCGAGGTCGCGAAGGCAAGCAGCCTTGGCATCCGAAGATGTGATCGCAATGACTTCGGCCCCGGCAGCTTTGGCGAACAGCAGCGCGAACAACGACACGCCGCCTGTGCCCAGCACCAGCACACTTTCACCTGGAGACACACGGCCATCGGCGATAACAGCGCGCCAGGCCGTGACGCCGGCACAAGGCAGGCACGCCGCTTCGACGAACGAGAGATTGCCAGGCGCCCTTGTGAAATGCGAAGCGGGCCGAACCGCTTCCTCGCAGGCGAACCCGTCGGCCGGCCCGCCCGGCGAATTGTTCAGATCCGCGCGGTCGATATGCCCATCCAGCCAGTTAGGATGGAACAGGCTGATTACGCGGCTTCCGACCTCCAGGCCGCGAACGCCCTCGCCCAATTCGACAACCTCGCCGGCGGCATCGGATAACGGGAAAAGACCGGCCGGCGCCGGCATCACGCCGCTTGCCACCAGCCCGTCACGAAAATTGACCGACGCGGCCCGGATGCGAACCCGGATTTCTCCCGGGCCAACCGGCTGGGGGGAGAGGCTGGTCAATTCCAGCCTGTCGCGCCCCTGCGGCTCGCCGCCCGCTGCCATGAGGCGCAGCGCCTTCATCGAAACTTTGCGCCGAGCTCGATCCCGTACGTGACGGGCGAATTCCAGACCGCGCCCGTACCGAGCGTATTGAACAGGACCTGGGTGCGGTAGCGCCGGTCGGTCACGTTGTCCCCGAACACAGCCACGGTGTAGCGATCCGATGGATCGGTCCATTCCGCACGCAGCGAAAGGACCTCGTAGCCTTTTTGGCGGAACTGCTCCTCGGGATCGAAGTAGAAGCTCGAGGTGTAGTAGAGATTGCCCGAAAGCATCAGCCTGCCGCCGCCCAGGTCGAGGCCGTAGCTCGCCCCGATGTTCCCCGTGAACTCGGGCGCCCTTTGCATCTTGAAGCCCGAGGCATCGGTCGAAGTCTGCGTCAAGGCGCCGGGCCCCGACCCGCCAAGAGACGTGGGGATGCAGGCCATGGAATTGGTGAGATCGGCAACCGCAGGATCGCAGTAGCTGTAGTAAGGGGCGTTCGTGAAGGACTTGTAGCGCGCATGGGTCCACGAGGTGCCGGCCTGCAGCGAGAATGCGCTGCTGACCTTGTAGCGCAGCTGTGCCTCAAGCCCGTAGATTTCCGAGGTCGCGGCATTGCGGATCTGGGCAGCGCCGTCCTGATAGCTCGACACCTGGAGGTTCTTGTAGTCGTAGTAGAAGCCGGCCAGATCGGCGGAGAAGACCCGGTCGTCGTACTTGTAGCCGACTTCGAATGCGTTGATCTTTTCCGGCTTCACCGGCTGCTGCGAATAGCCGCCCACGTTCAGGATTCCGGCCTTGTAGCCCTTGGTGTACGAGGCATAGACGCTCGATTCCTCGCTCGGCTTGAAGCGAATGACGGCGCGGGGCGTGAAGCCGTCGTTCTTGAGCGTTGCCACCGGGATGTGAACGCCCGCTCCGCCCGACCAGAGCACCGTCTCGCCGTTGGGGCCGATGAACGAAGACGTCGTGAAGTTCGTGACGAAGTAGGCATCGCCGACCACGTCGTGGCTATAGCGACCGCCAAGCGTGAGGAAGAGCTTGTCGCTCACCTCGTACGTCGCATCGAGGAACGCCGCATAGGACTTCGTGGTCGTGCTGGAGCCGCCGAACTGCCCGTAGGGCGCACCGCCGAAGCTAGCCCCGATGTCCCAGGTGTCGCGGATCTGGAAATAGTTCAGGCCCGCAGTCCACTGCAGCCGCGAGCCGGGCTTGGAGTTCATCAGAAACTCCTGGCTCCAGGTTTCATCGTTCACGCCGACGTAGATGTTGAACATCGGAATGGCCGTCGCGTCGAGGTCGCCGTAATAGGGCGACAGATCCTTGCGATACTGGGAGTACGAGGTGAAATCCGCAAATCCCAGGTCGGCCTTGAGCGTGGCTTGCAGCGCATCGGAATTCGAGCGGAAGCTCACCGGCGTATTGAGCAGAACGTCTCCGGGCTTGGTAGCGTAAGTACCCGAAGGCGCATAGAAGTAGACCAGCGGCAGGCCCTTGGAACTGGAGGTTCCATAGATGGCCTGTCCTGCAGCCGAAACCTTGTCGAAGAACCCGGCCCCGCCTGTCTGGTCGATATAGCCGTTGACGAGCTGTGTGGTGGGATCGTTCGTTTCCGCATGCACCCAGCGCAGCAGCAGCGACACATCGTCGGTGAGGTCCGCCTTCATGCCGACGCGAAGAGACCAGTCCTCGTACTTGCCGATATTATCGTTGCCGTTCGAGACATCCGTAAAATAGCCGTCGCCGCGGCGGTAAAGGCCCTCGACATCGACGGCCACCCGATCACTGATACCGAAGGTGGCGTAAGCCTGCGCCTTGACCGCATTGAAGCGGCTGTAGCTCACCTTTGCCTCGCCGTGGGTGTCAGTGCTCGGATCCGCCGTAGTGACGATGATGGCTCCGCCCGTCGTGTTGCGCCCGAACAAGGTACCTTGCGGCCCCTTGAGTACCTGGATGCTCTTCACGTTGAGCAGGTCGAAATCCGACATGTAGGTGTTGGCCTGGAAGAACCCGTCGACATAGATGCCGACATTCGGCCCGCCGCCCGATGTCGTGATTGCCGTACCGACACCGCGGATCGTGGGCTGAACCGCGGGCCCCTGGCTGTCAAACCGCAGGCCGGGCGTGATCTTGGCGGTGTCCGAAAGCTTCTCGACGTTGGCCGTGGCAAGCTGCGCAGGTCCGAGCGAAGTCACGCTGATAGGCACATCGCGCGAAGCTTCGGACCGGCGCTGCGCGGTGACAACGATTTCGGGTGCTGTCGGCCCCCCAGTCTGCCCACCTGCCTGCCCGCCCACCTGGTCACCCGGCTTGTCGACTGCCTGCTGGGCAGCAGCAGCGACGGAACAGGACAGGCTTGCAGCAGCGATCGCATAGACCGACGCCGACCGCAGTGAAAAAGCAAACATATCTCGAACTCCCCCATTCGCCCCTCGTCCGGGCAGCGAAATCTCGCTCGCCCTGGCCGACGGGTGGGCGCTCATGGCCCCGACCTCAGGGCGGGATGGATTCGTTCGCGACCCCTGACTTGACCGATCGCGACATTCACACGCGGCAAAGTCGCTCTTCGCCCACGCGATGAAATTGCATTCGGGCTTCCCCAACCATGACCAGACGGGATCCAAATCCCCCGGATATCATCATTTAGTATCATATTAGAAAAATAGGTGCCGGCTCGCGGCAGATCGCAGCGGCCATGAAAGCTGGCCGAATGTCATTGAAACATAGCTGAAATACGTATTCAATCAGCGTGCTTACAAAGTGGTCTGCGAGTATCTGCGCCTTAAGAAAGAGGCGCCATGCAACAACCGCAATCTCCATTGCATCACCCCAAGTCGCGATATACAGTGTCCTAATTATAAAAAAGTAGATGGGGTGAGGACTATGAGGCTTTCGAGCTTGAGGGCTTATGCGTGCCAGCTTGCCACTGGCGTTGCACTTTGCGCGATCACTTCGGGAACAGCGCAAGCACAGAGCAGCCAGGACAGCGCAACCGCGCCAAGAGCCACGGCGGATTCGGAGATCGTCGTCACGGGAACGCTGATCAGGGGGATCGCGCCGGCCGGCTCGAACGTCGTGGGCATGAACGAGCAACAGGCGGAGGCCACCGGCGGAACCAGCACCAACGAAATTCTTGCAAGCATTCCCCAGGTCAGCAACTTCTTCGGCCTCGTCCCTGCCGGCGTATCGCCGGTCTCAGGATCGAATGGCAGCAATCCGATTGCGCGCCCAAACCTTCGCGCCTTGCCTGCAGCAAACACCAGCGGCGGCGCGCAGACCTTGGTACTGATCGACGGGCACCGCGTGGTCGGAGCCGGGACCCAGCAGATCGCGGTCGACCCGGACATCATCCCGCCGATCGCAATCGAGCGTGTCGAGGCGATGCTCGACGGCGGCTCGGCCGTCTACGGATCGGACGCGCTGGGCGGGGTTCTCAACTTCATGACCCGCAAGTCCTATGACGGCATCAAGGTCGAGGGACGTGTCGGCATCGGCGACGACTACACATCCTACGACGCCGGCCTGCTGCTCGGCAAGAAATGGACAGGCGGCGGCATCTATGTCGCGTACAATTACTCGCGGCACGATGCGATCTTCGGTTCGGATCGCGACTATGTGAAGCGTATCGACTGGAACACGGGCGTGCCTGTCGGACGCAACTGCGCCGAGCCCACAACGACGATCGGCACGACCACTTATGTCAATTCGGGAACCGGGCTCGTTGTCGGCGGCCCCAATACCTGCGACCCGTCGCAGGACCAGGCGATCTATCCGCGCAACGAACTCAACACCGTCTTCGCCCGGCTCACGCAAGACCTTGGCGACTGGCTGAGCGCCGACATTTCCGCGAACTACGCCGACCGCAAGACAACGGGATTTGGCGGCACGCTCGGCGCGGTGGGCAGCACGACTGGAACGGTCACCGTCACTTCGGCAAATCCATACTATCGTAGCACCGGCGACGCCAACAGCGGCAAGGCCCAGACCGTCCGCTTTAACTACGGTCCCGTCGATGGCGAACGCTCGAACCGTCAGGACACCCAGCTCCAGTCGTGGAGCGTCACCCCGACGCTGACGGCCAAGCTCGGCAGCGACTGGCAGGCCCGCGCCCTGTTCAGCTACGGCCGGAGCAAAGTCACTTATGACAACAATGTGCTCGATCCGGTCGCCCAGGCTACCGCGCTGGCGACAGGCAAGCTCAACCCTTACGACATTGCATCGACCTCGCCGGCTGTGCTCGCCGACATCCTCGATGGCCATGAGCGCGGATTTGGACGCAACGAACTCTACGATTACCGCTTCATCGCCGACGGACCTGTCTTCACGCTTCCCGGCGGCGATGTTCGCGTGGCCGTCGGCGGCGAACACATGCGCGACAACTTTGCGCGCCAGACGACCGACGCACGCCTCAACCTGCTCCCTATCGTCAAGTATACACAGACGGTAAAATCGCTGTTCGGCGAAGTGCAGGCGCCGATCTTCAACGATGCCGGCCCCGGCCTTGAAAGTCTGCTGTTGTCCGCCTCGGGCCGGTACGACAAGTACAACGACTTCGGCGACACCTTCAATCCGAAGTTCGCATTGACCTACAAGCCGATCGACTGGTTCTCGGTCCGCGCCAACTGGGGCAAGTCGTTCAATGCTCCCTCGCCGGTCGACCAGCTCGGCCCGCTGACGGCATCTGCAAACCTGGTGCCGGGCCAGTTCCTGGCGCCGCCTCCCGGCTACAGCTTTGCAGCAGGTGAAACCGGCGTCTTCCTTGGCAACGGCTCGGTAACCGGGCTCACGCCGCAGAAGGCGAAGAGCTGGGCCGTTGGCGCCACGCTCGAGCCGCCGTTCATTCCCGGCCTGACGCTCGATGCAAGCTACTACCACATCGACCTCAAGGGCACGATCGGGCGGCCGGTCAGCGGCACCGGCCTTACCGACTTCTACAACAATTTCCCCAATCTGTGGATCTTCCGTCCGACCGGACAGCAATTGGCGGCAATTGTAGCTGGACTGCAGAACCCGGCCAACGCCGGCTTCACCATCCTCAACCCGACCTCTACCGACCAGGCCCTCGTCAGTTCGGCAGGCGGCGCTGGAATCCCAGTGGGCGTCGTGCTGGACACCCTGGTCCGCAATCTCGGCACGTCGACGCTTACCGGCATCGACTTCGATGTCAGCTATGTCCTCGATACCAGCTTCGCATCGTTCGATGCCCGCGTTGCCGGCAACGTTCGCCTCACGCAGGACTCGCAGATGAGCCCGACTGCTGCCGTGGTCGACGAACTGGCATTCGGGACGCCCAAGACCCGGATCATGTCGACGCTCGGGACAACCATCGGATCCCTTCGCGCGCAGGCGACCTGGTATCATTCCGCCGGCTACAAGCGCGGGGATGCCGGCCTGGCTTCGGCCTTCGGCCAGACCCGCATCAAGTCCTTCGATACTGTCGACCTGTTCTTCCGCTACGAGTTCAAGGGAAGCGGCCTGACGGACGGTCTCGCGGTCACCTTCAACGTCAACAACGTCTTCGACCAGGACCCTCCGGTTTACAAGAACGTCGGGCAGGCAGGCTACGACCCGAGCGTCGCCTTCACGCTGGGCCGGGTGTTCCAGATCGGCATCCAGAAAGAGTTCTGAGCATCCAGGATCAGCAAGCTCCCTCCTTACCCGGTCGGCTTTCGGGCCGACCGGGTCTTTCTCTTAGGAGCAGGAGCGCCGGAATCACGAAGGGCTTGGCTGACCGAGTCCTTCGATCACGAAAGAGGTAAGGAAAGATGGCACGGACCGCATTGGTGACCGGCGCAGCATCCGGCATCGGAAAAGCCTGCGCCAAAAGGCTCGCTGCGGACGGCATGGCCGTTGGCGTACTCGACATCCTGCTTGAGGATGCGGAACGAACCGCCAGCGAGATCATTGCCGCCGGCGGCCGGGCAATCGCTCTGCAGGCCAGCATTGCCAATCGCGCGCAGATCGAAAGGCCGCTGCGCGATTGCGAACCGAATTCGGACCGATCACCGTATTGGTCAACAACGCCGGGATCACCGACACAACGCCCTTCCTAGAGATAACCGATGACAAATGGGAACGGATCTACGAGGTCAACGTCAAGGGCACCTTCATCGTCACGCAGGTCGTGGTGCCGGACATGATCGAAGCCGCCTGGGGCCGGATCGTCAACATGTCGTCCTCGAGCGCGCAGACCGGCTCGGCAGGCATGGCCCCTTATTCATCCTCCAAGGGCGCCATCATCACCCTCACGCGAACGCTCGCCGCGGAGCTGGGGCCACTGGGCATCACGGTGAACAACATTCCACCGGGCGTCATCATGAACACGGTCATGTCCGAGGCGAACAAGGACAAGTTCCCGATCCCTCTCGAGACGGTTCGCGCCAACATACCGGTGCGCCGCACCGGCGAGCCTGAAGACATCGCCAATGCCTGCTCCTGGCTTTGCCTCGAGGCCAGCAGCTATGTGACGGGCCAGACCATCGGTATCAACGGCGGGCGCATCCCGTCCTGACAGGACGGCGTGTTTGGGGCGCGCTTGGGCCGGGGTTGGGCCGGACTTTTGGCGGGCTTGTGCGGGTAAGCGCGGTGCCCGCTCCCATGCGAGATCAGATCAGTTCAGGCCGCTCCATCGCCCGGCTCGAGCCAGGGCGCAAACCGAATCCCGCGAGTCTCCTTGCGCAGGCGCCCCGCGTGAGGGAATGGCAGATGCGCGGGAATGATGACAGTCGACCGTTCGAGACTGTCCAAGGCAAGGCGCCGGCGGGTCTCGATCATTGACACCCGGTCATCGTGATCGCCGAACACGACAGTCGGATCGATCAGTTGCAGGGGGTGGTGGATTGCATCGCCGGCGAACACGGCCTCGCCCTCGCCGCCGTCCAGCCTCAGCATGGAATGGCCTGCGGTGTGGCCATGCCCGGGCTCGATCGCGAGGCCCGGCGAAATCCGGTGCCGGTCGAGGACAAGCTCGGCCTGCCCGGCTTGCACGACGGGCTCGATTGACCGCTCGAACACGCCTGAATTGTAGTCGACCGCCCGGTACCTCGCCGCGTTCGATGGATGCCAGCGATCGTACTCCCTGCGCACGAAGAGGTAGCGGGCATTCGGGAAAGTCGGAACCCAGCGCCCATCTTGCAGAAGCGTGTTCCAGCCTCAGTGATCGTGGTGAAGGTGGGTGCAGAAAACGTAATCCACGTCCTGGACCCGGTATCCCGTTTCCTCGAACCGTTCGAGAAACGGCGTATCGAGCATATCGAACGTCGACATGGGATGAGGCCGGGAATTTCCGGTACAAGGATCGATCACGATTACGAGATTGTCGACGTGCACGACCCAGCTTCGAAAGTTCAGGCTCCAGGTGTCGCCGGCCTCGAGAAAATGCGGCTCGAGCCACCAGCGGTTTGCTTCGATCAGATCGGCCGGCGCTCCGAGCCATCCGATGGGCCGGCCGACCAGCTCCATTTCGAGAACCGTGGTAATCGACGCGCTGCCGAACCGGATGCCATCCATCGCTTGCACTGCCCTCTCAGAATGGCCTCAGCACGCCTCGGAACAGGTCGCACTTGCATCGCCGCGCTGCCTTCAATGGACAGGTTCCTCGGCAAGCTTGCTGGCTGCAAGGGTCCGCAGTTCGCTGGTCTTGATCTTTGCCGTGCCGGTCAACCCGATTTCCTCCTCCGTCAGGCTCAGGAAGCGGCGGGGTATCTTGTAGCTTGCAAGAACTTCGCGAAGGCTCTGCCGCAGCTCCTCCTCGCCTCGATCGCAGCCTTCGTGAAAGACGACGCATGCGACGACCATTTCGCACAGGGTATCGTGCGGCACGCCGACCGTCTGACTGATCTTGATGCCCGGCATCGCCCGGATGGCCTCGTCTATCTCGAGCGGGGAGACATTCGCTCCGCCAGTCTTGATGATGTCGTTGAGCCTTCCTTCCCAGAACAGGCGCCCTTCCTCGTCGATCCGTCCACCGTCTCCGGTTCGGAAGTATCCTTCCTCATCGACGGAATCGGCAAGCGGGATGCCCAGGTAGCCAAGCATCAGGGTCGGTCCCTTGACTGCAATTTCGCCGCTGCTACCCACGGGAACGCCTTTTCCCGAAAGAGGGTCCACAATCTTGATGGCATTTCCCGGAAGCGGGAGACCATGGCTATCGGCGGCAACCTTAGTGGTGGTCATCGCCGGGTAGGCCGCACTCAGCGTGAAGGTCTCGGTATTCCCGTAACAGTGCCTGGGCTCGATCCATGAGGTCGTGACGCTCGGATGTGCCGCCACCGCGGAACCAGGATCGACGAATGCGAGCGAGGACAGGTCGACGGCCCGCCAGTTCGGCGCCGAGGAAAGCTGCTCCCACTGATGCGGCCAGGCGAATGGAAACGAGACCCGTTCGGCCTGCCACAAGTCGAGCGCCTCGACCGGACCAAAGGTGCGCTGGAGGATCAGACTGCCCCCGACGCCCAGAGTTCCTCCGATGATCATGGCGAAGTTGCCCGACCAGAAGAACCCGTTTGCCGTCCAGCTGCGGACGCCATCCGCCAATCCCTGCTGCCGGCCCATGCGCCAGAGTTGCAGTGCAATTCCCTGGTGCGAGGAAAGGATGCCTTTGGGAAGCGCCGTGGAACCCGAAGAGAAGAACAATGCGCCGCAGTCGGCAGGCTTTACGGCTCCCAGGCGCGCATCCAGCACCTCATCCGAGACATTGGTCGCAAGTGTGAGGAACGCATCCCAGGATCGAACCGCCCCCGTCTCCTCGGCACCCAGAACGACCAGGTGCCGAAGAAACGGGAAACGGGCCGACGCGTAGTCCCCGGGCTCACCGTGGCCGATCTTTCCGTCGAGATCGCAGAGCATTTCGAGAAAGTCCTTCTTGAGGACCCTCCCCTCGAACAGCAGGAATGTCACCGCGGAGTGCTCGAGCAAGAACTGCAATTCCGACGGCGTCGAAAACGTACTGAGAGGCGTCGCGATACCGCCGGCCAGCGCTGTCCCGAAGACCGCCGAGAGGAATTCCGCCCGGTTCGTCATCAGGATGCCGACCCGCTCTCCCTTGCCAAGCCCGAGCGCGACCAGGGACTTGGCGACCTCCCTCGAACGGTCCCACAAGTCGCAATAGCTCCAGCGCTCCCGCGTTCCGTCCTCGAGGCGCTGGACCAGCGCCTCCCGGCCACCGTAGCGATCCGTCACGTCCCGGAGGAAACCGCCGAGCGTGAGTTCACCCAGTCCCGTTTCATCGGCCAGCGGGATACCGCGAGCGACCGAAACCGAGGGATCGGCTACGAAGACATGCAAGGACACGGTAAGCTCCTCAGAACGGCAGTTGGACTTCGTTGACGGAAGTGACGACGATTTTGCCTTCCTGGTTCGTCATCCGCACTTCCACCCGCACAACCGGGAAGCCCCATTCGGAATTCTCGATCTTCTCGATGACTTCCCCTTCAATATAGGTGACGTCGCCTTCGAAGGCGGGACCTCGGAACTCGCTCTTGGCGTGGCGGACCATGCCGTCATGCCCGGCCCAGAATGCCAGGTAATCGGTGTTCCACGCCGCCATCGTCGCGCCATAGCCATAGGCCCGGTGCATGCCGATCTCGCTGGCCCGGCCATCGTCGATATGGCCGCGAGAGGGGCCGAGGTAGAGCCCGTCACGCAGGCGCGGGTCGATCAGCGCGCCTTCCTCGTCGAAGGAAAAGCCCTCGATCCAGCCCATGTCCTGATTGACCCAGCAATCGGGCACGCCTTCCACGCCCTGCCAGTAAAAGCTGCCCCAGATGTTGAAGATGAAGGCGCGGTATTCGGTGGTGAAGCTGGCGATCGAGTGCGGCCCAATCACCCGGCGTGGCAGTTTTTGTCCCACCGAAACTTCCTCGAAATGCGGCGACTTGCCCTCGCGGTTGGAAAGAAACCAGTCGCGGCGCACCTGATCGATCTCTGCAAGTTCGGCGACCGTCCACTTGCGCGGCGCGCCGGCAGTGGAGGCATACATGCCGCGCTTTTCCGCTTCTTTCGCCAGATAGCGGATCACCGTGGGGCAGGATTTGGCGATCAGATCGCCGCGCTGATTGCGGTGGATGGTATCACCGCGCTGGAACAGCGTAGGGCCGGCAAAGCGCGTATCGGTCAGCTTGAAGCCAGTGAAGATCCGCTCATGGCTGAGGTGGTCGCCGGGCCGGACATGGGTGCCGTACCACCACCACTCCTCGCCGCCGAAGATCATGTGCTGGCCCTCGATCCGGCCGACGCAGGCCTGATTGTTGCCGTGCCCGTAATCGAGCGCGACGCAGATCGATTGGGGGGCGATGATGTCGCCGAACTTCGTATCCTGAGCAAAGCGCTGATCCCAATGCAGCGGGTTCACATAGTCCATCGCCATGACCCAGCGGCGGATATCGGTCTTGTTGCACGGCTCCCAAAGTTCGCCGCCGCCGACCTTGTGGCCAAGGCGCCATTCGACGTCGCTGATATCCATCTGAGCGGTGGTTTCACCTTCAGTCACAAAGCATCTCCCATCGTTCGGCAGAGGCCCGTCGACACGTCGGTCGAGGGCCAGGCCGGTGCGGGATGATTTGTGCGATATCTCTGCGGCTCGCGACTTGACCGATCGCGACAAACGTCACTGCGTGACTTTTTCTGTTTTGCGACGATTGGAGACAATCGCGTCGCCCACTGAGCTTTAAGGAGGTAACTGCGCCTGTATTCGCCTGCGCCGAAGCCCGCCTCATACAGACGCTAATCTCTCGATCAAGAGGCCAGCCTCACCCGCTTAATCCCAGCCATCCCAGCAGCGTCTACTGTTTAAGAGCTGTGGGTTACTCCGGATGAACACGACCGAGTAGCCCATAGAAAACGCAGGCCAGACAACCATCGTATCGCGATCCTTTGAGGGCGATCCGGCCTGCATCGCCGCCAGCCAACCGGCCCAGCGTTCGAAATTTCTTGTGAGGGAGTGAGGTACTTTCGGTGTCTAGCATCGAAGGGATCTATTCAATGACCGAGTCAATCGCCCAGATTACGGCTGCGTTTCACGGACATCTGGCCCCCGCATCATCGGGCGTGGAAGTGAGCGCCGACGGCCGAACACCGGCCAGCACGATATCGAGTCCGCGCTCGATCCAAGCGCTCTCGTTGCCGCGATGGCCCGAGATGGCTCCGACAAGCATCCTGATCAACAATATCAAATCATCCTGTGTGAAATCGGAGCCGAGGAGTTTCATACACTTCGCCTGCGCGATGACACGGTCATACAGTCTGGATACCTCGCCTTGCATCCATTCGAGAAACGGTCGTGTCCCGCGGGGTGGTGTAGGAAGGTTTCCCTGAGAGGGTGGCCACCGTCGATCTTCTGGTAGGGTTCGGATGCGAACTCGAACCTGGAGAAGAAGACGATGACCGAGGACAGAATGGCCCTTGTCGAGCTGATTGAGCAAGGGGCTGATAGCGATTTGGTGCGTGAGATGCTGGCTTTTGCCGCAGAGCGTATGATGGATCTCGAGATCGAGGCGAAGACGGGCGTGCCTTGCGGATCACGCAGCCCTGAGCGGCTGAACCACCGCAACGGCTACCGCGAGCGGGGTTGGGATACGCGAGCTGGCCGGATTGATCTGGCGATCCCGAAGCTGCGCAAAGGCAGTTACTTCCCGAGCTTCCTGGAGCCACGCCGTACCGCCGAGAAGGCCTTGGCGGCAGTGATCCAGGAAGCCTACGTCCACGGCGTTTCGACCCGCTCGGTCGACGATCTGGTCAAGGCGATGGGCGCCAGCGGTGTTTCAAAGAGCCAGGTCAGCCGTTTGGTTGCCGAGATCGACGAGCGGGTGAACGCATTCCTCACGCGACCGATTGAAGGCGAGTGGCCCTATCTATGGATCGACGCCACATACCTCAAAGTGCGCGAGGGCGGACGGATTGTCTCGACGGCGGCGATAATCGCGGTGGGCGTCAACACCGATGGCCGACGCGAGGTTCTGGGCGTGGCCACCGGCCCGTCGGAAGCCGAACCTTTCTGGAAAGCCTTCCTGCGCTCTTTGGCTGACCGAGGCTTGCGCGGTGTGAAGTTGGTCATCGCCGACGATCACAAAGGGCTGCGCGCTGCGGCCAGCAAGGTATTTTCCGCGACCCAGCAGCGCTGCCGGGTGCACTGGATGCGCAATGCGTTCGCCCATGCGGCGCCGAAACAACGACCCGCTGTCATTGCCATGATCAAGACCATCTTCGCGCAGGAGACGGCCGAGGCGGCGCAACAGCAGTGGGACCAGGTTACCGATGCCCTGCGCGAGAAGTTTCCAAAGCTGGCCGACATGATGGACGCATCACGCGAGGACGTGCTCGCCTACATGGCCTTCCCCAAGGATCATTGGGCGCAGATCGCCTCCACAAATCCACTGGAAAGGGTCAACAAGGAGATCAAGCGAAGGGCAGACGTGATCGGCATATTCCCGAATAACGCTGCCGTCGTTCGTCTCGTCGGAGCACTCATGCTGGAGCAAAACGATGAGTGGGCGGTATCGCGCCGCTACATGACACTGGAAACCCTCGGCTCGGTGAGCCATAATCCTATTGTCAGCTTGCCAGCACTGGCAGCCTGACCTGAACTCGATCCTGCCGTGGATCGACGGTTCCTACACCACCCCGCGGGACACGACCCAAGGGTTCTCAAATACGATGGAACGCGACGAAATAACAATCCGAACGCTTTCCTTACCAATTCTGAAGCTGCAGAATTTCTTCGCCTGTCCCCTCGCAAACTAGAGAAACAGCGGGTTGTCGGTGGAGGTCCACCGTTCAGAAAATTTGGGAGGCGTGTCCTGTACGCGCAAGCAGATCTTCAAAAATGGGCTGAAGATCGTAGGTTCGACAACACATCTCAATTTTGAGGGTCTGCGGGGAACGCCAAACCAGCGCCAACCGAACGTTCACGCATGCTCGAATATCGCGACCAAACCGTTGAGGCGGTTAGCGCTGCAAAAGAAACTTAGGCCGCCAGTTGGTGAGGTAGAATACCGCAACATCTAAGCGCCACGGTGAGATGGTTGTCTGGCGACGGACCATTTTGTCCCTTGTCCGATTTTGCACCCTGGGGAGAATCAAAACATCGCACGCACACCGAAGACTGCTGATACGCCGGACACACCCTCACCCGCAGCGCGTGCAAGATCCGCCGTGCCACCAAGCTTGCGTTCCCAATTGATGCCCACATAGGGAGCCAGCGAGCGATTGCGCTCGTAGCGAAGCCTCGCACCCATTTCGAGGCGCTCGAAGCCTGCGCCGACGTTCAGCGCCGGTACGTCCTGAAAGGCAAAGTCCACCTCGGCCTCGGGCTCGATCACCAGCGATTGGGTGATGCGCTGGGTATAGCCCGCCTTGCCGCGCGCATGGACATCGCCTTTGTTCGAGACGAGCAACTGGCCTTCGAGCTCGAACCAGTATGGCGCCAGCCCCTCGATGCCGACCAGCGCGTAAGTGCGTTGCGGATCAGGCCGGAAGTCCTGCCGCATGCCAAGTTGCAGGTTGAACCAGGGATCGAGCGCATGCCGCCAGTAGGCACCCAGCTCGATACGCTCGGCCCGCTCGCCGAAGGTGCCCTCGCCCTCGCTGGCCAGCACGATCCGGTCGATATCGCCGCCGTACCACGCCTGCCCTTCCCAGCCGAAACCGTCCCCGCCCTTGCCGGTGCGGAATTCCAGTTGGTCGACCTGAAGGGCGAAAGTGTTGAACTTCATCTCCTTCACCATCGCCGCGCGCGACGCCGCCATGCGATCGGGCGCGAAGAAGCGCTGCGCAGGAAAGTCGGTCGGCACCGGTGGCGGCGGGGCATCACCCGGCTCGTCGGAGACCGTGCTTGCGGGCACGGCGTGAGCGGAGTGATCCATGCCCTTCATATCCGGCGCGCTCATGTCCATGCCGGACATGTCCATCTGCGAATGGTCCATGCTGCCATGATCCATTCCGGCATGTTCGTCGGCTTGAGGCGGTGTGGGATTAGCCTCCTGCGCTTGCACGGCCAAAGGGGAGGTCGCCAGCAGCAGCGAGGTGAGGACCGGGAAGAACCGAGCCATCAGGCTTCTCCCTCCCGGCGCACCGTCACCACGCGCATCATCCCGGCGTGCATGTGGAGAAGCATGTGACAGTGAAACGCCCAGTCGCCCTCGGCATCGGCAGTGAGATCGAACGAGGCCTTTCCGCCCGGCAGCACGTTGATGGTGTGCTTGCGCGCGCGGTTTCCCGGCTCGCCGCTGACCAGTTCGAAGAAGTGGCCGTGGATGTGGATCGGGTGCGGCATCATCGTGTCGTTGACGAGATTGACGCGTACGCGCTCGCCCAGACGGAACGGGATCGGCGCCGGATTTTCCGACATCGCCTCGCCGTCCATCGACCACATGTAGCGTTCTATGTTTGCGACAGCCCGTTCTGCAGTCACGATGGGGCGAATTTATCTAGCAAATCCAGATATATGATTGACCTGCCCCCCGCTGAGTGGCCCAGAGACTATGATAGTCTGGACCACGAAAGGGACGATGAATGCCGAGCAAGAAGCACAAGCCGGAAGAGATTATCGGCAAGCTGCGTGAAGTTGAGATTGTGCTGGCGCAGGGAGCGAGCACGGCTGAAGCCTGCCGCCGGATCGCGGTCAGCGAGCAAACCTATTATCGCTGGCGGAAGGAATATGGCGGCCTGAAGACGGACCAGGCGCGGCGTATGAAGGATCTGGAGAAAGAGAACCAGCGTCTTCGCCGGGCGATTTCGGACCTGACGCTGGACAAGCTGATCCTGCAGGAGGCTGCCAAGGGAAACTTCTGAGCCCTGCGCGGCGGCGGCGCTGCATCGATCATGTACGACGAGAGCTTCCGGTGTCCGAGCGACGGATATGCCGGGTGCTGGGTCAGCATCGATCGACACAACGCAAGGTGCCGCGCGGGGCGGATGACGGTAAGCGATGTTCTCAGGCCACGGCGGTCCAGGGCATGAGTTCGCCGAGGGCGTTGGCTGGGTGACCATTTGCTAGCCTGGTGAGTGTTTCGGTCATCCATGTGTGTGGATTGACGTCGGCGATCTTGCAGTTCTCGATGAGCGTGGCGATCACCGCCCAGTTATCGCCGCCCTCGTCGGAGCCGGCGAACAGGGCATTCTTCCGATTGAGCGCGAGCGGACGGATCGAGCGCTCGACGACGTTGCTGTCGAGGTCGACGCGGCCATCGTCGAGGAAGCGTGAGAGACCATCCCAGCGGGTGAGCGCGTAGCGGATCGCTTCGCCGAGCTTGCTCTTGGCGCTGACCTGGCGGTTCCGGGCATCGAGGTAGTTGTGCAGGTCGTTGACGATGATGCGACTGCGTTCGTCACGGACCTGGCGGCGTTGTTCGGCGGGGTTGCCGCGTACCTCGTTCTCGATGGCATAGAGCAAAGCGACACGGCGCAGCACTTCGGTAGCCACCGGCGATGTATCGGCAAGTTCGTAGAATTTGCGGCGCACGTGCGCCCAGCAGAACGCGAGGCTGATCTCATTGCGGCGCCTAGCGAGCGCGGCGTAGCCGCCATAGCCGTCGACCTGCAGGATGCCCGCAAAATCGCCGAGATGCGCTTGTGCCCGTTCGCCCTTACGGTCGGCGGCATAGACGTAGGCGACCATCGGCGGATCACCGCCGCCCCAAGGGCGTTCGTCGCGGGCATAGGCCCATAGCTGGCCGGTCTTGGTCCGCCCGCGACCCGGATCGAGTACCGGCGCGGTGGTCTCATCCGCAAACAGCCGTTCTGATCGCCGCAATCGCTCGAGGATGTGGTCGCGCAAGGGACGCAGGTACCATGCTGCTCGCCCGACCCAGTCCGCCAGGGTGGATCGATCAAGCTGGATACCTTGCCGGGCGTAGATCTGCGCCTGGCGGTACAGGGGTAGATGATCGGCATACTTGGCGACCAGCACCTGCGCGATCAGTGCTTCGGTGGGAATGCCGCCCTCGACGATCCGTGCCGGTGCCGGGGCCTGCACAATGGCACTCTCGCACGAGCGGCAGCCGTAGCGTGGGCGGCGGGTGACGAGGACGCGCAAGGTGATGGGCACGACGTCGAGGCGTTCGGCCACGTCTTCACCGATCTGGTGGAGCGCCCCGCCACAGCAGGGGCAGGCCCGGATGCCATCGACTTCTTCCACATCGACAACCTGCTCGATCCGCTCGAGATGCGCCGGCAGCGAACCGCGGTTGGTCTTGCGCACTCGCTCGGCCGGGGCACGGCTCGCCTTGTCCCTGGCATGCACGGCCTCGGCCAGGGCCGTCTCGACTTCTTCGAGGGCAAGCTGGAGTTGATCGGGATCGAGCTGTTCGGAACGGCGGCCGAAGCGATGACGCTGGAGGGCGTCGATGATCGACCTCAGTCGCTCGGCCTCGGCCTTGAAAACCTTGAGGGCATCAAGCTCGCGGGCCTGTTCGAGGACGAGCGCACGGAGCGCTTCAACGTCTTCGGGAAGGTCCGCCTCGATGAGCATGAGTGGAGTGAATCAGTCCGCGAAGGCCCCGTCAACCGGCAATCTGCGGGGCGATCGGACGGCGTCCGCCATGTACACGGCGCCAGTCCAGCCCCTCGAGCAAAGCGCCGAGTTGCGCGGCGGTCAGACGCATCACGCCATCGCGGATGCCCGGCCACTTGAAGCCGCCGGTCTCGAGCTTCTTGGTCATCAGGCACAGGCCGGTCCCGTCCCACCAGACGAGCTTGATCCGGTCCGCGCGCTTCGCCCGGAATACGTAGATGACGCCCGAATAGGGATCGGCTCCGTACTCGGTCCCGACAAGTGCCGCGAGCGAATCCGCGCCCTTGCGAAAATCCACCGGCCGCGTGGCCACCATCACCCGCGCGCCGGCGCCAGGTCCGATCATCGCGGCGCCCTGAGCGCGTCGATCACTGCGGTAATCGTGCCTACGTCCGCGCCGCGACCGATCTTCACGGCGACGCCGTCGATCTCCAACTCGACAACGCTGGCCTTGGATCGCCGTTGCCTGCGGGAGCGCTTCACTGCCGCAGGTGGATCGCACGCTGGCTCCGGCTCGATCACGGCAGGTACGAACGTCGTTGGCGGTCGAGATGCAACTGGCAAGGTCAGGCCGCGATCTTCCAGTTGCTTGCGAAACTCGCGCCGCCACGTGAACAGCTGCGAGGGGCTCATCCCGTACCGGCGCGCCACCACACTCACCGTCTCCGCGTTCGAATAGCTCTCGGCGACGATCGACGCCTTCGTCTCGGGCGCCCAATCCCTCCGGCGTCCCCGTCCGGTAAAAACCTCGAACCGCTGAACCCCGCTTGTGCCAACATCATCACACGGCATCGTCATAGCACCAGCGCCTCCCGCCCATATCACGGCGTGGAAAATCAGCGCTGCGCTTCAACAACACAAGGTGGGGCTGGGACAGCGCTTACGGATGACGAACAGGCGCTGACAGAGGATATCATCGCTTTGGCGAAGCAATATGGCCGTTATGGCTATCGCCGGGTGACGGCATTGCTGTGCCATGCGGGATGGACGGTGAACCATAAACGGGTTGAGCGGATCTGGCGGCGTGAGGGGCTGAAGGTTCCGCTGCGTCAGCCAAAGCGGGGACGCCTGTGGCTCAATGACGGTTCATGCATCCGCCTGCGGCCCGAATATCCGGGACATGTCTGGGCCTACGATTTCGTCGAGGGGCGGACGCATGATGGCCGCAAGTTCCGCATCCTCACGATCATCGACGAGGCCAGCAGGGAATGCCTGGCGCTCATCGTTGCACGGCAGCTCAAGCATGAGGATGTTCTGGCGGCCCTGGCCGACCTGTTCATCTCGCGCGGTCCGCCTGCACATATACGGTCCGATAATGGCAGCGAATTTATCGCGACCGCCGTCCAGAAATGGCTGGGCCAGATCGGCGTGAAGACACTCTACATCACACCGGGATCACCATGGGAGAATGGCTATAACGAAAGCTTCAACGGGTCGCTTCGCGACGAACTGCTCAACGGCGAGATCTTCTACAGCCTCGCGGAGGCCAAGGTACTGATCGAGGCATGGCGGCGGCATTACAACACCGTTCGCCCTCACAGCAGCCTGGGCTACCGACCGCCGGCACCAGAAACGGCGACACCGCCATATCCGGCCTCCGGTTCCGCTTCGCTCCACCTCCGTCCGGATATGGCGGTGATGAGCTTAATGCACTAACAAACCAATCGGTCCACTCGGTGGGGGCAGATCAACAATATCTGCGTAGACCTGATTATAGTCCGCCTGCGAAACTGGTGTTTTTGATGTGGCAATCGAACCCACGTGGCTCGCAAGGGAAGTTCCGTTTGACGAGGAAGAAAGAAAGCTCGCAGCAGCATTTGCAGCTTCTTTAGTTACGCTAGCACCAGACATTAATCATCCCCCGCCGTAGGAACTTTTACGGACCATCCGATAACGATCATCATAAGTGTGATTAAGATGGCCAACACCAACCCAAACAGAATACCGCCAAGTAAATCCTTACCTTGATCGACACGCCGGGACCTGTCTTGAGAATTTTTCAAGTGTTTAATTTGATCATATTCACTTAATAAGATTTTTTTTCCGTCATTAATTGCATATATTACTGGATAGTCCCCGCCGTCTATCTGATACTGAAACAATGTTACTGTCGCGGACATTGGAAAATGTGCAACTGTCAGGCAACGAGATTGATCAATACCCAAATCACAGAATATTCTCTGAGATCCACTCGAATTTTTTAGCAGCAGATGACGGCCCCTTGCGTCTGCTTGCTCAATGTATCCAGTAACTGAATGTTTAGGCTTTTCCTGCGCTTGGCTATAAATAGAAATATTTCGTCTCAGATCATCTGACCCGTTGCAGAAGCCCAAGCCCCCAAGCAACGGAATGCCAATCCAAATTGCGATGAGCGACTTTGGCGTCAGCAACCTGAAAGGACCCGTTCTAGGCGCTAACGTTTCGCCGTTTGACTCACATAGCATCGTGTCGACCATTAATGACGCCCGCCCCTTACATCTACGGAGTTACTTCGAATTTTGTTACCGTGGGTCATTGCTGTGGGACCATTGGATTTGAAAGATTACTCAGCCGCATCTTCGCTTCATCCAGCCCTGGCTGCGTTGGCTGACGATTGATGCTGACCACCCGTGCTTTGGCACCATTCCCGGGCGATGGCACGTAGACCCATTGTATCCCGCCTCCATCACTGGCGGCGGCGTTATAAAGTGCTTTGGCGCGAAGAAGGTCGACCGGCACACCATGGCCATCCTCAAATCGAATGCCGAGGTCGAGTTGCGCCTGCTTGTCGCCACTCTTCGCACGTGCCGCGAGTTCACGAAGGATAGGATCACTTTTCCCGGCCGCGAGCGGAATACCCATGTAATTACCGCTTGCACACCCCGATAGGAGCAGCGCACAAACCGCCACCATGCTACGCATCACCTTTCCCTCCCAGCCTGAGCAATGCTGGCTTGCAGCGGACTAAGCAGATAGCTGATGATGGCCCTTGTGCCGGTTCGCACATCGACGGTGGCGACTAGCCCCGGTGCTATCGCATATCGCTCTCCGTCCGCGTCCACAAACGCCCGATCGAGCGTAACGGTCGTAACATAGACAAGTCCCAAATCTTTGTCCTGAACTGCGTCACGACTGATGGATCGCACGCGGCCAGGAATGGTCCCATATCGCGTGAAGGGGAATGCTTCCAGTTTAACAGCTGCGGCTTGGCCAACGTGTACGAAACCCACATCCTTGTTAAGAATTCTGGCCTCGACCTCAATTCCACCTTGGCTAGGAACCACCGCCATCAGAGGCTTTGCTGCCTCCACCACACCGCCCACAGTATGGGCGTCCAACTGCTGCACAGTACCGTCAACCGGAGAAACGAGACGCTGGAAGCGGCTCATTTGCTTCGCCTTGGTCACTTCCTCGCGCCGCAAGATTGCGTCTGCCTCTGCCTTGGCGAGATCCGTCAACGCAGTACGACGTGCCTGTTCGCGCGCTTCGCGACTTTGCTGCTCGAGTTTCCCAGCTTCAGCAAGCCCACGGCTAATCTGCGTGACCGCTACTTCGCGATCGCCAGCTTCTTGGCGCCGCTGCCTCTGTAGTTCCAGAAGGCGCTGGCCCGGCGCATATCCTTTGGCATCGAGCCGGTTCATGCGATCGATTTGCCGGTCAAGGATGGGGACGGTATCGGAAAGCCTCGCCACCTGTGCCCGCGCCGACTCCGCATCCGAAAGCGCCGAACGGCGGGCGGACGACAGGCTGGCCGTGGTCGCGTCAATTTCCGCAAGCTGAGCTGCGATCAAACGGCGCTGGGTCTCGGCAATCTCGAGCGATGTTCCAGGCGGCGCTACAAAGTGAAGCCCTTTACCGGAAAGGGCATCGGCAATGGCGCGATTGCGGGCAATGTCGAGCTCCGCCGAAGCCAGCGCCTTCTCGGCCTGGGCAAGGTCTGCCCCCGTGAGGGTTGGGTCAAGGTCGAGCAACGCCTGCCCCTTACGCACCACGTCACCGTTGCGGACATAAATCGCCCTGACGTCACCCTGTCCCGGTGACTGGACGAGCTTCGTGTTACCCGTCGGGATGAGGCTTCCTGGCGCCGAGGCCACGACATCGACCCGTCCGAACACTGTCCAGGCAATGGTAATAGCGAGCCCGCCCAGCAGCACCCATGCCGTAACCCGTGCGGTCGGCGACACCGGACGTTCTGCGACTTCGAGCGCCGCAGGCAGAAAATCGGCTTCGCGCGTTGGAACGAAGTTCTTCGCCCGCTCCTTCTCGGCTCGCAGCGCTTCGCGCAGAACCTCCCAATGATGACCCCAGGCGCTCATGCAACGATCCCCCCGCTCTGACGTCTGTGGAGGTCCGCATAGCGACCGTTCACGCGCAAAAGCTCATCGTGGTTGCCGCGCTCGACAATGCGGCCGGCTTCAAGAGCTATAAGGGTATCGCATTGCCGGACGGCGGAGAGACGATGGGCAATGATGATCACGGTACGCCCCGCCGCCATGGCCTTGAGATTACACTGAATAATCTCTTCGCTCTCGGCATCGAGAGCGCTGGTGGCCTCGTCGAGAATGAGGATGCGCGGCTGATTGACCAGAGCGCGTGCGATGGCCAGACGCTGGCGCTGCCCGCCGGACAGGTTGGTGCCGCGCTCCTCGACAAGGGTATCGTAGCCTTGCGGCAGTTTGACGATGAATTCATGCGCGCCGGCAAGCTCTGCGGCCGCCATCACCTTCTCGATCGGCATGGCCGGATTGGAGAGCGCGATATTCTCCCGGATCGTTCGGCTGAACAGCAGGTTCTCCTGAAGCACGACACCGATCTGGCGTCGCAGCCAGGCCGGGTCGATCTGGGCGATATCGACACCATCGATCGTCACCCGGCCGGCAGCCGGTACGTAGAGGCGCTGAAGGAGCTTGGTGAGAGTGGACTTGCCTGAACCGGATGAACCCACAATTCCGAGCGTAGACCCTGCTGGCACGATCAGATCGATTTCATCGAGCGTCCAGGGACCATCCAGACCATAGCGGAACTTGACGCCCTCGAAGGCAACGGCGCCTTTGAGCTGCGGCAGCGCGACGCGGCTACCCGTGCCGGGCTCGACGGGCTGGTTCAGCACGTCGCCGAGACGCTCGATGGCAATGCGAACCTGCTGGAAGTCCTGCCAAAGCTGAGCCATGCGGATGACCGGACCCGACACCCGCTGGGCGAACATGTTGAAGGCGACGAGAGCGCCGACCGTCATGTCCTTGTCGATCACCGCGCGGGCACCGAAATAGAGGATCAGCACCATGTTGATCTTGGAGATCAGCTGGATCAGCTGGCTGCCGGTATTCCCGAGATTGATGACCTTCTGGGATGCGAAGCTGTATCCGGCGAGCTGGCGCTCCCAGCGGTCCTGCCACTGCGGTTCGACGGCACCGGCCTTGACGGTCTGGATCCCGCCGATGCTTTCGATGAGGAGGGCGTTGTTAGCTGCCGAGCGCTCGAACTTCTCCTCGATCCGCGCGCGCAGCGGCCCCGTGATGAAGACGGCGACGGCGATGTAGCAGGGGATGGTCAGAACGGTGATGAGAAATAGCTGGGTCGAGTAGAACCACATCACGATCAGGAAGATGACCGTAAAGATCGGATCGATGAGGACCGTCAGCGAGGCGTTGGTGAGAAACTCGCGGATCGTTTCCAGCTGGCGCACGCGCATGGCGATGTCGCCAACGCGCCGCGCCTCAAAGTACGACAGGTTGAGCCCGAGGAGGTGCCGGAAGAGCTTGGCCCCCAGTTCGACGTCGATCTTCTGGCTCGTCTCGGAATAGAGGCGGGTGCGCAGCCATCCGAAAGCGGTTTCCCAGACCGACACGACGCCGAACCCGATCACCAGGATGGTCAGCGTATCGAGGGTGTTGTGAACAAGCACCTTGTCGATAACGTTCTGGAAGAAAAGCGGTGATGCAAGTCCGAGCAGGTTTATCCCGAGCGTGACCAGCAGAACCTCGCCGATCAGGCGGCGGTACTTGACGATCTGGGGAATGAACCAGCTGACGTCGAAAGCCCGGCTCACACCGCCCACGCCCTCGCGGGTCGTGAGGAGCAGAAGCTCGCCCGACCACATGGCTTCCAGTGCATCCCGGTCGATCTTCATGATCTGCGGCTGTACGCCGTCCACTGCATGGCACGGTGGCTGGATCAGCACTTCATCTTCAGCGGCGCGGGCAATCACGAACCACCCTGCAGGACCGTTGGCGAGCGCTGGAAGCGGCATTTGACGAAGCTTGTCGAAGGTGGCGCGCAGCGACTTGGCCCGCACTTCGTCCTGCCGCTTGGCAAGTCGCTTCAGATCGTCAGCATCGATGGCACGATCATGACCCAGGCCATGGCGCAACTGCTGCGGGTCCACCGCGATCCGGTGGAGCGCGAGGACAGTCGCGAATGCGAACAGGCCGCTATCATCTCGGGGAAGCGTGGCGTCTGCCAACTCAGGATTATGCATATCATTCATCGGTTGGCCCCCGCCGCGAGGGTCAGGTCAGGGGTCGCGGGGGCGCTTGTGGCGAGGGGGCGCTCGCGCGCAAAAGTTGGAGGCGCGAGGCCGGGTTCAGGCGCAGCGCGGTCCGGCATTGTGAGTGGCTGGGACTTGCCTCCGGGCGCGGCAATGCCGTCTATGGCGCGCACGGCGGCGCCCCATGGTACGCCGCTGCGGTTCTCGGCCTTGCGGGTATAGACAACGGGATCATAGGTCGCGGCACCCTGGACCAGGCGCCCCGCCTCTAGCCGGCCGAGTTGTCGAAGCAGGTAGGCCTGCGCGACATAGCTGTCACGCTCGCTCGTCAGGACGGCGATTTCCGTTTCGCGCAGGGAATTCTGGGCGTAGAGCACGTCAAAGGTCGAGCGCAGGCCCTCACGGTATTCTTCGAATGTGCCGTCATAATAGACCCGCGCAGCCTTCAACTGGACATTCTGGGTTGCGACGTTGCGTTCGGCCGTGATCCACTGGTTCCACGCATTGATGATCGTCTGCGCCACCTGCCGCCGGGTTGCGATGATGCGCAGGCGATCGGCGCTTTCGCGGTTTTGGGCCTGAGCCACCATGGAGCGTATACGCCCCCCGGCGATCAACGGGATGGTCAGTGTGGCGCGCCCGGTGAAAGTCACGTCCTGGTCGCGGCGGTGGAATGGCACGGCCTCGCCGTTCGTACCGGCCACGCCCTGCAGCGACAGGCTGGGTCGGCCTTCGGCTTTGGCTGCGGCGATCTGCGCCTCCGACGCTTTATCCTGTGCTATCGCTTGCTTAAGGTCCGGATTAAACTCTTCCGCGCCCGCGAAGGCGTCATCGATCGTCTGCGGCAACCCCGGCAGCGCGGGAGGCTTCGCAAGGATACCTGGCTCTCTCCCGACGATAGCAGCAAACGTCGCGCGACTGGATTCAAGCTCGGCAAATGCTCCGTCAAGCTGGACCTGTGCCGCCTGAAGCTGGGTTTCTGCCTGCGCGATATCGGTGCGGGTCAGTTCACCCGCCTCGCGCCTTGCAGCGACCTCGTCAAGCATCTTGCCGAGGACTTCAACGTTGGTCCTGCGGATGGCGACGACCCGGTTGTTTCGGCGCACATCGCTGTACGCCGCGATCAGGTTGACCAGCATGTCGCCTTCGTCGCCGCGCAAGGCCTCTCTCCCCGCGTCAATGCTCGCGCGAGCCCCGGCGACGGCGCTGCTGACCCGCCCTCCGGTATAGAGAGGTTGCTCGGCAATCAGGCTGGAGGCGAGGCTGTTGCGCTCGATGTTGGGATCGTTGAGCCGGTCGACGAGGGGTCGAGAGGCCTGCGTCGTACGCCCCGGCAGCGTCAGGTCATATTGACCCGAAACCTGAAGATCGATGGTGGTCCGTGCCCGGGCGAGTGCGAGGCCGAGTTCGTCATCGGTTGCGCGCAGATCGTAGCGGGCTGCAGCAAGTGATGGATTGGAGACATAAGCCTGGACGATGGCCGCCGCGAGACTGTCGTCGGGTTCCTGCTCACCTGTCGCCATGGCGTCGGCCGTTACTGGCAAGTCGGATCCCGCCGAAGCGATGGACGCGCGCTCGTCCGTCCCGGAAGCCGCATGGAGCCCCTGGAATGGCACGAGCAGAACTGTGGCAAACGCAAGTTTGCCGTACATACGAAGATACATGATAACGAGGACTGCCCATCCGCCAAGCCGAGCAAACCACGATAGGATCGCTCAGACACGTGGTCGCATCTGCCTGAGCATGGGTGACGCATTCCGAAAAATGCGATGTGAGCGGCTAACTAGCCGTCAAGAAGGCGCTGTCGGCGGATGCGCTGCGCGCGAAACATCGCAAGCAAAGCACTCCGATCACTACACACGATATTCATAAAGCCGCCCCCGGATACTCAAGCCGATCAGCGCTGACATGTTTCACGATCGAGTTCAATGGAAACCTGACGAGTTTCAGCATTTGTCATGAATGCTTATGGAAGTACGGGTGGTGCCAATTGGACACCCTGCCCTACCTATTCCCGTGAGCGCGGGATTATGATTCCATCGAGATGAACGATGGAGGGTTGAATTGGCGGCGCAGCGCGGCTTTTTGGAACACGATGAGCGGCATGCAGCCTTGTCAGCGGTGGGCGATCCACTGGTAAAGCTGGATGACCTGATCGACTTCGAGATATTCCAGACCGCGCTCGATGCGACCTTGCAGCGTTCAGATGGTACCGGGGGCTGGATTTAGCCCATCCCGACATTCGCTTACTGCCGCGATCTAGCGATCATGATACGCAGTGAGGCTGTGCCGAGCCAGAAAGCGCGGGTGAACTGTACACAAGCGTTGGCAGGATGTCATTGCTCACCTTTGTAGCTCGCTATAATTCTCTCCGCAGAATTCACTCACCACAGCAGGAGAATACGACCATGAACAATTCGGACCTCGCCGACAAGCTGGGTGCGGAAGCTGGCGTCACGAAGGTTGATGCAAAGAAGGCTGTAGATGCGATTTTCGCAGCGATTGCCGAAGCAGCGACTGCGGGCGAGGAAATTTCGTTGAACGGCTTTGGAAAGTTCAAAGTGAAGGACTCTGCAGCTCGCGAAGGTCGCAATCCTTCGACGGGCGAGACCATCCAGATCGCAGCTTCGAAGAAGCTGACGTTCGCCCCGGCCAAGGCCATCAAGGACAGGTTGAACGCCTAAGACTGCGCTGTGCGAATAGGACGGCAGGTCATCCCTAAGCGGCATGCCGCCCTATTCCTTGTGCAAGGGGTATCTGCACCACCGCATCTCGGCGTGGCATCCGCTTTGCCGCAGTCAAACAGTCTGAAGTTGTTCAGCCATGAGTACCTCGATAGGCGAGATTCTCGCAGGTTCGCGAACTGCCAATCCCGCCCTACCCCGCCGAGGAAGTCCGCCGACAAAGCTGCAGTAGTGGAGGCCAACCCCCTTCCTCGAAACTTGTCCTTCGTTAACGCAAAACGCGAAAACAGCTGCCCGCCTCATCTGGCATCGCCAACATAACTCCCACTGGACGAGTAAAAGCTTTCGCCGATGTCAAACTTTCGTTTATGCAGTCAACTGTAACGAATTTCGACGAAAATCCACTAAGATGCAAATTCTCGCGGGTAAGTGCACGCCAGGTCGATGCCTGAGTGGGGCGATCATCTCAGGCGGACGAACTGCATCGCGCGGCCGAAATCGAACGCCCCTTTCGGAAAGCGTCAGAGGCGCGCGCGCACGCCGAAGAAGAACGAACGGCCCGAGTATTCATAAAAGTTGGGCAGGTTGCTGTATTCGTTGAACCGCTTGATTGCCGATCCCAGCAGGTTCGATCCCTGCACATAGACCGAGACGTTATCGGTCACATCGTAGGAAATGCTGGCGGATACCTCGTGATAGGGATCTTCCTCCACCGGCAGGTAGGAAAGACTGCCTGCCTGCGCGTAAGTGTAGCGCGACGTATAGCTGTACGACACTTGCGCGCCGATGCCGTGGTTTTCGTAAAACAGCTTGGCATTGGCCGAGAAAGGAATCGCGCCGGGCAGGTCGGTGACGAGCCCACCGGTCTTCGCGCGCGAATGGTTGTAAGTCAGGTTCGCCTGGATGCCGAAACCGTTGTCGAGGAAGTATTGACCGCCCACTTCCAGCCCGTAGACGTTCGCACTGTCGCCGTTCATCACCTGATATTCGACGAAAGAATAGCTCTGCGGCTGGTTTGCCGGCTGGCTGGTCGGCGTGATCTGCACGTCCACCGGCACTGTCGAGACGAAGTTGGTGATATGCTTGTAGAACGCCGCCGCCGTCAGCGCGAGGCGGTTGGTCGGATAGTATTCCAGGCTGACGTCAAGCTGGTTGGCCTCGGTCGGCTTCAGGTTCGGGTTGCCCGCATCATAGATGATGTAGGTGCCGGACTGCGCCGAAGTGGCGTCCTTCGCGGGGGAGAGTTCCCCGAAGCTGGGGCGCGAGATCGCCTGCGATGCGGCCAGACGCAGGCGCAGCCCGTCCGCCAGGTCGTAGGAGAAGTTGGCCGCCGGCAGCAGGCGCACATAGTCGCCGCCGCCATTGATCGGCTCTACAGGGTTGAAGGTAACCGCGTTGTCCTGCGTGCCCGCGCGCGGGATGATGCTGGCGATGCTGGCGCCATAGCCGACCGAGGAAACCTTGGTGGCAACCAGACGCACGCCCAGGTCCGCGCGCCAGCGTTCACCCTCCAGATTGGCCATCAGGTAACCTGCCCAGGTCCGCTCCTTGATGCGATAGGAGGCGGGCAGGTCTTCCTCGATCACCTGCGTCGCATAGCCCGTGGGATAGGGGGAGAGCGTACAACCCGGGATCGTTGCGCCAGTATCGTCCAGGCAGCTGTTTGGGTTGAGGATCGCCGGATTGTTCTCCGCACGGGAAAGTGCGGAAAGGTAGGTGTCGATATCGAAGCGCGGGAAATTGCGCGGGAAATCGCCCTCCAGCTTGCCAAGAATCGAACCGCTGCCCGGCTGCACCACATCCGCGCCGAGTTGCCCGAAGGTAAAGGGATATCCGCAGAAGTTGCAGGAACTGGTATACTGGTTGTCGATCGTCGCCACGGTCTTCTTGCGGTTGGTATAGGCCGCGCCGAACTGGATCGACTTGAATATGCCGCTGTCCACATCGAAGGTGCCGTCACCCTTCAGGCCCTCCGTACGGTCGGAGATGTTCTGGCCCTGGATGCCGATATAGTGGGCGCGGAAATCGTCGTTGGTGGCCTCATCCAGTGTGCGGCCGCCGGGGATGGTGATGTCCAGATCCGGCAGCCCGCCTTTGCGCGTCGCGAAATCGGCCGAGGCGCCGGTGATGCCCGCCACCACGAAGCGGTTCTGGCCGCCGGTATTGTCCCGCGCCTTGCCAACGTAGCCGTCGAAGGCGAACTTCAGGCGATCGCTTGCCGTCCAGTCGATGTGGGCGCCGATCTGCCATGTCTGGCTCTTGCGCGGCTCATCGGTGGTCAGCACCTCGGCGGTATAGTCGTTAATGGAAAAGCCGGTGACGACGTTGTTCTTGTCGACGCTGATCGAATCCGGATCCCATCGCGGCGAACCATCGTCCCCCAGTGGATTGAGGTAGTTCGAAGAGCGGTAGTTGTGCTGTTTGACATCGAAGCGGCTGTAGAGGCCGTCGATCGTCAGTTCGAACGCGCTGGACGGCTTCCACTGGAACGATCCGGCCGAACCGATGCGCTCGCGCTGACCGACCACGGTGCCAACGCTGTAGTAGTCCGGCCAGATGTAGGCCGGTCCATTCTCATCGGGATCGACGCGGCCGTCGCGATTGAAATCGATGCCGTAAGCCGCCTCCGTACCGTCGGCCAGCGAGTATTCGCCAAGATTGTCGGTACGGAACTTGTACTTGTTGTAGCTGACGCCGAACATCAGGCCCATCGTGTCATCGGCGAAAGTAGTGCTGACGACGCCGCTGACCTTGTAGCCCCCCTTGTCCGCCAGATCGTTGTACTGGCCTTCCACTGCGCCAGAAGCATGGAGGCCGGGACGATCGAGAGGACGGGCGGTACGCAGATCGACATTACCGCCGATACTGCCTTCCAGTTCGGACGCACGGACCGCCTTCTGCACTTCGGCGCCCGAGATGATCTCGGAGGGGAGGACATCGAATGCAAAAGAGCGGTCCGGCCCGTCGGTCGGGAGGATTCGACCGTTGAGCGTGGTGATGGCAAAATTCTCGCCAAGGCCGCGGATCGTGATCGAGCGCCCTTCCCCGCGTCCATCACGACCGACGGTGACGCCGGGGATGTTGGCAAGCGCCTCGGCAACGTTGCGATTGGGAAACTTGCCCAGTTCTTCCGATGAGATGGCATCGACGATGGTATCGGCATTGCGCTTGGCCTGGATCGAACGCAGCAGGCTGCCACGTACGCCGCGCACCACGATCGCCTCGGCAGTGGCGGCATCTGCGGCGGCCTGCGCGCTATCGGAAAGTGTGGCCGCATCAGGGGCAGCGGCGTTCGGCCCGCCATCTTGCGCCTGAGCTTGAGAGGCGGCGAGCAGCGCTATGGTGCTGGCTCCGGCAAGCGCTGGGTGGCGCCAGGTGATACGTCCCGTCATGTTTCCATACCCCTTGTCATGTCGCCGTAGTCCGCTCCGGGGTATCGCGTGATTCCCGTCGGCATGGCGTACTATATTTCGTTTTGGTAACTTGGTTGTTCGATATCTGTCAAACAGAAACGAAACGAAACATATCTTAATGTTTGTCGCCGCGCTTCGGCGCTGATAATGCAGTGTCTGGCAGGAGAATTTGATGGTTGCTACCCGGGACACGAGCCGCAGACGGCAGGAAATCAGCGCACTCGTGCGGGAGCGCGGCAGCGTGCAGGTCACGGATCTTTCCGAACGCTATGGCGTATCGATGCAAACGATCCGCAAGGACCTTCATTTCCTTGCGAGGAAGGGCGTTGCCGAACGCTCCTACGGCGGGGCCATATCTGCCGACGCCGTCAATGTAGTCGCCGAGCCGCCGCTGGAGACTAAACGCGCGGCCAATCCCGATGCCAAGTCGCGGATCGGCGCTATGGCGGCGGCCATGGTTCGGCCCGGCGATTCGGTGGTACTCGATTCCGGCACCACGACGCTGCAGATCGCCCATCATCTGCCGGATGATGAGGAAATCACCGTCCTCACCAACGATCTCGACATCCTGTGCGCGCTGGCCCGTAAGGAGCACATCCGCGTGGTCATGCTGGGCGGCGCACTGCGGCGCCGCAACCGCGCCTTCTATGGCGCGCAAACCGAAAGCGCGCTCAGCGACCTGCACGTAGACAAGCTGTTCCTCGGCGTGGACGGTTTCGATTTCGAGCGCGGCATCACCACGCATTACGAACCCGAAGCGATGCTGAACCGAAAGATGGCGAAAGCAGCGCGACAGGTCATCGCGGTGACCGATCGTTCGAAATTCGGCAAAGTCTGCCTGCACCGCATCCTCAATGTGGAAGAGATCGACGACCTCGTCACCGATGCGACCGACGAAGACGCGGTGCAATCCGCCGCCGATCGCCTGGGCTTCCGCCTCCACCGCGCGTGAGCGCTTTGGCGCACTTCAGGTAGCGTTAGGGTATGGTTAGGTGCCGTTAGGTGCCGACAAGCGCCGCCCCCTCGCAAGAAGGGGCGGCGGTTCCTCTCGACGCGTTTTAGGCTTTGATCTGGAAGAATTTTCTGGCGTTCTTCCAGTAGATCTTGTCGATCACGTCGCTGGGTAGGTTCAGCCCCACCGCATCGGCATTGATCGCATCGACGCGCTGGCTCAGCGGCGTCGCCAGATAGCGCCAGTCGGCCCGCCAGACTTTGTCCACCTCTCCCGGAAAATCGTCAGTCGCCGGTGGGTTCTGGGCACGCGCGGCCGGGTCGGGCGGGCTATCGGTCAGGTCCGTGCCGTAGAGGATGCGGTCCTGATACTTGATGAAAAAGGCCCGCACTTTGGCGACATCCGCGTTGGACTGGACCTGAAGATTGGACAACCGCGCAGCCAGATCCACCACGGCCTTGGGATGGGCATCGAAGAACCGCGCCAGCTCGTCGACGCTCCACTCCAGACTGGCCATGTGCGCCCCGTCGAACGCCAGCGTCGGATGCCGCGTCACGAACCGTTCGCGCGCCGCCATCAGCGCCTCATAGCTCGGCTCCTCCGGATGGAGGTACATGTAGTACTCGGGATGCTCGCGGAAGTAGCTGCGGTCGTTGTCGGTCGTCATTTGATCGAGCGGAAGCCAGCAGTTCTTGGGCTCGGCCTGATGCGCGATGAGCGGAATTCCGCGCTCTTCGAGATGCGCGATGACGCCATCGAAGCGCGGATCGTCCAGGAATACCCGCTTGCCATCGGCGTCCCGGGCTACCATGCCGATGTTCTTCCAAACCTTCACAGCCAAGGCCCCGCGTGCCACGGCCGCATCGATCAGGGCGTTGGTACGCTCGGTCCAGCCGGGCGTTCCGAACCCCTCCATCGGAAAGGTCGTGGCGAAATGGAACACCTTCGGATCCGCCTTGCGCATCGACCCGGCAATCGCCGCTTGCTGGGCAAGTGGCGGAAAATCGGGGTAATCGACATTGATCGACAGCAGTTCGAACCCATCGCGCCGCGCCAGATCAAGGAAACGCGGATCGTCGACGTTGGCATGGACATGCGCATCGAACTTGGCGACCTGCGCGAAATCCGCTTCGCGGTAGTGGCGCTCGGCAGAGGCCGAAACACCGGCTTCGCTTGCCAGCGCGATACCCGCAAGGAGCGTCCATTTCACCATTTTATGCAAGATTGTGCCCTCTTCACACGAAAACGAAAGAAAACGCATTCATAAATTGCGTTTTTGGTTTGCATGCGGGGTTGCGCTGGTGCAAGCTTTTTCTCGTGGGGCCGTTCCGGCTCGAACCGGACGTGCACACCATCAGGAGAGAGTGGATATGCAGTTGAGCCCCGTTACCCGTCGCGCGGCCCTTGCCCGGCTGATGGCCGGTGCCACGTTTGCCGCCGCGAGCGGGCCGTTGCTGTCGGGGCAAGTCTGGGCTGCGCCCGCCTCCACCGTGCGGCTGACCGATGGCACCCTGACCATCGAGTTCGACGCCGCGATGCGTTCCCGGCTGCTGCACCGCGACCGTGAAATTACGCCCTGGGCAGCCGCCGAAGCACTTTTCCCGCTGGAAGGCGCCGCATTCGATCGCTTCGTCCTGCTCGATCAAAGCGAATCCGCCGTTTCCGGCGGGCGCCGCCATGTCCTGCGCGCAACGGCGGGCGGTATGCTGGAGCAGGAGATCGCGATCACCTTCCTCGATCGCTTCCCCGGCCTGGCCATCTATGACGTGCGCTACCGCAACACCGGCGACAAGCCCCTGCCCTTGTCCGCCTGGCGCCTGGCCATGCACGACCTGCAAAACCACCCCGATGGCGCCTGGAGTTTTGCGGGCGCATCCTATCCCGATCGTCGCGACTGGGTGCAGAAAGTCGGCCCCGGCTTCGAACAGCGCAACTTCATGGGCATGAATGGATCCGACTACGGCGGCGGAACGCCGGTTGCCGTAGCCTGGCGCCGCGATGTCGGGCTGGCCGTCGGGCATCTGGAAACAGTGCCACGCCTCATCGCCCTGCCCGTTTCGGCGCAGCCCGGCGGCACGCGCATCGGCATGACCGGTGACGCGCGCGAAGTGCTGGCCCCCGGCGCCTCGCTGGCGCTGCCGAGCGCTTTCGTGATGGCACATGAAGGCGACCATTTCCGCCCGCTCGACGCCTATCGCCAGTTGATGGCCGATCGCGGCCTGAAGGCGCCGGCGATCCCGGAATCAAGCTATGGCGCGATCTGGTGTGCTTGGGGCTATGAGCGCAAGTTCACGCCCGAACAGATCTATGGCGCACTGCCCAAGGCGAAGGAAATCGGCTTCGAATGGGCTGTGATCGATGACGGCTGGCAGGTCGCGGACGGTGACTGGCGGGTAGACCGCAGCCGCTTCCCGCGCGGCGACGCCGACATGAAGGCATTCGCCGATCGCATAAAGGCGGATGGCATGCGTCCGCGCCTCTGGCTGGCGCCGCTGGCGGCCGATCCCGGCACCCCGCTGCTGCGCGACCATGCCGACATGCTGCTGCTGGATCGCGACGGCGCGGCGCAGAATGTTACTTGGTGGAACGCCTTCACGCTGTGCCCCGCTTACCAGCCCACCATCGACTATTTCCGCGGCGTCGTGCGCACGATCATCGGCGAATGGGGTTTCGATGGCCTCAAGCTGGACGGCCAGCACCTCAACGGCGTCGCCCCTTGCCACAACCCGGCACACAACCACGCGCGGCCCGAGGAATCGTACGAGAAGCTGCAGGATTTCTGGAAAGCGATCTACGACGAGGTCATGGCGATCAACCCGCAGGCGGTCGTCGAGATCTGCCCCTGCGGCGACAGCTTTGCCTTCCACAACATCCCGGCGATGAACAACACCCCCGCCTCGGACCCGACATCGTCCTGGCAGGTCCGATCGAAGGGCAAGACGTTCAAGGCGCTGATGGGGCCATCCGCCCCCTATTCGGGCGACCATGTCGAACTGACCGAGACCGGCAACGATTTCGCCTCGACTTATGGCATCGGCGCTATCCCATCGACCAAGTTCACTTGGCCGGAGGATACGCCCACACCGTCCGAGCCGCTGCCGCCCGGCGGGTTCAAGCTCACGGCCGAGAAGGAAAAGCTCTGGCGCAAGTGGATCGATCTCTACCGTGAGAACATGCTGGCCCAGGGCACTTACCTCGGCGGGCTGTACGACATCGGCTTCGACAAGCCGGAAGCCCACGCGATCGCGAAGAATGGCGAGCTGCACTACGCCTTCTATGCCGAAACGTGGGACGGGCCGATAAGCCTGCGCGGGCTTGGGTCGGGACGGTATAGCTTGACCGATGGCTTCACCGGGCAGCCGCTGGGCAATGCCACGGCAAAGCAGAACACGATCCCCGCCAAGTTCGAGCGGTTCCTGCTCGTCCGCGCCGCTCCGGCCAAGGGAGGCAAGGCATGAACGCCCTTGCTGCGCCGTCGAACCGGGCCTGGCTGGTCAATGCTCTCGTCACCGTAGTGCTCTGGGGTATCTGGGGGGCCTTCTCCGGCCTTTCGCCCCAGCACGGATTTCCCGAAACGCTGGTCTATTGCGTCTGGGCACTGACGATGATCCCGCCGGCTCTGGTGGTGCTGGCGCACGTTCGCTGGACGCTGGACGTTACACCGCGCGCCATCGCCTATGGGCTGGCGGTCGGCCTGTTGGGGGCCGGCGGGCAGATGGTGCTGTTCTACGCCGTGGCGCGTGGGCCGGCCTATCTGATCTTCCCGATCATCTCACTCTCTCCGGTGGTGACCATCGCGCTGTCCTTCGCGCTGATGCGCGAACGGACCGGCAAGCTGGGCGCGCTGGGCATCGTGCTGGCCCTGCTGGCGCTGCCCACGTTCGACTTCGCGCCCGGCGGCGGTGGCGCGGCCTCCGCAGCCTGGCTGATCCCGGCGATGGTGGTGATGCTGTGCTGGGGCGTGCAAGCCTACTTCATGAAAGCCGCCAACAACGTGATGTCGGCGGAAAGCATCTTCGTCTACATGACGATCTCCGCCCTCGTACTGATGCCCGCCGCCTGGGCGATGACCGATTTCACGCACCCGGTGAACTGGGGCTGGGACGGTCCAGGTCTGGCCGCCGTGATACAGGTTCTCAACGCGGTCGGCGCGCTCACGCTGGTCTTTGCCTTCCGCTACGGCAAAGCGATCATCGTCGCGCCGCTCTCCAACGCAGGGGCACCGCTGGCCACCGCGCTTCTGTCGCTCGCCGTGCTGGGCGTCGTGCCCGGCCCGCTGAAGAGCCTTGGCATCGGCTTGGCCCTGCTCGCCTCCCTACTGCTCGCCATCGAACCTGACGCCGAAGATGAAGACGCCATTCCTGCGGAATGATGGTTTCGATTAGTTTCGCTTAGTTGCGTTTTAGATTTCGCTGCGCTAGCCCTGAGTGCGAAAGGAAGCGATGTGAAAGCGATTCGAGATATCGTGCTGCGGCACAAGGCGGGCGAACGCATCGGCGTGACTTCGGTATGTTGCGCGCATCCGCTGGCAATCGAGGCGGCGCTCCGCCACGCTCTGGGAACCGGCCAGGAAGTTCTCCTGATCGAGGCGACCTGCAATCAGGTGAACCAAGAAGGCGGCTACACCGGAATGACGCCCGCCGATTACCGCGACTTCGTGCGCGAAATCGCGGGGCGCGTCGGCTTCCCGCTCGATCGTCTGGCGCTGGGCGGCGATCATCTGGGACCCAATCCGTGGACCGCGCTTCCCGCTGCCGAGGCCATGGAGCGTGCCGAAGTCATGGTTGCGGCCTACGTGCGCGCCGGTTTCGGCAAGATTCATCTCGACTGCTCGATGAGCTGCGCAGACGATCCGGTGCCGTTGCCCGAACGCACGATCGCCGAACGCGCCGCACGTCTGTGCCGCGCGGCAGAAGACGCCTTCGAACCCAATAGCGAGACCGGAGCCACCGACGCACCGGTCTATGTCATCGGCACCGAAGTTCCGGTTCCGGGCGGCGCTGCCGAGGATCTTGAGGAACTGGCCGTCACCGATCCGGCAGACGCTATCGCCACCGTCGAGATGCACCGCACCCTGTTCGCAGAGGCCGGCCTCTCCACCGCATGGGATCGCGTGATCGCCACCGTCGTTCAGCCCGGCGTCGAATTCGATCACGACAAGGTCGTCGACTATCGCCCCGAGCGCGCCGCAGCGCTCAGCCGCGCGATCGAACCGATTGCCGGCCTCGTCTATGAGGCGCATTCCACCGATTACCAGACCGCCGATGCCCTCTCCGCGCTGGTGCGCGATCACTTCGCGGTGCTCAAGGTAGGTCCGGGCGTGACGTTCGCGCTGCGTGAGGCGCTCTGGGCGCTCGATGCGATCGAGGCGGAGACTATCCCCGCCGACGAGCGCGCCGGCTTGCGCCAAGTCGCGCTCGAACGCATGCGCGCAGAACCCGGCAACTGGCGCAAATATTACCATGCGGAAGGCGCGGCGCTAAACCTGCAATTGCAGTACAGCCTGTCCGACCGCATTCGCTACTACTGGCCCGACGAGCAGATCCTTGCCGCGCAAAAGCAGCTTTTCGCCAACTTGCGCAGCGTGCCGCCGTCCCTGCCGCTGGTGAGCCAGTATCTGCCGCTCGCTTATGCCGCAGTGCGCAGTGGCGCCGCCACGCTGGATCCGGCCGAACTTGTCCTGGCGCACATTGCCGCCACTCTCGAAGCTTATCATGGAGCTTGCCACCCCGATGCCTGACGCCCCGCTTGTTCCCGGAACGCCGGGTAACGACGCCGAACCCTGGACTCGCCGCGAAATCGCGCAGCAGCCTGAGACGCTGCGCGCCACGCAGGCGATCCTGAACGCCCAGAAGGCAGCGATCGAGGCCTTCGTCTCGCCGCTGCTCGCCAATCCCGGTGTCAGGATCGTGCTGACCGGCGCGGGCACCTCAGCCTTCATCGGCGAGTGCCTTGCGCCGTGGCTTTCGGGCCTGCTGGGCCGATCGGTGGAAGCAATCGCAACGACCGACATCGTCAGCTCGCCGGCGCTGTATTTGCGCCGACAGGAACCGACGCTGCTGGTCTCGTTCGGCCGTTCGGGCAGCAGCCCGGAAAGCGTCGCCGCTGCCGATCTGGTCGATGCCCATGTCGACGATGCCTATCACCTCGTCATCACTTGCAACGTCGAAGGTGATCTGGCGCGCCGCGATGGAGGCAACGCGCACGTTGTCGTGCTGCCCGAGGCGACGCACGACCGCGGCTTTGCCATGACGTCCAGCTTCAGCGCGATGATGTTCGCTGCGCTTTCGATCCTGAGCGGCATTCATGCGTTGGATGGCCGCATCGAAGCGATCGCATCCGCCGTGGCCGAAACGCATGCGCGCAGCCTGCCGGTGGTCGCAGACCTCGCCGCGCGCGGTTTCCGCCGGGTGGTCTATCTCGGCAGCGGGCCGTTCAAGGGGCTGGCGCGCGAGGCTGCGCTGAAGCTGATGGAGCTGAGCGACGGCGCGGTCGTCACAGCGTTCGACACCGCGCTCGGCTTCCGCCACGGCCCCAAGACGATCATCGATGCGCAGACGCTGGTGGTGGTCTTCGTCTCCAACGACCCGCTGACGCGTCTCTACGATCTCGACATCATCGCCGAACTGCGCGCCGATGGCCGCAGCGGCGCCATCACGGTGGTTTCCGCCAATCCGGACGACGCGGCGGAGATTGCCGTGCCGGGTCTGACGCAGGCAGCGGACGCGGACTTGCTGTTCCCGTTCATCGTTCCCGCGCAGTTGTTCGGCCTTGCGGTCTCGCTGGAATTGGGGCTGACGCCGGATCGCCCGAACGCCAGCGGCACCGTCAATCGTGTGGTACAGGGCGTGCGGATTCACGCACAGCCCGCATGAACCAGCGCATTTTTCTGGGCGTCGACGGTGGCGGCACCAAGACCGAGTTCGTCTGCATCGATGGCACCGGACAGGTACTTGCCACGGCATTGACCGGCACGACCTATCACTTGCAGGTCGGTTTCGATGAAGTGGTGCGGCGCCTGGAAGCCGGCCTCTCGCAAGTCTGCGCGGCAATCGGCATTGCCCGCGACGGTATGGACCATGTCTTCTTCGGCCTGCCCGCCTATGGCGAGGATCGCGCCATCGATCCACGCCTTCATGCGGCATGCGGAGAAGTGCTCGGGCATGGGCGCTTCACCGTCGGCAACGACATGATCTGCGGTTGGGCAGGATCGTTCGGCGGCGAGGACGGGATCAACATCGTCGCCGGTACCGGCTCGATCGGATATGGTGAGCGCCAAAGCCGCGCGGCGCGGGTCGGCGGCTGGGGCGAAGTGTTCAGCGACGAGGGATCCGCGTACTGGATCGCCATCCAAGGCCTTTCGTTGTTCACCCGGATGAGCGACGGACGCACCCCGCGCGGCCCGCTTCATGAGAAGATGGTCGCGGCGCTTTCGCTGGAAGACGATCTGGATTTGTGCAGACGCATCATGGGGCCCGAAGGGATGGGACGCAGCGAAATCGCGGGCCTCGCAGGGCTCGTCTCCGAAGCAGCATCCGCCGGAGACCATGCGGCGCAGGTCATACTCGACAAGGCCGCGCACGAACTGGCGGACATGGCGCTCGCCCTTCGCACAGAGCTGGCCTTCCCTGAGGGTGAGGCAGTCCCGCTTTCGTGGTCGGGCGGTGTGTTAAGCCGGGAAGCACGGGTCCGCGAGGAGTTTTTGCGCATCGTCCGCGCACAGGGATTCGCAGCCAGCGAGCCTCGGTTTGCGCCGGGATATGGCGCGGCACTCTATGCGCGCAAATTAGCTGAGCGGAGTTAGGCGCATGTCTTGTTTGTCCATCGATTCCGCGCCTCCCTCTCGTAACGATTAAGTTCGAGCCTTATCGCGTTCGCGCCGACAGAGCCGCCATTCAGCGCCTCCTGAGAGCATCTCCGAAGCGGTCATTCGCTCACCGAGAGATCAGCCACGATGAACGGCCGGCAATGGGACATTGTGCTCGGTCCGCTTCGGAACGCTGAAGTGGCGATAGCGGACGCTGGGAGGGGGAAGCCTTACTGTCCGTTGGCGCCGTCAAAGCAGACGGTCGCAGTTCACAACGCGTTCCTCGAAAGCCGCCGGTCGTTCACCGAAATCCATCGTATCAAAGTGACCTCGCCATCTGAGGTGAACCTTTGCCGCTCCCCACGGTTGATCCTGCCTGTCTGGCCAACTCTGCACGAGTCGCACTTGCCTTGCGGAGGATCAATTGCGACCAGCAATGGAAATAACCGCCAAGGTCAACGCCTCTGTACCGGCCTTGATCGAGGCACGCGGGTCGGGCGCAAACAACGGAGAGTGGTTTACCGGCGTTGCCTTACCCTCGGCCTTGAACTTCGCCAGCGCTGCGGCGGTGTATCCTCCAACGCTCATATAGACCGAGGGCACACCTGCGTTCACGAATTCGGAATAGTCCTCACTGGCGGAATCCGCCGGAACGTAGGCCGGAACAAGCACCGCCCTGTCGCCAATCGCCGCCTTGATCGAACCTGCGACGCTCTCGGTCAATTTCGGATCGTTATTCACCGCCGCCGTTCCGAACAGATAATCCACCTGCGGAGCCGGAGCGCCGGCCATGTCCGCCACGGCCTTGGCCGTCTTGTCGACGCCGGCCAGCAATTGCTTGCGCACATCCGGTTCGTGCGAACGCAGTGTCAGTTGCAGCACCGCATCGTCGGGGATGATGTTCGGCACGGTTCCCGCGTGGAAGCTGCCGACCGTGATGACGCCGAACTTGGCGGGGTCTACCTCGCGGCTGCGCACGGTCTGCACATCGCTGACGAAGTGGCCGCCCATCACGATGGGATCGATGCTGTTTGCCGGCATGGAGCCGTGCGCGCCCTTGCCCTTGAAGGTGATCCGCACCTGATCGGACGCGGAAGTGATGGTCCCTTCCTTCAGGGTCACAAGTCCAGCCTCGTCGGGGGTCACATGGGCGGCAAAGCCGTAATCGGGCTTGGGAAAGCGTGAGAACAACCCGTCCGCCAGCATCACCTTGGCACCGCTGACGGTTTCCTCTGCCGGCTGCCCGACGAACATAAGCGTGCCGTGCCAGCGGTCCTTCATCGCCAGCAGCGCCTGTGCGGTCGCCACCCACCAGGTCATGTGCACATCATGCCCGCAGGCGTGCATCGTCGGCGTCAGCTTGCCGTCGATCTCCTGACTGTAATGGCTGGCGTAAGGCAGGCCGGTCTTCTCCTCCATCGGCAGGCCGTCCAGCTCGGTACGGACCAGAACCGTCGGACCATCGCCGTTCTTGTAGATGGCGACCACGCCGGTGGTACCGACCTTCTCGGTCACCATGAAACCCAGCTTGCGCATCTTGGCGGCAAGCAATGCCGCCGTGCGCGTCTCGTGCATGGCCACTTCGGCGTGCGAGTGGATATCCTGGTACATCGTTTCGAGCTGCGCATAGTTCTGGTCCAGCGTGGCAGCGATGCGGGCAAGATCCGCCTTGGGGTCGGTCTTGGGTTCGGCCGCCGCGAAGGCCGGGCTGGATGCCATGGCCGCCAGCAGCAGCAGATATTTCGAATTCTTCATGGGATTGCCCCTCATGTTCCAACGTTAGAATTGATGCCGAAGGCTGCGCGGCGGGTTCGAACCCGTCCGAATCCTGCAAAAACACGCCGATTGCCTCTTTGCCCGGATGCGATTCCAGTGCATTGAGCTTTTAGGAAATAAATTTTCCCCGGATGGATGAATAGATCGTGGTGCGAACTCAACAAGACAGCGATGCTCAAACCATGGGTCGGCGCCTTCGCGCGATCCGGCGCGAAAGCGGTGCCACGCTGGCTGAAATCAGCGGGCGCGCCGGCATTTCGGTCTCCGCGCTTTCGAAAATCGAAAATGCCCAGATTTCCGTTTCCTACGACATTCTGAAGCGCGTCTGCGATGCCCTCGGCATCGGCATAGAGGACATCGTCTCTTCCGGTGAGAAAAGCCAGCTTTCCGGCAGGAAGACCACGACGCGCGACGGCGAAGGCGAGAGTTTCACCAGCGACCAATACGATTACCGGGTCCATTCGAGCGAGATTTCCAAGAAGGCGATGAGCCCGTTCGAAATGGTCGTTCGCGCCCGTTCGATCGAGGAGTTCGATCACTGGAGCCAGCACAACGGCGAGGAATTCGTCTACGTCCTTTCCGGCTCGATCGAGATCCATACCGAGCATTACAAGCCCTTCCAGCTCAATCAGGGAGAGAGCGCCTACTTCGATAGCGGAATGAAACACCTCTACATCTCGCTGAGTGAAGACAATGCGCGCGTCCTGTCGGTCTCGTACGATCCGCATTCGGCGGAAAACCGCCCTGTGTCGACATACATGCATCCTTCGACACGCTGACTTTGGAAGGCTGGCGGCTTTTCCTATAGGAAAAGACCGGTCACCAAAGGCCGGGATCGGGCATCCGTTCACGCATAATAGTCCGGCGCCAAACGCATGTGCTGGATAGCGACGGGGTCGTGAAACAACAGCATGTCGGCAGCGCGTGCCTCCCGCAGTGCTTTCAGGCGGCGAATGGCGGCAAGCGCGGCTGCATCATCGCAGCTCTCGCCCGGCAGGACCTCATCGTCGAAATTCTCGGCCAGATCGCCGGCATCGAACGGTAGCAGAAGCGCACCGTGATCCGGCAATTCGATCAACGCCGATTGATGGCCAGCCGTATGTCCGCGCGTGTCGAGGAGCGATAGCCCCGGCATTGCCTCCCAGTCGCCATCGCGCAGGTCCCAGTCCAGCCCGTCGATCGCATAGTCGGAACGGATATAGGCCATCCCCGGGTCATCGCCGAACGCCAAGGCATGCTCGGCGCGCTGGATGCTGACGCGGGCATGGCCAAGGCGGTCAAGATAGCCGCAATGGTCGAAATGAAGGTGCGAGAGGATCACCCAGCCGATGTCGGCAAAGTCGATGCCGATCTGCGCGAGTTGTGTCTCCATGCGGTGTGCCGCACGCACGATCGGAGCGGTCATGCCATGGCGCGTAAAGCAAGCCTCGCGCCGCGCCGGATCCTCGATATTGTCCGGATTGAGGCCCGCATCGAGCAGAACCCAGCCCTGCGCCGTATCCAGCAGATAAGCGCAGACCGGTTCGCTCAGCATGAACCGCGCGCCGCGGTTCCGGGTGGAGATCGTCTTGGGGAGGATCTCGTAGCCGCAGAGCAGCACGAAGAGACGTTTTACATCGGTCATCGCAACATCACACGGCTATCGCAGCCCGGCGCTTGACCGGCAAGGCCAGTGTCGCCAGCAAGAGTCCCAGTCCAGCCAGCAGCACGAAGCCGCTCCAGCCACTCATGCCGAAGTAGATCGAGGGCGCCAGGAACGACAGGACCGAGATCGCCTGTCCGACCAGCCCCGACGCCGCCCCGCTTTGCGACGGATCGCGCAGGACCTGAGAAAGCTGCGCCATAGCCACCGCGCCCATGCCGCTGAAAGCGACCAACCAGCCGAACAGCCCCACCGTGGCGCCCACGAACCCTGAGCCTGGCCAGAAGACAATGAACTGAGCCGCTACGCCCAGCAATGCCAGCATCACGAAAAGCAAACGGCGATCGAACCGACGGGTCAGCATCGCCCCCGTGACCAGGCCGCAAACGATCATCGCCACGCCTTTCACCGCTGCCACGACCGTTGCCGAAGCTGCCAGAGAGGTGCCATGCACTTCGGCAAGATAGGCCGGCGCAATCAGGCTGGTACCATAAGATAGCGCCGAGGGTACCGAGACCGCACACGCCAGCCGTACGATCCCGGCTTCGCGGAACACGCCTGCAAAGCTACCCAATTGTTCGCGCCAGGGCATCGCTCCCGCCGTGCGAACGGCGGGTAGCCGAAACGACGCAAGGGCGAGGATGAGCATCAATGCGCCATAGGCAAGGAAAGCGGGTTGCCAATGCCCTGTCCCAGCAAACGGCGCCGCCAGCAACAGTCCCACCGCAAAGCCGGTCGGCGCATAAGTCGACCACAACGACATTGCGCGAACCTGCCTGTGTCCGGTTGTCGCGCTGACCAGCAGCGCCGGCGCCGCCACGCTGATGCCGGTAAAGCCGATTCCCGCCACGGCCAAAGCCAGCGTAAGCATCGCGAAACCGCCGCCAAGCACGACGACGAGCGCTGCGATTGCACCTAGAACCGCCGAGCCGATCATAATCCTGCGCGCACCCCAGCGGTCGACAAGCCCGCCGCAGAACACGGCCCCCAAAGCGGACGGCAGCGAGAACATCGACAGGGCAAGGCCAACCTCGTGCCGGGGCACATGCATGGCCGCGCCAAGATCGATGGTGAGCGCGGCAGCTACGCCGACCATCGCCATGCTGGCGACCGTGCTGACGTAGACCAGAACGATGGCCAGCCAGCCCATCTCCGCCACTGCCAACGTCGGATAGGCGCTATCCGCCTGATTCTGCATGCCTGTCTCCACGGGATCGCCGACGATCGATGCCACCTCAGGCCCGCTCCACGATAGTGTTTTTCATCGCCCGGCCCAGAACTTCAAGCCTCTCGCGATCGGGCACCGGGCCGGCTCTCGCGCCGTCCCGACCAGCGCCGTCGATATGCCAGACGGTTTCCTGCCCCGGCACGTAGCGCGGCCAGTGACCGGTTGGACCGGCACTGCTGCCGTTGGGATCTCCGGTTCGCGCGAAGCTGGTCCACCAGCCGCTCATACGATCCATCAGGTCGCGCTGCCCAGAAGCCATGCCATAGCCGCGAGCTCCTTGCGTGCGCAGGGCAAATCCGATCTCCGAACCGTGGAAGGCACCCAACTTTGCGCCGGTCCCTTCGTCGAACACCGCACCCGCCGGCACTGCGCCTGCATAGCTCCACTGGTACGAATAGACCGGCGCGCGCGCGGAATGGGCAAGGGCTGCCGCCAGAGCGGCAGCATTCCAGTTGAAGATGATATCCCCCATCGCGGCGTGCCCCTGCTTCGCAGCTGAGGCATCGTCCGCCGCATCGAAGAACCGCAACGCCTCGGAGATCTGATCCCGATACTCGGCGCCGATTTCCTCGCGCAGGCCGCTAACGGTGCCCCCGCCCAGCGGCGGGAACATAGAACCCTCATCGCGGTTGCGCCCGACGATCACCGGCACGGCAGCGTGGTTTCCGGCCATGACCATGGCGAAGGGATGTTCCGGCACGAAGTGGCCGTCGATCTGGGGATAGAACCGCCAGGCCGCCGCATTGGCCGCGACCAGTGCATCGGGCGCCATGGTCCGCAAATCCGCAAGGCTGACAGCACCGACTTCCTTTGCGAAATCGAGCCCCGCCTGCTCCATCGGCGCGCGCTCGCCCAGCAGGATATAGCTCGATGGCTCTCCCATGGGCGCGCCGCTCTGGGCGATGCCGCGATGGAACAGTCCGCGCGAAGCCGGCATGACGAGGTGGAACCCCACACTGAACGCCCCGGCCGACTGCCCAAGAATGGTGACGTTGCCGGGGTCACCCCCAAACGCAGCGATATTATCGCGCACCCAGCGCAGCGCGGCGATCTGGTCCATCAGGCCATAATTGCCGGAAATGCCGTCCCCGGACTCCGCCGCCAGTTCCGGGTGGGAGAAGAAGCCTAGAATACCGACGCGGTAGTTGATCGAAACGAAGACCACGCCCTCTCCGGCCAGCGCTTCCCCGTCGTAAAGCGGGTTGTCGCTCGTCCCCGCGACGAAAGCGCCGCCATAGATCCAGACCATGACCGGCCTTGGCTTGTCACCTGCGTCTGCAGGAGCCCAGACGTTCACCGAAAGGCAGTCCTCGTCCATGCGGCCGACGGCATGGAAATTGAAGACGGTCTTCCCCTCTGTTCGCGGCGCCCAGGGGCTTGCCGAAAAAGCCGTCGTCCGCCGGGCTCCAGTCCACGGCGGGACCGGCTGCGGCGGCCGCCAACGCAAGGCGCCTACGGGTGCCTTGGCATAGGGAATGCCCAGCCAGCGGCTTATGCCGGAGGTGGGCAAAACTTCCCCTTCGACAGGCCCCGAGGTCGTTTGCACCACCGGCGAAGAACGCGCCTCCCTCGCCAATGCACTACCGGCCGCCGAACCGGCAAATGCCAGCCCTGCCGCGCCGGCAACGAAGCCACGGCGGGTAACGTCTTGTCCCGTCACTGTTCTGCTCATCGTGGCTTCGTCCCGTTGCGTGGCGGTTACTGGCGGTAGGTCAAGGTCAGACCAAAGGTGCGCGGACGGTTCACATAGCCGTAGTAGAGCGGCGAACCGGCCAGATCGTGCGTACGCGAAAGCGGCTTGTTGTCGTTGAAGATGTTGTTCGCGAAGACCGACACATCGACATTCGCCACCTTCGCGCCCAACCGCGCCGAAACCAGCACACTGGACTCCGTCGGCGTCAGGCCCGCATCATAACTGAAGGTATCGGGATCGAGCGCCGGCCCGCGACTGCGGAACGTGGCGTCCGCCCGGAAATAGCCATCCACGTCGTTGCTCAGCGGATAATCGAACTGGCCCCACGCCGCGCCGGTCCACTGCGGACCGCCGATGCGCGCACCCTTCGCCGCAAGCAGCGAACCGCCGCTGCCTTCGACATCCTCGGCATAAGTCGTGCGGTTGAAACCGACGTTGCCGCCCACGCTCACGCCCGGCGCCAGCTTGAAATCGACAACCACGTCCACGCCGCGGCTGTTGGCCTTGCCCAGGTTCTCGATGTACTGGAAGCCGCAATTGGGCAGGTTCACCGGCTGCTGGATATTGCTCCACTTGATCCAGTAGGCATTGACGTCAAAGTGCGCCGCGCCGCCGAGCGCGCTGCCCTTCACGCCGCCGTCGAAGCTCCAAACGCTATCCGACTTGTACTGGCGCGGGCTCGTCTCGATGCCCAGCGAAGCGAGATCTGCCGCGCAGTAATCTGCCGGAACCGGTCCCTGCGCACCGCCCTGGCGGAAGCCTTTGGCGGCGTTGGCATAATAGAGGGTGTGCGGATTGGCTTGGTAAGCCACACCGAATTTGGGCGTGACCGGGGTTTCCTTGGTCTTGCCTTCGACGAAGCTGGGGCCACCGTTGACCGGACCATCAGCGGCATCGGTAAAGGCAAACTTCATTTGCGAGACGCGCAGGCCGGCGCTGAGGGTCAGCTTTTCCGTGGCGTGGTAGTCGAGATTGGCGAAGCCGGCGATCTGCTCGTCTTTCGAATGGACAAGATCGATGTAGCTGTAGGCATCCGCGGCCGCCGCTGGATTGGACGACGTCGTCTTGTTGTCCGAGGTTTGGCGCTGGTTCGAATAGTAGAAGCCCACCACCCAGTCGAGCGGCCCACCGGGTTTGGACTGCAAGCGCAGTTCCTGCGTGAAGTTGGCCTGCGCGGTCACAACCGTCGCTGCGGAGGGACGCAAGGTTGAAACCGGCGTGACCGGATCACCCGTGCGGATCGCCCGCAGATACGACGTGTAATCCAGCGTCACCACCTGGCGGCGGTCGAACCACGAGGTGTTCGAGACCACCATGACCTTGTCACCGTCATACTGCAGCTTGAGCGCGGGCAGATAGAAGCGATCGCGGCGTGGTTCGGCGATTGTATAGCCGGAGCGGTAATCGGCATCGCTGTAATCGCTGTACTGCTCCCAGTACTGGCTGCGTTCGGGCTGGTACTGCTTCTGATAGAACAGGGACGGCGTGATCGTCAGCTCTGGAACCGGCTTAATGGCGAGCGCGCCGCGCACGACGGTCGTGCGCTCCCAGTTCACGTTCTTGCCGAGAACATCGCCGGTGGTGGCATCGATATGATCGATATACCCGCCGTCGCGCCGCTGCGAGATGCTGAGCCGCAGGCCGACAAGATCCTTGGCAAGCGGGGCGCCGAATGCGGCCCCCACTTCGTAGGACGGCGCGCCGTTTTCGGTCGTTGCCACTTCGGCGCGGCCATAGGCGGAAATGCCGTCAAGGCTGGGGGCGGGCGTAATGAAGCGCACCGCGCCGCCTTCGGCGCCGGCACCGAACAGCGTTCCCTGCGGCCCCTTCAGCACCTCTACGCGTTCGAGATCGAACACTTTGGGGAACACGTTGCCGCCGAAATAGCCAATGCTGCGGATCTGGATTGGCGTTTCATCGACGTAGATGGCGGTCGTCGACGCGCCAACGTCGGAGGAAATACCCCGGATCGAGATGCTGTTGCTGGTATTACCCGAAACACCGCCGGTATTGGTGAAAAGAAGCCCCGGTGTAAAACGGGCAAGATCGTCGATCGAGCGCACGCCGCGCTGATCCATCTGCGTCTGGCTGAACGCATCGATCTTCAGCGGCACCTTGTCGATCGTCATTTCGCGGCGCGTCGCGGTTACGACGATAGTGCCGGTATCGGCTGCGCTGTCGGCATCAGACGACTGGGCCAGTGCCGGCGTCACCGACATCACCGCAACGCCGGCCATAAAACCCGCTTTCAGCGCAGAAATTCTTCCCTCAATTTTCAAATGTCGATGGAACATACAACCTCCTTGAATCGGATTGCTCTGTTCGCCCCTGCTCTATATTCTTGCTTGTTGCGTATTCATTGGATCAGAACAGATCGAAGTATTCGCGCTGCTCCCAGTCCGTCACTGTCGTATTGTAGCGAACCACTTCCGCCCGCTTGATCATCAGGTAATAGTCGACGAAGGCGTCTCCGAACCCGGATCGCAGCATTTCATTGGCGTCGAGCAGCTCCAGCGCCGCCTCCAGACTGCCCGGCAAGGGCGCAGCATCGACCTGATAGGGAGAATCGACGGGTGCCGGCGGCTCCTGCCCGGCTTCGATGCCGGCAAGGCCGGTGAGCATCTGGCTCGCAAGATAGAGATAGGGATTGGCGGCGGGCTCACCGATGCGGTTCTCGATCCGGGTCGCGCCCGGCGCGCCGCGCGCCAGCACCCGCAGCAAAGCGCCGCGATTGTCCTCACCCCATGCCACCCGGTCGGGCGCCAGCGAGTTAGGGCGGTAGCGCTTGTATCCGTTGATCGTCGGCGTGCTGAACGGCGTGGCAGCGCGTGCGCCTGCCAAAAGGCCCGCCAGAAAATGGCGCCCGATGGCAGACAGCCCCGGCTCGCCATCCTCGCGTGCGAACAGATTGCGGCCGCTGGCTCGTTCCCTGAGCGACTGGTGCAGATGCCAGCCGCTCGACATCGCGTCGCGCCACTGCGGACGGCACATGAAACTGGCGTGATAGCCATGGCGGCGGGCGATCTGCTTCACGGCGTTGCGAAACAGGATCATATCGTCGGCCGGCGCAATGCCCTGCCCGGGCCGGAAGACGAACTCCACCTGGCTGGGGCCGAATTCTATTTCCAGCGAATGGATCGGCAGGCCAAGCGCCTGACAGTCACGGCGCAGAACGTCGAGAATGGGCTCGATCCGGTCGAAGCGTTGCTCGGTCAGATAGGCATAGCCCTGGTGCAGCGGCGCGACGGTCGGCGCATTGCCCGGCTGCCCTACATCAGACAGTTCCAGTGCGGGATCGACCAGACGCGTCAGGTGAAACTCCACCTCCAACCCGCTCACGAATTCGAACCCGCGCTCCGCCAACCGGGCGACGGCGCTCTGCGCGATACGGCGGGGAGAATGGGCAACCGGCCTGCCGTCCGGATAATAGAGGTCGCACAGCATCCAGCCGGTACCGGAGGCCCAGGGCAGCACCCGGAACGTCGCCGGATCAGGCACCATGATCAGATCGCCACCGCCTTGAAGCATCGGATCGCCCACCCCGGCCCCGGCCGTGAACACCGGCGCGACGGTACGGTGTGCGGTATCCTTGAAAAGCAGGGTGGAGGTGATGGCACAGCCATCCTCCATCGCACCTTCCAACGCGCCGGCCATAAGCGTCTTGCCGCGCAGCAGTCCGTGCAAGTCCGGAAACGACAGGCGCACCTGATCGATCCCTGCGGAGCGAACCTGCGCGCCGATCTCCCCCGCGAGGCGCGTCTGTTCCTCCGACCAGAGATCGTGCCGGGCGATGAAGCCGGTCATTGTCCTTGGGATTCCACAGCCCAGGGCGCATTTTCGCGGCGACGCGCATCGACGCGCTGCCAGTAGGCGACTATGTCCTCGCCGGCACCGGCGACGCCGTCGATCGTGGCCGGCCCGGTTACCACCGCTGCCTCCTCGGACCTTAGCGCGAGTAGTGGTGCAAGTCCCTCGCCGGCCTTGCGGATCTCGCTGAGCAGCAGCTTGCGATAGGCAACGATCCCCTTGTCGGTCGTGCCCAAGTGCTCGCGCGTGCGGTCCTGAATGCGCCCCTGGCTCTCGACCGCCCACTGGTCGTGGACATTGATGTCCTCGCCCATGCCCGTGTACGTGCGCAGGCGCTGCTCTTCGAGATCATAGCCGTAATTGTTGTGGCGGCCGACGCGCGGCATATAGTCCGGCAGCGTGTAGAGCTTGAGCCGCTGAGCGCGCATCGTCTCCTTGTCGACCGCTTCCGCAAAGCCAGTGAAGATCGCGTACCAGTAGCAGCTCTCGTCATCGATCGGCACGTGCCACTGGGTGATCGTCATCGTTTCGGACAGCGGAATGACGAAGGCCTGCGGGAACAGCACGTTGGTGACGCGAACATGGGTCGCGCCATTGGCAAGCGAGCGAAGCGCGGTGAGCCGCAGCCCGATATCCGATCGCTCCACGGCGATATCCGGGTTCTCGTACTCGCGCAGCACTTCCGTCATCGTGAAGTCGCTGTCGGCCGACGTGGCGCGGAACTGCCTGCCGTAGCTGGCCGCCGCGTCTTCATCCTCGTAGAACCGATGGAGGAAACTGGCATGGGCGGGATCGATCCCGACTTCCAGCGCCTGCAGCCAGTTGCAATCGAGATAACCCTTGAACGCGAAGACGTGGCTTTCGGGCGCGGTGAAGCAATCGAGCGCGGGAAACGCGGGAGGTTCACCCTCCCCAAGATACCCGAAAATGATGCCCCCGCGCACTTCGACAGGATAGCTCTTCTGTTTGATGCGCGAGCAAAGCTTGCTGCCGGAGGGCTCGCCCGGGGTTTCAAGGCAATTGCCATCGACATCGAACAGCCAGCCATGAAACAGGCAGCGCAGGCCGCCATCCTCAAGCCGCCCATAGGCAAGATCGGCATTGCGATGCGGGCAGTCCCGATCGAGCAGACCGACCCGCCCCTTGTCGTCGCGGAACAGCACGAGATCCTGTCCCAGCACGCGCACGCCCTTGGCGGGCCTGGGCCCGTCCAGTTCGTCCAGCAAGGCGATCGGCTGCCAATAGCAGCGCAGCATTGCCCCAAGAGGCGTTGCGCGGCCGGACCGGGTTATCAGATCGTTTTGTTCAGGTGTCATGGAACCGAGAGACTCATACTGGTTGGGTCATCAAGCTCTGCGACGTTATCAATTTTCCTAAGAAGAAAAAGAGGGAAATTTTTTCAGAAAATCGGAAATAGCCAGATTTTGAGAAATCTTGCGTTAGAATGGCTATTTTCTGCGGATTTTTTGCAAAACGTATTTTCCAAATGGCAGCGGACCTGAATGCCGCACGTGCTAGTGCGCTCCTCCCGATCAGGCCAAACAGAGCGCTGACGGCATAAAGTTGCAGCGCTCCATGCAAAGACTCCGCGCGAGGAAACGGGCATGTTCAGCTAACATGATTTCCGACCGTTGCGATTCTCGTTTGCCCGGAATTCATGCAGATTTCGTTGAAATTTATGCAAATTTAGGAAATGCAAAGGAGGGGGTTCGTCGGCGGCGAGTTCGCCCAGAGCTAAGCGCAGACGCAGGTCCACGGCAAAAGGCACGGCCCGGCGGCAAACGATAACGCACGCCTCGATAAATTTATTTTCCTATAGGAAATATCTGTGTTAGGCATCCCCGCAATCTACGCCCAGCAGGAGGAATGCCTTGAAGATCGTCAAAGTCGAAGCCTTTCCCTTCCGTCTTCCGCCGCGCCGCGATTTTCGCTGGGCGGGACTGGTGGCAGACCTAGGCGGCTTCGTCGCGGTTCGAATCGAGACCGAGGGCGGCATCGTTGGCTTCGGTGAAGCGACTCCGCTCCCCGACTGGGGTGGTGACTGGGAACGGCGCTGCGGCGAAACTCAGGAAACCGTGACGCACATCGTCAATACAGTGCTTGGCCCTGCTCTCGTCGGCCTCGATGCCACGGCGGTAACCGCCGCTCGGCAGGCCATGGACCGGCTCGTGGTCGGAAATGTCTATGCCAAGTGCGCAGTCGATATCGCCCTGCATGACGCATGGGGCAAGATCGTCGGCCAGCCCGTCTACAAGCTGCTGGGCGGTGCAGTGCGCGAATCCGTTGCCGTCGCCCACATGATCGGCCTGATGGACGAAACCGAGGCGCTGGCGGAAGGCGCCGAGGCGGCTGCAGACGGGGTACGCTCGCTCCAGATCAAGGGCGGCGTCGATGCCGAGCGCGACATTCGCCTCGTCGCGGCCTTGCGCCGCGAGCTTGGGGACGATTTCACCCTGCGTCTCGATGCGAACCAGGGTTACGGCCATGGCAAACCCGCTTCGAAGATCGTCGCGCGACTGGTCGAAGCCGGCGTCAGCATGGTCGAACAACCCACTACAGGGCTTACTTATATGGCGGAGGTCACCGCGAAGTCGGGCGTTTCCATCATCGCCGATGAGAGCTGCTGGAATATCAGCGACGCCCTGGACGTCAGCGGTGCGCGCGCGGCGGATGCCATCTCCATCTACCTCGCCAAGGCGGGCGGTTTCGTCGGCGCGGCCAAGGTCGCCCATGTCGCCGGCGCCCAGTTGATGGCCTGCGACGTCAACGGCTCGATCGAATCCGCGATCGGCACGGCCGCCAACGTCCACTTCGCGCTCGCCCAGCCGCCTGTGACCTTGGGCGCCGTGATCGCGGTCAGCGCGCCGGCAGGAACCCATCCCTGCAAGGTCGCGGGACGCTACTACGAAGACGACGTGCTGGCCGAACCGATGGGCTTCAAGGACGGCGCAATCCTACCGCTCGATGCGCCGGGCCTCGGCATCACCGTCGATGAGGACAAGCTAATGCACTACCGGTGTCACTGATATGACTGTACCAACCACATTGGGGCAAACGACATCGGGCTTCCGCATTTCCGCCGATATCGGCGGGACCTTCACCGATATCGCCTGCCTTTCACCCGACGGCAGCCTGACCACCGCCAAGACGCCGACCACGCCGGACGATTATGCCCGCGCCATCCTTGCCGGCATCGCCGAAGTGGCAGGGCGGCTTGGCCTTGCTCCGGACCGCTTCGACGAGATCCTGCACGCCTCCACGATCGCCACCAACGCGATCCTCGAAGGCAAGGGCGCGCGCACGGCGCTGGTGACCACGGAGGGCTTCCGCGACGTGCTCGAACTGCGCCGCATCCGTGTGCCGCGCCTCTACGAGCCGCTCTATCGCAAGCCCGCGCCGCTGGCGCCGCGCCGCCTGCGCATGGAAGTGCCCGAACGTCTGGGTCCGCGCGGAGAGGTGGTGCGCGATCTCGATACCGCTGCCGTTCGTGCCGTAGCCGCTCACCTTGCCGATCAGGCGGTCGAGGCTGTGGCGATCTGCTTCCTGCACAGCTACGCCAATCCCGAGCACGAACGCGAGGCCGAACGGATCCTGCGCGAAGAGCTGCCGGAAGGCACGTTCGTCTGCGCAAGCCACGAGGTGCTACCCGAAATCCGCGAGTACGAGCGGACCAGCACTACGGTCGTCAACGCCTACATCGGCCCGGTGATCAGCCAGTACCTCTCCGCCCTGCAGGACCGGCTGCGTGATGCCGGGCTTTCCGGCCGCCTGCTGATGATGCAATCGGGCGGCGGCCTGCTTGACGTGGACCGGGTGATCGAACGCCCTGCAACCGTGGTCGAAAGCGGCCCGGCGGCGGGCGTCGTCGGCGCGGCAAGGCTGGGGGGCAAGGCCGGGCACGGTGATGTCATCACTTTCGACATGGGCGGAACGACTGCCAAGGCCTCGCTGATCGAGGGCGGTAGGCTGGTCTCTACCGACGAATATGAGGTTGGCGGCGGCATCTCGATGTCGAGCGCGCTGGCCAAGGGCGGCGGCTATGCACTGAAGCTGCCGGTTATCGACGTTTCGGAAGTGGGCGCGGGCGGCGGCAGCATCGTGCGGATCGACGCGGGCGGCGCGCTCAAGGTCGGGCCGGACAGCGCCGGCGCGGTGCCGGGTCCAGCCTGCTACGGCGCCGGCGGCACCGATGCGACAGTGACCGACGCCAATGTCGTGCTCGGCTACCTCAACCCTTCGGCTCTGGCGGGCGGCGCCGTGCCGATCGACGCCAGCCTGTCCCGCGAGGCCATCGAGCGGAGTGTGTGCCGGCCGCTGGACCGCGATCTGCACGCCTCTGCATGGGGCATTCACCGCCTTGCCAACTCGGCCATGATGCGTGCGGTGAAGGCCGTATCGACCTATCGCGGGCGCGACCCGCGCGACTTCGCCCTGTTTGCCTTCGGCGGCAATGGTGGCATCCACGCCGCCGCGCTCGCACGGGAACTGGGTATGACGAAAGTCATCGTACCGCCCGGTGCCGGCGTGTTCAGTGCGGTCGGCCTGCTGTTCACCGATCACGAAGTGACCCGCTCCGCTGCGTTCGGGCGCACGCTAGCAGTGGGCGATGCTGTGCTGGCGGACATGGCTGCCGTGCTGGACCGGCTGGAAGGCGCGGTTCGCTCCGAACTCGGCGAGGCTCCCACGCTGCGCCTCGCCTGGCGCGCGGACCTGCGTTATCGCGGCCAGGGGTTCGAACTGGGCGTGGATCTGCCACGCGGACCGCTCGACGCCGGTTCGCTGGCGGCCATGCGCGCCGGTTTCGAGGCCGAACACCGCCGCAGCTACGGACACGACCTTGGCGACCATGCCATCGAGATCGTCACCCTGCGCGCCATCGGCACGATCCCGCCGCAAGGGTCGGACACGATCCGGGACGCCGCCCAGCCTGAGCGAAGCGAACATGGCTTCAACCGCCAAGCCTACTTCGGCCCTGAGCACGGCTTGATCGAAACCCCAGTCGTGAGCCGCGCCGATCTCTCGCTGACGGACCGCCCCGGCCCACTGATCGTCGAGGAATACGAAGGCACGACCGTCGTTCCGCCCGGATGCAGCGCCCTGCGCGATCCAGGCGGCAACATCGTCATCACGCTGGCGTCGGCCCCGGAATCGGGACTTGCAGGCCAGCGCGAACAGGTTCTGGAAACGGGAGCCTCGCAATGAATTCCGCCACGAGTTCCCCAATGGCCAGCAACGTTGATCCCATCCTTCTCGAAGTGTTCAAGAACGGCTTCGAGGCCATTGCCGACGAGATGGCGCTGATCCTCATGCGCACGGCCCATTCGCCGATCGTGCGCGACGCGATGGACTTCTCCACCGCGCTTTGCGACGCCGAGGGTGAAAATCTGGCGCAGGGCCTCACCACCCCGATGCACCTCGGCAGCTTCCGCGACGCGATGCGCCACCTGATGGACGAATATGCCGGAGACATCCATGACGGCGATGTCTTCATCGGCAACGACCCCTATCTCGCCTCTGGCCAGCACCTGCCGGATATCTACGTCGTCAAACCGATCTTCCATGACGGAGCGATCCAGGGATGGGCCGCAACCATCGCCCATCATGTCGACGTCGGTGGGCTGGTGCCCGGCAGCAATTCGCTGAGCGCGGTCGAAATCCATCAGGAAGGGCTGCGACTACCCTTCCTGAAGCTGCGCCGGGCCGGCGTGCCGGACCCCGTCCTGCCGCGCGTGATCGCCGCCAACGTGCGCACGCCGGACCTCGTGCTGGGCGATATCGAGGCGCAACTTGCCGCCGCCGTTGCCGGTGCGCGCGGCCTCACCGCAATGATCGAGCGGCACGGCGCCGGGACGGTGCGCGACTACGGCCTTGCCCTCCATGACTATGCGGAACGCCTCGCCCGCGCGGCATTCCGCGAGATTCCGGACGGTACCTACACCTTCGAAGACCATATCGACGGGCTTGGCGACGATCCCCAGCCGATCGTGTTCCGCCTTGCCCTGACCGTGGCGGACGACGAAGTCACGGCAGACTGGACCGGGACCGCGCCGCAAGTGCGCGGCGGCATCAATGCGCCGATCTCGTTCTGCAAGTCGAACGTCTACGCGGCGCTGCGCTCGATCATGGGCGCGGACGTGCCCAACTGCCACGGCTATACCCGCCCGATCCATGTTGTCGCCCCCGAAGCCAGCGTGCTCAACTGCACCTACCCGGCGCCCTGCGGCGCCCGCGGCATCACCGGCTATCGCATCGTCGACTGCGTGTTCGGCGCGCTGGCGGCGGCCGTGCCGGACCGGGTGACGGCGGACGGCGCCGGCGGCTCCACCCTGCCCAGCTTCAGCGGGCGCATCGAGGGCGAGACCTTCGTGTTTTCCGAATGCGTCATGGGCGTATGGGGCGCGACGAGCGAGCACGACGGCGAGGAAGGCGTGCCGCACATGGCCTCCAACCAGGCCAACGTCCCGATCGAGACGATCGAGGCCGATTACCCGATCCGCGTCGAACGCTATGGCCTGATGCCGGATACCGGCGGCGCCGGACGCAATCGCGGCGGCCTGGGCATCCTCCGCGAGTACCGCGTGCTCGCTGACGACGTCTATTTCGGCGTCCGTTCCGACAAAGTCACGCATCCGCCGCATGGCCTCGACGGCGGCCTGCCGGGCGCGCCCGCCAGCAACCTGCTGGTCCGTGCAGGGGGCGAGGAAGCTTTGCCTGCCATGCCCACCCGCGCACTGACATTGGGCACCGGCGATCTCTATCGCCATGTCATGGCGGGCGGCGGCGGGTTCGGCGACCCGCTCGGTCGTGAGCCCCACCGCGTGCTGGAAGACATCATCGACGGCCGCATCACCCCCAGGCATGCCTGCGAGGCCTACGGCGTCGTACTGGAGGAGGACGGCACGCTCGACGTGGCCGGAACCAGCACCCTTCGCGCCCGGATGAAGGAGCTTGCCCGATGAACATCGCCATGGACCGGCGCGTCGTCTCCGATCTCGATCCCTTCTCGGAAAGCTTCCGCGCCGACCCGTACAGCCATTATGCGCAGCTTCGTGCACTGGGGCCGGTGGTCTGGCTGGAACAACACCAGATCTGGGTCGTCCAGCATCACGCGCAAGTGAAGGAAGTGCTCGGCGACTGGCAGCGCTTCAGCAATGCCGGCGGCGGCGGGCTCACCAACTACTTCAAGGAACCGAACTGGCGCCAGCCCAGCATCATCCTCGAAGTCGATCCACCCGAGCACGAACGCACCCGCCGGGTGATGATGCGCGCGCTCAACGCCAAGGCGCTAAAAGCCATGCGCGGCGGCTTTGAGAAAGTGGCCGACGAACTGTTCACAGCAGCACTCGAAAAACGCAAGATCGAGGCGGTGTACGACCTTGTGCAGCCGTTCCCGCTGACGGTCTTTCCCGATGCGGTCGGCATGCCCAGGCTCGACCGCGAGATCATGCTGATCTACGGCGGCATCGTCTTCGGCGCCTTCGGCCCGCGCACGGCCTGGTACGACGAACTCATGAAGCGCGCCGAAGAAGTAAGCGGCTGGATCGATGCCCGCTGCGAGCGCAGCGCACTCACCCCGGACGGTCTCGGCGCGGCGATCTATGCTTCCGCCGACGAGGGCGACATCACCCATGCCGAAGCCAAGCTGCTGGTACGCTCCTTCCTTTCGGCGGGCGTGGATACCACGATCGACTCCATCGGGCTGTGCCTTCGCGCCCTGGCCGAGCATCAGGACCAGTGGCAGGCGCTGCGCAAGGATCCCTCGCTCGCCCGCGCCGCGTTCGAGGAAGCGACCCGCTATGACAGCTCCTCGCAAAGCCTGTTCCGCACGACCACCGAGGCTTTCGAATTTGCCGGCCAGCAGCTGGGCAAGCATGAGAAGGTTCTGGTTCTGATCGGCTCGGCCGGACGCGATCCCGCGGTCTGGGACGAGCCTGATCGTTTCGACATTCACCGCCGGATTTCGCATCAGATCGGCTACGGCACCGGCATTCACGGCTGCGTCGCGCAGATGATGGCGCGCCTCGAAGGCGAAGTGTTCTTCCGCGCGCTTGCCGAAAAGGTCGAAACGCTCGAAACCACCGGCCCCTCCGAGCTGCGTCTGGTGCCGGGCCTGCGCGGCCTCGCCAGCCTGCCGCTCGCACTCACTCCCAAATCCTGAGGAAATAGCCCCATGGCAACAGTCATTGTCGCAGGTGGCGCCACCGGCATCGGTCGCGCTTCGGTTCAGGGTTTCCGCGCGCGCGGAGACAATGTGGTGCTGATCGACCATCGTCCCGAGGCCACACTGGTGGCGGAAGAGGATCATCCCGGCGCCTGCCTATTCCTCCAGCGCGATCTCGCCGATCCGGACGTACCTTTCGAGGCCGTGGCGCTTGCGGCCGAGAAGTTCGGCGGCGTCGACACCCTGCTGGTCACGGCCGCCGTGATGAAATCCGCCGCTCTGGCCGACTGGACGACCGAGATGTGGGACCACTCGGTCGCCCTCAATCTCAAGATGCCGTTCTTCTTCACACAGGCCGCCGCGCCGTGGCTGCGCAAGTCGGACAATGCCAGCGTGGTGTTCATCTCCTCCACCGGGGCGATCCGGGGGCACGCGGGCATGTCTGCCTATCAGGCGACCAAGGCCGCGCTGCCCGGCCTTGCCCGCAGCCTCACCGCCGAACTTGGACCGGACGGGATCCGCATCAACTGCATCCTGCCAGGCTGGATCGAAACGCCGTTCAACGATCCCTTCTGGGAATACCAGCACGATCCCGAAGACAAGCGCAAGGCAATCGAGGCGCAGATCCCGCTGCGCCGTCAGGGCGCGCCGGACGAAGTGGCCAGCACGGTGCTGCTGCTGACGTCGCCCGCCGGGCGCTACATCGCAGGGACCTCGATCGTGATCGACGGCGGCTATACGGCGGTCTGAACATGACGACCAACGGCTGGAATCTCGCGGACGCCTTCTCTTCCCCCTGCCCGCCGGCGCTGCACGGGGAACTTGGCGCAGTATCGGCAGCGCATCCGCTGGCGGTCGCTGCCGGTCAGAATGCACTGTTCGCGGGAGGATCGGCGGTTGATGCCGCGATTGCGGCACAGGCCGTCCTGTGCGTCGTGGCTCCCGATGCATGCGGGCTGGGAGGCGATATGTTTGCCCTGGTGGGCGACCATACCGAAACGCTGGCAATCACCGGCGCAGGGGCTGCCCCGCTCGGGCTGAAGCAGGTTGCGGACGATGGGCCGAACTCCATCACCGTGCCCGGAATTTGCGGCGGCTGGGATGCGATGCACGCGCGCTGGGGCCGTCTGCCAATGGCTGAAGTGCTGGCCCCCGCGATCCGGCTTGCCGAACATGGCGCCGCCGTCTCCCCCACGCTCGCGCAGGCAGCGATCGCGCAGCGCCCCAGGCTGGAGCGCCACGGTGCGGCTGGCTGGTCCCTGCTCCGCCTCGCTGCCGGCGAACGTTTCATGCAGCCAGATCTGGCGGTGCTGCTCAAGGCCATCGGCAGCGACGGCCCTGCAACCTTCTACCGGGGCGCAATCGCCGAAACGATCGCCGCACGGGTGCAATCGCTTGGCGGAGCGCTCGCGGTGGAGGACTTCCTCGCCCATGACACCCCAGTCGATGCACCGCTCACAGTGTCATTCGCCGGGTACGAAATTGCGATCCAGCCGCCTCCGACGCAAGGCGTGCTGCTGGCCATGGCGCTTACCGGCCTTGAAGAATGGCTCGGCAGGATCGGGGGGGACGCCTCGCTGGGTGAGCATATCGGCGTGGAGCTGACCGAAGCCGCATTCGCCCATCGCGACAATGCCGGACTTGGCGCCGATCTATTGGCCACGCAACTGAACATCGATCCGGAACGCGCGAGCCTGCGCGGCGGCCCCCGCGCCTACTTGCACACCGCAGGCGTATCTACCGCCGATGCGGACGGGCTCATCGTCTCTTCGCTGGTTTCGGTTTTCGACGATTTCGGCTCCTGCGTCTTCGTGCCCGAACTCGGGATCACGCTGAACAATCGCGCTGGCGGCTTCACCGGCGGCGCCAATGCTGCAGCGCCCGGCAAGCGTCCGGTCCATACGCTGGCACCGGCGCAATTGCGCCACGGCAGCGACCTTATGGCCCTTGCCACTCCAGGTGCCGATGGCCAGGTGCAGACGTTGCTCCAGGTCATCCGGCGCGTCTTGGGATCGGGAACCGACGTGGCATCGGCGATCCATGCCCCGCGATGGCGCAGCGAGAACGGCAACCTGCTGGTGGAGGACGATCACCCCGCCATGGCCGACCTCACGCAGCGCGGCCATCGAACGGTCGCTCTCCCGCGGGGCGACATGCGGTTCGGTGCAATCGCCTGCGCCGGAATCAGTGCCAACCGCCCATTCGGAATTGCAGACTGGCGCCGCGAGAACTGGGCTGGCGTCGCCTGAGCCGACATAGCTGACACTCAACGCCACATCCGGCCATCCTGAAAGCCGCCCTCCGTTCACCGCGATGAAGGTGATCCTGAACGGCCAGAGATGGGACATTCTGCTTTGTCAGCTTTGGGGCCGCGACAATGGGATACCGGACGTTCCCGAATCATGGTGTTGGTGCTTGTTGCCGCCGAGAAACACGATCTTTTCGAAATACGCATGATCTCAAGGACGAAGTCCTGATAGATCGCATCAATAAAGCGAACATAGAGCGGCCGAACCGACAAATTGCATGATTTGCGGCAAAGACTCGGATCAGGCCACGCCTCGCTTGTCTGGGTTGGTATCGGCACCCCAACGAAAGACCTGGTATCGTGCATAGAACTCTGACCGATCATAAGCGGATATTGTCGCGAGCTTCGCCCGCATCTGCGCTGACATCCGGGTCAGGACGCGAACCTTGCCTTCCGGATCTATGGTGAACGCCATTGTGCGGTAGGCTCGGCGGCTCTTTTCAACGTCTTGACTGCTCGGAATATACTGCTCGGCTTTGACTAGGCCGACCAAGTTTTTGCCCAACCTGTGCAGCAGCTTTTGCAGAATGGCAGGCTCGGCGAACAGCCGTTCACCGGAACGCTCCCGGTCGTCACCCTTGCTCTCGCCGCCCCAGAACTCGGCGGTAAGAAACTGCTCTGACCGATCGCGCCACACCAATTCGCGTGAATCGTCGGGCACAAGCCCAAGGACGGCCACCGTCATATCCGAGGGCGCGGGCGCGTTCCGTCCGGTCGAAGCTGCATAAGGATCATGGCGATCGAGACGGCTACCACCATCATCGCCTTCACGCAGCCAAGCGAAAACTTCCGATCGCGACCGCTTGACTTGATAGTCGAGATCATCATCAGTCGCCGGCAGCCAGGTTTGCGATTGCTCGACGGTCACCGCGGCGATCATCGCCGCCTCGGCCGACCTACGATCGGCAAGGATGGACGCCACCTGGATCGTCACCCCGTCCTCGAGCGGCCAATAGCCTTCGACAATAAGCGGACGCGCCAGTAGCTTGCCATTCTCCAGCCCAAGCACGTTACTAAGGAGCCGCGCATCTTCCGGTTTAAGGAAGTCATCGTCCTCCGTTTGAGGCATCGGCAGCGGGGTGGCGATATCAAAAGGCGTGAACCCTGTCAGGTCGGACAACCAATAGCCGTCGCTGCGCGAAAGTAGGAAGCGTTCGAGATAGCCCTCCCATGCCCGCTCACCATGGGAATACGCATAGACCGGCCGGGTCGCGAGATACTGGCCCGCCACCACCATCAGACCATGCCAGCCCAGATAGCTTCCATAGCGGTCGCTGGCCGGAACCCCGGAGGTCGCCCCTCCGCGACCGTGATCGTGTTGTCCGCGCCGAGGGCAATCGAACATATGGCCGACGCCGGGAGCCCAACCCCTGACAACTGCGCTGACCGCATCTTCAATCGCATAATCGGGCAGGCCGAATCGATCACCGAGCGGCGCTATTTGATATTTACCGAAATCATATTCGATGCCGAAATGCGGTTCGGGTCGGGTCTCCCCCTCAGGGCGCTTAGCATAGCGGCCAATCGGTCCAGTCGGCCGTTCTGTGCTGAGCGCAAAGGGTGACCGGTTGACTTGTTTGAGCTTCGCCTCGAAATCTGCACGGGGCCCGGAATCGAGTGTCTTTGCGTAGGCACCCAAGGCTTCGCCTGCGAAGGCACGCATAACCACATGCGGCAACCCATCACCGAACGCGATACGCTCGAGGATCTGTCGATAGCGCGCAATGTGTGCGGGTCGATCGCGCGCGATCCGCGCCAAAGCGATCAAGAGCCAGAGCTGGGCGTGCATCCGGTAAAATGGCAGCGACTGGTCGCGAAACGCGCCGCCATCAGTATCGAACCGCGCTACGATTGCATCGATCACATCGAAGCGCTCCAGTTCGGCTAGCCGCCGCAGCGCATGGGCTGCGCGCCAGCGGTCAGCTGCCTCGACTGCGCCTAGCCGTGACCAGATCAGGCCTGCCGACGTTTCGACAGCTCCTTCGGGCGGAGTCAGCGCTGGCGTCCATGGGCCGCCGGCGACCTCGTGGGGCAACGTTGCCTCGGAGAGCGGTAGGAAACGTTCAAGGCCGGTGCCGAGCGCCGCCATAGACACAGTCGGTGCCAGATGAGCCGCGAGCGCCAGCCAGCTGTCCCCGCCGACATCCTGCGCGTCGTCGCCGAGGGCCGCAATCACTTCGAGCGCGATGTCCGTCGCACCCGCGCCGAAGACGCCGGTGAGATTACGCCAGCCCATATTGGTTTCCCAGGACGGGCCGATCAAGTCGTGCGGATGGTGACGGGCAAATTGCATCGCGAGATCGGGGAGTGCGTCCCGGAGCGCCGGAGACAGCGCGATCCACCCTTGAATATGTTCCTCGATAACGCCGAGCTTGTCCGACAGGTCGGCGTTATCGACAAAAATCAGTGCCTCGATAAAAGCCTTGCGACGGGCGAGCGGCACCTGATCTGCCCCCTTCTGAGTGGCCCATCGACTATCGTAGTCTTGACCACGAAGGAGGAATGGAATGGCTCGGAAGCACAAGCCGGAGGAGATCATCGGCAAGCTGCGTGAGGCGGAGATCGTGTTGGCGCAGGGCGGGACGGTGGCCGACGCCTGCCGGCGGATCGGCGTCACCGAACAGAGCTATTACCGCTGGCGCAAGGAGTACGGCGGGCTGAAGATGGATCAGGCACGGCGGATGAAGGATCTCGAGCGAGAGAACGCCCGGCTGCGGCAGGCGGTGTCGGATCTGACGCTCGATAAAATGATTCTGCAGGAGGCGGCGCGGGGAAACTATTGAGCCCCGCCAGACGCCGCCGCTGTGTCGATCACATCCGAGGGATCATGGCTGTCTCCGAGCGGCGGGTGTGCCGTGTGCTCGGGCAACATCGATCGACGCAGCGCAAGGCGCCACGCGGGGCGGATGACGAAGCCGCACTGACGGAGGACATCATCGCTCTCGCCCGGCAATATGGTCGTTACGGCTATCGCCGGGTGACCGCCCTGCTGCGCGATGCGGGGTGGCATGTGAACCGTAAGCGGGTCGAGCGCATCTGGCGCCGCGAGGGGCTCAAGGTGCCGCAAAAGCAGCCGAAGCGCGGAAGGCTCTGGCTCCATGACGGATCGTGCATCCGGCTGCGGCCCGAATATCCGGGGCACGTGTGGTCCTACGACTTCGTCGAGGGCCGCACGCATGATGGTCGCAAGTTCCGCATCTTGTCGATCATCGACGAGGCCAGTCGGGAGTGCCTGGCCTTGCCGGTCGCGCGACGGCTCAGGAGCGAGGATGTGCTGGCGGCGCTGGCCGATCTGTTCGTCACGCGTGGGCCGCCTGCGCATATACGGTCGGACAATGGCCCCGAATTTATCGCCAATGCCGTGCAAGAATGGCTGGGCAGGATCGGTGTGAAGACGCTCTACATCACCCCCGGCAGCCCGTGGGAAAATGGCTACTGCGAGTCCTTCAACGGCTCGATGCGTGACGAGCTACTCAACGGTGAGATCTTCTACACCCTGGCCGAGGCTAAGATCCTGATCGAGGCTTGGCGGCGGCACTACAACACTGTCAGGCCGCACAGCTCGCTGGGCTACCGGCCGCCGGCCCCGGAAGCAGCGACGCCGCCATGGCCGCCCTCCGGTTCCGCTTCGCTCCACCTGCGGCCGGCCATGGCGCCGGAGGCAATCTTACACTAACAAATAACCCGGACCACTCGGTGGGGGCCGATCAGCCAATGGGTTGGCGATCGACGTCCCGAAAAAGGCCGAAGTCGCGCGTGCCCCGATCGACATGGCACCGTCCGATGCCCTGTCGATCCAAAAGAAGGCTGTCGATACCCTGAAAGGGCGTAAAATCGGCATCCTGTTTGCCGAAGGCTCGGACAAGGCTGCAATCAACAAGCTGCGCAGGCAGATCGAAGACGCGGAAGGGACACCTTTCCTGGTCGCTCCCAAAGTGGGTGGGATCACAGTCAAGGGCGGCACACTGGAGGCAGATGGCCAGCTTGCGGGCTCGCCTTCGATCCTGTTCGATGCGGTTGCCTCGATCCTGACGCCCGGCGCCGCGGAGGAACTGGCCGCGCAGGCGGTAGCGATCCAGTGGTTCATGGATGCGTTCGGTCATTGCAAGACCATCGCCCACTGTCCGGGAACGCAGGTAATTCTCGACAAGGCCGGCGTGGCCAAGGACGCGGGAGTGGTTCCGGTGGAGGATTTGCTCAAGATCGGTACCACGCGTCACTGGGCGCGCGAGAGTGAAGTGCGAGATCTTGCATGACGCGGCGCGGGCCACGCCTTCACCACCCGGCGTTCAATCGCCTGCCTGGGCTGCCGGCGGGAGACGTCAAGCCGGCACCTACTCGTCCTTGTCCCGAAGATATGACCACCATCGCAAGAACATTCCTGCGATTGAAGTTGTCATCCCGCCCAAGAGGCACATTGCCACGACAGGATCGGACCGGGCGCTGCTCAAGGAGACGATGCCCAGAAGCAGCACACTCACCGCCGAAATGCCGTAGCCGCAGGTTTTGATGAGTTCGGGCGTTTTCATTACATGGTGAGAAACGTTTCCGAATGTTGCCAGTTCCTCCTTCAGAACTCCGTCTCACCATCGGAAGATGTGAAAATGAATCGCCTTTTCACCAACATCGCCACGCGGATTGCGAATGCCGCAGGGCAACCGCTTACATTTACCTTGGCCTTGCTGCTCATCGCCGTCTGGGCGGTCACCGGACCTGTTTTTGAATACTCCGATACGTGGCAACTGATCATCAATACCGGCACTACGATCGTGACTTTCCTGATGGTCTTCCTGATCCAGAACAGCCAGAACCGCGATGCTGCGGCCATGCAGGCCAAGCTCGACGAAATGATCCGTGCGCTCGATAAGGCGCGTGAACAGTTTATCGGCATCGAGCACCTCACCGCCTCCCAGGTCGAGGATATTCGTGCCGATCTGGAACAAGAGGTTGGTGGAGAAAAGGGAAAAGCAGGCACTGCCCATACCAGCGTGCAAAACATGCAGAAGCGGGTTTGAATTGTCCTGTCTCTGGCCGCATTGCCCCCCATCCATTCAGCCAGGATTCTCCCAATTCGCGCAGAATTCCGGGCAGTTTGCGCTCGCCGTATTGCGCACCGCGTAACGGGTCTGCGCCATGGAACGCCGGAGATGGCCTCTTGCCGCACGCGTGTTTCGTCAGTGTCAACGATACCGCTCGCATCTCTGGCGGTCTTGATGCGTTACCCACCCATGCGCGGATTGCAGCGGCAGCAGGAGAATAACTGCATGAATGCCCAACGGTCTCGAAACCCATTGGATAACAAACACGACCGGGCATCGCGAAACGAGGTTACGCGGCGGCTGGCAAGACTTTGTGGAGGTGTTCCCTCAGGTCGGCATGACAGATTCACCCGCTTTGACACAAGCGGCAGGTCGAGCTCCTATTTTGTACCGCGAGACACGCTCGTGACACAAGAGGCGTCTGCACTGGGCATTACAGGAGAGAATGACCTTTTCGGCGGCGTCGTCCCCTTTCGCTTCGTTGCAACAAAAGCCGTGGGCCATTCGCTCGTCGCTGCGCCGCGGGCTATGCCAAGCGGATGGAACCGGGATTTGGGCGGGTTGCTCGACGGCTCGGTACTCCAAGGGTTTTCGACCTTCGATCGTGACGATGCCTTTGCCGCTGCGGCCACCCTCCTGTCGCAAGGTCCGGTTCGCATTAAGCAAGTCGAAGCCACCGCCGGACGAGGACAGGCCGTCATCCGTTCCATGCAGGAGCTTGAAACCGAACTGGAAGCAATTGACCCCGAGCAAATTCGAACAGACGGACTGGTGATCGAGGAAAACCTGGAAGCAGTACGGACCTACAGCGTCGGTTCAACGAAGCTCTGCGGAATGGAGATCGCTTACTGGGGAATCCAGGCGATAACGACCGATCGCGATGGGCAGACCGTTTACGGAGGAACCCGGCTTCAAGCCGTTCGTGGAGGTCTCGCAGAACTGGCCGCTCGCCCCCTTGCACGCGACGTTGCCGAAGCGGTCGAAAAGGCGCGTCGTTACGACCGGCTGATCTTCGACACCTTTCCCGGAATGTACGCATCCCGCCGCAACTACGATGTGGCGAGCGGCCAGACACCACTCGGGGAGCGCCGGATCGGCGTATTGGAGCAAAGTTGGCGCGTAGGCGGTGCCACACCGGCTGAAATCGCTGCATTTGAACGCTTTAATGCCCACCCCTCGTGCATGGACACGATTTGCGCGACCGTCGAGATCCATGGCGATGCCGATGCTGCTCCGCCGGGAGCCAGTGTCTACTATGCGGGCATCGATCCGATCGCCGGACCAATGACCAAATATGCAATGGTGATCGAATGAAAACAGCAAGCCAGGTCACCCTCGACGTTGACGGGCAATCTCTTGACGGAACCGTACTGACCCCGGCCAAACTCACCCCGGGAGTCCTTTTCATCCATGGTTGGGGAGGCAGTCAGGAACAGGACCTTTTGCGCGCAGACGAGATTGCCCAGCTCGGCTGCGTCTGTTTCACATTCGACCTGCGCGGACATGCAAGGCACGACAGCGATCGCAATCGGGTTACCCGTTCAGATGGATTGGCTGATGTCGTGTCGGCTTACGATTTCCTCGTAGCGCAACCAGGCGTCGATACATCGGCCGTCGCGGTCGTCGGCACCAGTTACGGAGGGTATCTGGCTGCTCTTCTCACTCGGGAACGTCCCGTCGCATGGCTGGCGCTGCGAGTGCCTGCGCTTTATCCCGACACCGATTGGGACGTTCCCAAAGCGCTGCTCGATCGCAGCGAGATCGACCGCTACCGCAGTCATTTTCGGACAGGCCATCAGGATCGTGCGTTGGCGGCATGCGAAAAATTCCTCGGCGACGTCCTGATCGTCGAATCCGAGCACGACGACTACGTCCCGCATCCAACAATCAGCTCTTACATGGCCGCGTTTCGTAGCAGTCGCTCATTGAACTATCGGGTGCTGAAGGGTGCCGACCACGCGCTGCGGGACGAAAAGCAGCGCCAGAACTACAACCGGCTGCTCGTAAACTGGATAGAGGGACTGGTGCGTGAAAGCCGCAGCCCAAGCTAGCCCCCATTCCCATTCAACCTTTTGCACGCTGGCGGCGGGTTTCCCAGCCTTTCCTGGCTGCCTCTGAACGTTTGGCATGGCTCTGGGATGAACTGCCAATCTGACCTCCCTTGCGCGAGGAGGCATGGTTTTCCTTGCGGCCCCGCCCCGAACCCGATTTTTTGCCGCCGCCGGATTCCTTGTTGACCGTGGCCCACGCACGACGTTCGGCCTCATCGCGGCTGACCCCGCGCTCTTCGTACCCCTTCTCGATATGCGCCGCGTTGCGCTTCTGCTTGTCCGTGTAGCTGGACTTGTCACCTCTGGGCATCCCATCTCTCCTTGCCTGGTGAGGATCGTCTTTTCGACAAGCGCTGAATGGTCTACACCGGCAAGGCGTTCCGTTTTGTCGCCAAGAACCTTGGGAAACCGGTACATCAATGAGACAAGCGGCGACGAAACATGATTGAGATCATGATTTGTCGCCGCGCCGAACGGCGGCGAAATGCGTTACGTGCCTGCCCCGCAAATCACGGAGGCGAGAGATCCGTCACCTGCGAACCGACGGGGAACTTTTCCCTCCCGGGCACATCGCACCGCGCCGGGGCATTCAGCAGATTTGAGAACCTTACGCCTTGCCGTACATCTGACCGCCTCGGCCAGCCGGCTGCTTTTACCGCACAGCCTCCATGCGGCTGAGCGGCGCATCCAACTGGAAGTGCATACCGGCAGGCGCAGGGCGCAGGAACGTTCGGGCTTCCAATTCGCAGGCAAGTGAATTGAGGAGCGTTTCGGTCCCAAAACCCGGCGCTCCCATATGCAGGGTACCGAGATCGCAGCCACTTTCCTCCCAATCCAGCAGAAGCCGGTCTTCTCCCTGACTAGCTGACGCGGGGCCGCGTTGCCAACGAACGCAAACCTGGCCCCCAGGCTGGGTCAGCGCGCCGAATTTGACGGCATTGCAGGCCAATTCGTGCATAGCGAGCCCGACAAGCTCCGCCGCTGCAGGGCGTAGCTGAATTTCCGGCCCTTCCAGCACCACTGTCTCGCCGGGCCGGCCGCCCTGCGCTGACAACTCGTCGCTGACGAGCGAGGCAAGAGATACCCCTCGCCTGGCTCCTGTCCGTGCGATAGCCGCTTGAACCCTGGTGAAGGCAGCAATGCGCCCCTGCAGGTGCATCTCCATACCTTCCAGGCTTGTACTGGTGGCAGCAGTTCGCCGGACGATCGATCGAACCACCCCTAAAGCATTGCGCATCCGGTAGTGCATATCGCGGATTGTTTCATCGCTGTGCTCCAGCCGGGCGCGCAATGCGTCCCTTTCCGCCAGCAATCCTGGTCTTGACGACGCCTCGCAAATGGACACGAGGATACCCAGTACCTCTCCCTGCTGCGCTCGCAGCGGGACATAATTCAGATCGAAGCGTGCGCGCGCAGTTGCCCCTCCTGCAACAATCGCAAGAACCTGATCCTTGCATGAGCAGCTCTCGCCGCCACGGACCCTGTCGTAGAATGGCTCGCTGATCTGCCAGATCAAGGGCCAACACTGCTTCGTGGCGATGCCGAGCTCTGCGGGATGACGATCCCCCATCAACGCGCTGAATGCTCCGTTGTAGATCTGCACGAGGTTGTTGCCCCACAGCACCACCATGGCCTGCGGGCAGCCGAGAATGAGATCGACTGCGGACCTGAGCCGCTGCGGCCATTGACCAACAGGGCCAAGCAGCGATTGCGACCAGTTTTTCTCCTGCAGTGCCGCTGCCATAGGGTTGTCGGCGGGAAGCCAGGCAAATTCACTCATTCGCGTCGATGTGCGCTCCTTCGTGGTCAAGATGAAGATAGTTCGGGTTGAACATTGCCACCGATATCAGACGATCAAAGATCGAATACGAGAAGACGCTTGTTACGCAGTTCGATAAGCTGATCACGGCGCATTTCCTGGATTGTGCGATTGACGTGAACTTGCGTGAGGCCCGTCGCCTCCGCGATTTCCGACTGCGTGAGGGGAAATTCGCACGAATTGCCGTCGGTCCGCCCGATCGTGCGCAATCGTACGAACATTTCGCAGAACAGATGGGCAATGCGTTCATAGGCGGTACGCTGACCGATGCTGGTCGTCCACTCGCGCTGGATCGCCACTGTAACCAGCTCGCTCCACCACAGCGCCTGCGCGATTCGGGGCGAGTTCTCGATTATTTCCCGAAATTCCAACTGCGATATTTCAGCTAGATTGACCTCAGTGACTGTCGATAGTGAATGATCCATCGCCTTGAGAATAAAGACGTTGGTGTCACAAAGATCCCCGGCGACGAAGAAAGACAATATCTGCCTGCGCCCGTCGGCAAGCTGCTTGTAGCGTTGCGCCCATCCGTCCAGAATCACGTTTACGAAACGGGGGCGGTCACCCTCTCTAATGATGTCGTGGCGCGGTGGGAGTACGCGAACGCGCTTCCTGAGCGCTTTGGTGAGTATTTCCCGATCAGAGCTAGACAGCCTGACAAAGGCGGAAAGGTGCAGCGTCAAGGAATTATCTGGCCCCATGAGTAACAAATCCGTTCTCATTGCGCGGTCAGGCCAAACGCCACATTCACATGCGTTAATCGGCCGAGATCACTCGCCGCAATCGCAGATCCGGTCTCGCGCCGCAGGATTGCCTTCCAAGGGCAACGCAACAAAAGGCCACCTGTTCCTCGTCGGCCGCTTCGCCGGTCGGGACGGGGATGGTCTCGTCAAGATATTCCGGCCAGGGCAAGTCTACGACCGCGAGTTTTTTCTGCCGCCGGCAAAGCCGTGCAGTGCCTCCCGGCGCTTCGCAATGGACGGGTGGCGGGACGGCCGACCCGGCCGGATCGAAAATTCACCTGGATCATCAATTTCAACGCCGTGCGCGTGGATACACACGCTTCGCCGCGTGGGGGGAACCTTTGCCCCGCAGGGTTTCTTCTGCTTGCGAGCTTGGCCAGGCAACGGTCCTGGCTGACTAGGACGACATCGAAGGGAGCGGATCGATGAAGATCCACGAATGCTTGCGCAAGGAGCTTCGTATTCGAGGTGCCAGCCAAAAGGACTTCCAATGCGGCGTCTTACCTTATTGATCGCGAGTGCAGCGCTCGTCACTGCGTGCAATTCCCGCAACGCAACAGAACCGGCGCCTACAGACATCTACAGTGGAACTGTCCTCTCTCCACAGGACGATCTTCAATCGGCTGAAGCCATCAACGGGACTTCTGACACCAACGCCTTGAGCCCGTCAGACTTCGCAGATACCCTCGGATCGGCGAACCTTTTCGAAATCGAAGCTGCGAAGATCGCAATCGAGCGCAGCAAGAGCGACAATGTCCGCCTGTTTGCCCGGCAGATGATCGTCGATCATGAAAATGCGCAGGCCCAGCTTGAAAAAGCAATCTCATCCCGCACGGCAGCTTTGACGTTCACGCCAAAACTCGACGGACAACAGAATGCCCAGATCAACGCCTTGCGCGCTGCGGGAGAGAAATTTGACAACGCCTACATCGAGCAACAGCGAATCGCCCATGAGCAGGCACTTGCCATGCTTACGGACTTCGCCTCGAACGGGGATGACGCCAATCTGCGCAAACTTGCACGCTCTACCATGCCCGTAGTCGCCGCTCATCTCGATCATCTTCGGCAAATGGCCGGAGATTAGGCGGCAGGCGAGGCCGACGGACCATTGAACGCGACGAGATGAGCAACGCAGTCCGGCGTTCTTGATCCATGTGATTGTCGGCCATTCTGGAAACGAAGAGGCTGGATCAATACGCTATCCTGGAGATTCCAAATGTTCCCGGCGGAAAAAATGGGAAATCGGATTTCTGATGCACGATCTGCAGATCGGCCTACCAGCCTGCTGCTCGACTTCGCCGTTCGGCAACGACTACGGACCTACCGCCCCAAACAAGTCGTGTTGAGGCAGTTCGACTGCACGGAACATGTTTTGATAGTCCTCAGTGGGTGGGCTGAGCAGGCCATGGAACTGCATGATGGCCGTCGCCAGATCCTGTCGGTTGCGCTGCAGGGAGATCTTTGCACGAACGACCTGAGCACTGGGGCGGTCATGGATCATTCGATTACCGCCATTACGCCGCTTTCCATTGCGATCATCGGCAAACTTGAATTTCATTCCTTGCTTGGCTGCCATGCGAGCCTCGCTCGCAGCTGCTGGCGCAATCAGATGCTCACGCTGTCCATCCAGCGGCGTTGGACAGCGATTATCGGACAAATGGGAGCGATGGAGCGAATTGCTCATCTCCTGTGCGAATCGTTCGTCCGGCAAGAAAGGATGGGCCTTGTCCGGGCGAATGTCTGTGCGTTTCCGCTAACGCAGCATCAGATGGCCGAGGCTTGCGGGCTCACCCAGGTTCACACAAATCGCATAGTCCAAGAACTGCGCAAACGCGGCTTGATCGATCTGCGCAGGCGCCAGTTGCACATAAACGCGATGGAAGAGCTGATCGCAATTGCGCAGTTCGACCCAGCCTATCTCAATCTCGCTTCGCCCGAACCTACCGGCACAGCGCTTTCGCGCAAACAGAAATCCAATCCCCAACCGGCCCCTGACGTAAGTGCCGAACCACCGGAGGTAATCCCATTTCCGCCCAGACAGAATGGTGGCCCGCAAACATGCAAGATTGAGCGCACGGCTCGCCTCGGGCGAGGATAGCAAGGGCACCCCGCGATGATAGAATCATCCACCGACATCCTTGCGCAGCGACTGCTGGAAGCGCGTGTTCTGGAGCACCGTCGGCGAGTGTCTCTGCTCAAAACCGCTAGATCCGGCACTCTCGACTTGCCGTGCAGCCATGTGCTGGTGTGCCATGCCGAGAATGGATCGCTGCGCGCGGCGAAATTGGATAGCTGTCTGCGCCACTTGGCAGACTCAAAGCCTAGCGGCGGCGATCACCCATCGATCAAGAAAACGAGCTTCCGAAAAAGTCATGTTTATGGCCCGGCGTCACTGCCCAAGACCATCAAGAACAGTTTGCGCGCGAAGGCTATTTACCGCTTGCTTGTCCGTCTCGCGAAAAGCGCTGGTGAGCCGGTAATCGGGGCCATCTGCGCAGAATTCATCAGCCAGGAGCAGGCACTCCTCGACATGCTGACATCGACTCCATCGGCAGAGCAGTGACGTGAAATATTTTTCAAATAGTAAATTTCACAACTTAACAGCAAATAATATATCGCCAATGTTTTCCGCATGAAATAATACAAACCCTTCGAAAATTGCATTATAAAGTAATATCTAGTATTTAAACCATGGATTTCGTTTTCAAATCGATCTGAGCAGAAGTCCTTACTCACATCCAACGCCTTATACCAAAACCTGTGGAATCTGACTCACGGAGGGTATGCGGCCGGGGCATGACGTGATTCACCATCGCAAACGGTTGGAGTTTTGCGATGGCAGCGCCGGTCAGACTTCGAGGTGATTTCAGTTCTGCGCAGGTTCGGGCCTTTGCTCGCCGCGCCAAGGATGCAGACCAAGTTCGCCGTCTGCTTGCGATTGCGACGATCCTAGACGGCGGCAGCCGAAGCGAGGCCGCCAAGGTCGGCGGGGTCACGCTGCAGATTGTCAGGGACTGGGTGCTGCGCTTCAACGCGCATGGCCCTGATGGTCTCGAAACCCGCAGGGCGCCGGGGCCGGATACCATCCTCGACGACTGCCATCGACGCGCGCTGGCCGAAACCATCGAAGCGGGCCCTATTCCTGCTGTTCATGGTGTGGTTCGCTGGCGGATCATCGACCTCGTCCAATGGCTATGGGAGGAGTTCGAAATCTCGATCAGCAAGCAGGCGCTGGGGCATGAACTCCGGACCATGGGCTATCGCAAGCTCTCGGCCCGGCCACGCCATCAGGGGCAGCGCCCTGAAGATATTGCCGCTTTTAAAAAGCCTTCCCCGCCCATCTGGCGCAAATCCGAAGGCGCCTGCCCAAAGGCACCCCGATAGAACTGTGGTGGCAAGATGAGGCCCGGATCGGGCAGAAAACGCAGATCACCCGACGCTGGGCCAAGCGTGGCACCAGACCCGTTGCGCCCCGTGATCTACGCCGGGCTTCGGCCTGGATCTTCGGCGCAATATGTCCTGCTGAAGGGAAAGGTGCGGCGTTGGTCATGCCACGCTGCAACAGCGAGGCCATGGACATGCATCTGGCAGAAATCAGCAGCCAGGTCGCACCCGGTGCTCACGCCGTGCTCATGCTCGATCAAGCCGGGTGGCACATGTCCGGCAAACTCGACATTCCGGCCAATATCACCCTCCTGCCGCTGCCGCCCAAGTGCCCCGAACTCAACCCCGTAGAAAACGTGTGGCAGTTCATGCGCGATAATTGGCTCTCGAACCGCATCTTCTCGTCCTACGACAACGTCGTCGATCACTGCTGCCACGCCTGGAACCGCCTCATCGATCAGCCATGGCGCATCATGTCCATCGGGTTACGCCAATGGGCGCATGGGTCATGATCAGAGAGTCTTGGTATTACATTCGGATAATCGCCTGCACTTCCTCCACTTTGGGTGCCTGGCGCGCAGAGCGTGGCGGCCTCCACGGGGGATAATGAAACAGAGGAACGAGGGCTTGCATGAACTCGCAAAATTCGACGTTGTCATGGCTTGCCGCGCCGGCGAGAGGCCTCTTTTTCCGCAAATCGCATTCGGGGTCACGTGCGCGGCTATCGAGATTTTCTTGCGTATCCTTCTCGATATTCCTGCCGCAAACATCGGAGCATTTGCCCTTGTCTATCCCACGGTTTTGATTGCTACGCTTTTTGGCCGGCTGATTGCTGGTCTTGCCGCTTTCCTGGTCAGTTTTGGTTGGGCGTGGTGGTACGTCATGCCTGTTGCCCGATCCTTCGACCTGAACGACCCCAGTGATGCCGTCCGGATCATGATCAATGCTGCCAGCGTTCTTGTCGTACTCCTTCTGGCGGAAGTATTTCGGCAAGCCGTCAGGGAAACGGCCAACATGCGCGATATCGAAATTGAGCGACGCAGGATGTTGCTGACCGAACTTGAGCATCGTACCAAGAATAATTTCGCTCTTGTGGGAAGTTTGCTTGTGTTGCAAGCAAGGGGGCACAGCGACCCGACGATACGCCTGGCCTTTGAACAAGCGATCGGCAGAATTCATACATTTTCAAAAGCTTATGAGATACTCTCGCTTGCGCAAGAAAGCGACGGAACCATAGCCATGAAGCCATACATTCATGACGTTGCTTCCCGTACTTCCGCAGCCCTTTTCGTCCAGAACATCGCGGTCGTCATCGACGCAGACGCGTGCCTGCTGCCACAACACGTTGCCGTCGCCATCGGACTTTTCCTAAACGAAGCCCTCACCAATTGCGCAAAGTATGCATTTCCCGCATGCAAGCGTGGAAACATCAACATCTCTTTCCGCAGTTGGCCAGATGGATGGGAAGTAATCGTGAATGATGACGGCATTGGCAGCGCAGTTGGCCATCAAGACCGAAAAGCGGGGCTCGGACAGAACCTAATGCAGGCATTCGCTCAACAGGCGCAGGCGCAATACGACTATCAACTGAGCAGCAGCGGTTGCAGCGTCTCTCTCCGATCGGGAAGTTCAACCTAACCCTGCAGCCAGCGCCCGTCGAAAGTTCACCGAGTGCCTTTCGTGGACGGCAATCGAGACCCCGGTCGCGGTAGGCAGGCTGACGAGGGCGGGCCTGCGGACATTTGCCAGCAGGCCCGATTGAGCCCGACCAAGGGAAAGTGACGAGCAGGCGGTGCCTCACGGACGCGGCATCAGCCCAAATCTGGCTCGTTCCTGCTCGATTTCTTCGGCAGAATAGGCAGGCAGATTCTCATCGAAGCGTGACCAGCCTTCTTCCCGGTAGATTGCAGCACGTTGACCGATATCCACTGCCCCCACGCCGATAGCAGTATTGGCACGATCAAATTGCTCCTTGCTGACTTTTGCACTGAGAAGCACACCGCCGCGCCTGACGCCCTCTGCATAGATATGCGCCTCCTCTTCCGAGTGACCTGCATGTCGCAGCGCTCCAACGATGCCCCCGGCAGCAGCTCCGCCCACAGCGCCGACGCCGGCTCCCACGGCAGCAGCTGCCAGCCAGCCAGCCGCAACCACAGGACCAAGTCCGGGAATAGCCAGGAACCCCAGGCCTGCGAGCAGCCCCCCGGTACCGCCCAGAAGTGCACCGGCAGAAGTTCCGGCAGTCACTTCGCCGTCTGCGTTTACTCCCTCATGGGCCACTTCCCTGCGGCCTTCGTTGACAATGACACTGATTTCATCGCGGGGAATGCCAATTGCTTCGAGCTCCCGGATAGCCTCTGCAGCCTCTGCATAGTTATCAAAGAGACGGGTGATCGTCTTGGTCATGATTTCTCTCCACGAATGTCGCTTAGTAGACGGTGATATTGCCCTTGTAGTCGAGGGCGACAGTCACGGACTTGCCGTCCTTGACGGCATTCGCCTGCCAGACGCCATTCTCGTTCTGAACAAGCTTGCCGATATTGGTAAAACCGGCCTTGGCGATACGTTCACGCGCTTGGGCTTCGGTGAAGGAATTGTGCCCCTTCGCGGCAGCGTCAGCCGTAACAACCGTGGGATCTTTCACAGCAGGATTGTCTGACTGGGCGTAGGTGGCGGACGGAGCCAGCGCGAATGCGAGCGTCGCAAATACAATTTTCATGGCATTATCTCCTCTCTACCCGGGAAACGTATGCCGCATTTGAATGGTTGCGCCCTCGATCGAGCAAAGCCCTTCGGAGGTTAGTATGTATAGAAAAATCATCGGTAATCTTTGATAACTTGGGAAAACACTCGATAAATTCCATTTATTGATCGAGGTTATATTTTTAAAATTCTAAACGATATGGAAATTATTTTACCGGAAATGCCCACGGAATATCCATATTTCAATTTAAATTGAGCAATACTGAACACAATCTCTTTGGATTACCGGATTCACCATCACTCCACCATCGGCTCTGCGAACACTCGTTAAGCCATCATCAAGCCGCGACGCGCACTCTCTTTGACCGGGGCGACGCAGACGAGGAGCGGTGATTTGCCATGCGATCCTGTCTTGGGAGCCATGGCCCGACGATCAGCGGCGCATGCCAGCAAAAACGGGGGTAACCTGGATTCCGCTGCCTTGGCCCCTATCCTTCTCATCGAATCCTCATGTCCGAAACTCGAAAGCGGATATCTCCGGCGCGTATCGTCGCGGCACGCCATTTACGGCAACGCGTAAGCGACGACTTCGTCGCCGATGGGCGTCTCCATGAAATGATGACCGCCCGGCACGATTACCACGTATTGTTTGCCATTAATCATGTAGGTCATCGGGGTTGCCTGACCGCCGGCCGGAAGCACGTCCTTCCACAAGACCTTTCCGCTCTTCATGTCGATCGCGCGTATCAGATTGTCCGTCGCGGCCGCGATGAAGATTATTCCGCCGGCGGTCACGACCGCCCCCCCGTTGTTCGGCGTACCAATCGTCCAGGGCAGCATCGAAGGTACTCCGAATGGCCCGTTCGTGCGTGCTTCGCCCAGCGGCCGATCCCAGATCGTGTGTCCGGTCGCCAGATCGATGGCGCGGATACCGCCATAGGGCGGCTGCTTGCACAGCATGCCTGTAAGCGGGAGACGCCAGCCCGCGTTGACATCGATCGCGAAAGGCGTGTGAGCCTGCGGATCGCCCGCCCCTTCGGCCCCGCCGATTTCACCGCGCGCCTGGTCGCGAGGAGCCCAGCCCTTCTTGTTCGCCTCGGCACGTGGAACGAGACGGACATAGTTGGGCATGTCGTTGTAGTTGGCAATGATCACGCCGCGGCGCGGGTCGATGGCAATGCCACCCCAGTCCGTCCCGCCATTGTAGCCGGGATATTCGATAGAACGGAAATCGCTCTCCGGTGGTGTGAAGAAGCCCTTGTAGCTGGCCTTGCGGAACTGGATCCGACAGATCATCTGGTCGATCGGTGACATGCCCCACATGTCCCGTTCGGTGAGTGCGGGCTTGCGCAAGGTATGCCACAGGGAAACCCGTTGGACAGGTGCACGCTCCGCCGGCTCTACGCCGCCGGCAGGCGCCCTGATTTCACCAACGGGCGCAAGAGGTCGGCCGGTACGGCGGTCCAGCACGTAGATATCGCCCTGCTTCGAGGGAAGCACGAGCGCCGGCGTTCCCTTGAAATCCACCAGTGTCGCCTGCGCCCCGAAATCGTAATCCCAGACATCATTGCGCACGGCCTGGAACGTCCAGCGCGGTTTGCCCGTAGTGACGTCGAGTGCGACCAGCGAGGTTGCGACATCCTTCTCCTGGGGGCGCCGCAAGCTTGAATAGTAATCGGCTGCGGCATTACCCATCGGCAGATAAACCAGCCCAAGCTGCTCGTCGCCGCTAGCTATGGTCCACATGTTCGGCGTGCCGCGCGCCCAGACCTCACCGTCCGGCGGATATCCATTCCAGTCCGGATGCATCATGTCCCATGCCCAGCGCAGCTTGCCGGTAATCGCGTCATAGCCCCGGATCACCCCCGACGGCGCCCAGCGGTCCTGTCCATCCAGGACCTGATGCCCCGTCACCACGACACCGCGCACTATCGTGGGAGGCGAATTGATGGACACATATCCGGGAGGCGTATCGCCCATACCGATCTTGGTATCCACCTCGCCGTTTTTGCCGAAGTCCCTGCAGCGCGCACCGGAGTGAGCATCAATTGCAAAAAGCCGGGCATCCAGCGTTCCGTAGATGATCCGCCGCGCGCAAGGCTGATCCACCGAAGCATTGGGAACAGCAAAATAGCTGACCCCGCGGCATGCCGCCGTATAGGGGATGGCATCATCGGCAACTCCGGGATCAAATCTCCACCGCTGCTTTCCGCTTGCAGGGTCAAGCGCAACAACGATATTCTTTGGCGTACAAACATAGAGCATGTCGCCGATCTTCAGCGGCGTATTCTCCCCCCCATAAGTCTTGGCGATTTTTGGCGATGAAGGTGTATCTCCGGTATGGATAAGCCACGCGCGCTCGAGATTATGGACATTGGCGGCGTTGATCTGGCCAAGCGGAGAAAAGCGGCGCGCCGCTTCGCTGCCGCCATAAGCGGGCCAGTCATCTCCGGTAGCAGCAAGCGAAGGGTCGCTCATATCGAAACGCAGGTCCGGCAATACGGACAAGGGGTCGGTATCGGCCATGTGAGCGAAAATCATTGCGGTCGCCGCGGTCAACACGATGGCAGCGCCGGAGGCTCCAAGAGCGAACTTCCAGCGAGCTGGATGTGCAGAAAGGACCGGCATGACGAGAAAGCAGGCAATCAATAGAACAAGGGGAGCGATGACGCGCGGGACCAGCGCCCAGTTGTTCGTGCCGACTTCGCCGAAAGCCCAGATCAACGTGAAGAGGAAGATCAGGCAGTACAGCCAGCCCCCCAGAATGTTCCGGCGCCAGAGCAGGATGCCCGCGCCAAGCATCGCTACGCCGGTGACGACATAATAAGCGGAACCGCCGAGCCCCACGAGCCAACTGCCGCCGATGAAGAGTATCGCGCCGATGGCCGCTACCATGACGCCGAGGGTGAGTGGTGCCAGCGCGAGTGCCCCGTGCCGAAAAGCTTCAGCCTTCATCATTTACACTCCGGAAACATACATCGACCGCGCTTAGGCAATGGATTGAGGTCCGGAATGTTCCGGAATTGCCTGCTTCATCTGTCGCAAAAAGGGAAATGGCCAGGCGCGCAAGCGCGCGCCCGGCCATTCTCACTCGACTGGTTTCGCTCAGGATGACTGGTCCGCCGTCGCCCCCGTCGGTGGAGAAATCGATGTACCGGTCGGCGGTGCATCTCCGCCCTGTCCGGTTTCCGTCCAACTGGCCGCGCCTGCCAGGCGCAAGTTGTTCTGCACGTGCTTTACCCCGGACACGTCGTCAGCCAGGTCTTCCGCCCGCCGCTTGTCCTGACGGGTAGTAACCGTACCGTCCAGGGTGACCTCGCCGTCCTTTGCGGCAACCCGGATATTCGTTGCATCGACACGCCAGTCCTGTGTCAGCCGATCGTTGACATCTTCGCGAATGCGCTCATCGGAACGGGTATAGTCCGAAGGCCCCCTCCCCCGGTGATCCTGCTTGCGGCGTCGGGCGGCGTCCTCGTCGCCAAACCAGCTGGCAATTTCGTCTCCAGCCCGCTGGAGAAAGCCGCGCTCTTCACCGTATTCCCGCCAGCTTCCGTAGTCGCGCCGACTGTGATCGCCGCGAGACCGATCACTGCCCAGGTCGAAGTGGCCCCGCCCAAAAGTGTCGAATGTCGGGCGATAGCTGAAACTGGGGCTCAGGCCGCCTGCGCCGGCACTGCCGTGGGGGGCGTAGAAATCGCGTCCGCCATAGTCCTCGCTCGTAAAATCGGCAAAATCATTGCCGCCGCTGGCGTCGTACTCCCGGCCTGGATAGGCACCGCGTTCACCCAAAAAGCGATAACCCCCGGCGCGAGCGAGGTCGCGATTATCGCTGCCATAACGATCTTCGTCATAACCGCGACTTCCGCGATAGTCCGCATCCTCCCTTGCGCGAGGCCGATATCGATTTTCTTGGTCATCTCGCGCCCGGCCACGCGAAAATGCGTCGCCGCCGTGTGACGAAGACCGCCCCTCATCGTTTCCGCCCCCGGCCTGGCGCGGAGCGCCATCCTGCCATTGATTGGCCTGGCGGGGTAATTCCCAGTCGGAATGCTCATTGCGATATCCGCCAGACTGCTGACGGTCGGGATTTGAATCTCGCCGGTTCATGATGCTCTCCTTGATGGCTCTTTCAGGTACCGAAACCGGTCCAGTCGCATCGACGCTCGGACTACGGCCGGCTGTAGATGTAACGGAGCCATGCGCCGAACGATCCACTGCCCGGCGCGCGGACACGCGCATTCATCGCAGTTTCCTGGCGCTCTACGCGCTGCAAAACAGGGCAAAACTGCACACTGCCCGGAGATTCGGCAGAGATGATCAGGCCGACGCATCGTCTCTGAAAAGCAGAGAGAAAAGCAAAACGCCCCGATCCGCGTCTTCGGAAAATCGGCTCGAAATTGCGGAAGGGGACATTGCGGTTCGCGCCGTGACGCGGCCGAGGCTGATGTTATTCCTGCCGGCACCGGAAAGCCACCAGCGGTGTCGTGATCGTTGCAGGGGGAAGGCCGCCTTCATGGCCCCGTCCATGACTCAGGACGGCTGGGATGTCGCTCCGTCTCGCCGGATCACGGCATTGCCGCTTTCCCCTTCAGCCACCGACTTCATCTCCGGTCGACAGGCCCTGATAGAGGGAGAATCGGCACGCGAGCCGATGCGTCAGCCGCGAACAACCATTGCCTGTGAGCATCAGTTTCCTGCGAACAGTTGTGCACGGAACACTTCAATTGAGCGCACGCGGAATCCATCTCATCCGATCCGGCCCAATTGAATTGGGGATCATGCGTCGATAGGCGTACATAACACGCATCGCCAGCCCAACCTTGGCCTGCTGGCGGCTGAGAGACTCCGATCTACGTTGTGCTCCCGCCATAATGAGGAGCCTTGTCATGCAGCGCTTCACAATCGTGCCTGCCGACCGATCCCGTTCACCTATTGATGTCCTGGCGATCAACGTCAGCGCCGTGCTGCCGCTTATCGATCGCCTCGAATGCGGTACCGCCAGCGTGCTGCGCGACGGTATCTACGTTTTTTCGGCAGAACCGGATCCGAGTGGTTTCTGGTCAATATTTCAGCAGGGCGAAAGCCGGCCTCACACCCCCTGATGCGGATCGCCCCGGATCGATGCAATTGTCGATCAGTATAAAGCGGTGCTGGATCTGTCCTGCGCACGTCATCTTTCTCCAGGCAGATGGGGAGAATTGGCGAACAAGCAGTACTTTCTCCGCTCGCGGCAACTCGATTATCGGGGTGCCCCGTCTCGGTGATTGTCTTCGCCCGTTCGCGTGAGAGACTTTTCTTTCGCGGCGAGGCGGCGCTGGTCATCGGCGGTGCGCGCTTTCTTGTCGGTCTCGACGCGAGCACCCGGATCAGATTCTTGCCGTTCGTTCTCATGGCGTGCGTCATTTCTAATAGGCGGATAGGCAGTTTTTGGCTTTGTCATCGTTCCGCACCTTTAAGTGAAGCATGACCATTAGAGTATCCGTGATGATCAAGCCTGAGATTGCGCCCAGCATCTATCGGCTTTGAGCAGAGCGTTTGCGGTCACGACGAGTTTTCGCATGACGGCGGTGATGGCGATTTTGGCGGGCTTTCCTGCGGTGACGAGTTGTTGGTATTTTGCCTTGAGATCAGGGTTGTATCGGGCGGCGACGAGGGCCGGCATATAGAGGGCCTGCCTCACGTTGGCACGTCCGCCGCGGATGAAGCTTTTGCCTTTCCATTGTCCGGATTGCCGCGCGATCGGTGCAAGGCCGGCAAGGGACGCGGCCTGCTTGTTCTCAAGGCTGCCGAGTTCGGGCATGGTGGCGATGAGCTGGTTGGCGGTCAGCGTTCCCACACCCGCGATGCTGGTCAGTATCTGGTGTCGACGAGCGAGTACGGCATCGGCGGCGATCAGGTTGGAGATCTCGGCGTCGAGGGCCGCGATATGTCGATCGATCTGTTCGAGCCGCTGGCGACACTGGCGCTTGAGAAACGCGATGGTGAGATTTTTCTCACGATTTTTGAGCGCGGTGCGATCACGAACCAAGCCGTCTCGGGCATTGATGAGTTCCGCCATTTGGGTCTGCTGTGCGCTTCGAGCGGGTCTGACCGCTGGCTGCAAGGTTGCGGCCATACGAGCCAGCAGGATGGCGTCAATGCGATCAGTCTTGGCCAATGTGCCAGTCGCCTGGGCGAAGCGCCGGGCCCGTTCAGGGTTGAGCTTCACACAAGGCCAGTTGGTCAGCGCCGCCTCCAGTGCGCGATGATAGGTTCCGGTTGCCTCGTAGGCGATCCGTTCGATCGGCCATTGTCGCAGCCAGGCGATCAGCGCCTTGTGCCCCTTGGCGGTATTGGCAAACTGGCGCTCGGCGCCGACGGGGTAGGCATGGCAATCGAGGCTCGCTTTGGAGATGTCGATGCCGATTGTCTGTGGTAGATTGTCGCTCATCTTTTCCGCTGTCCCATGCTTGTCATCCGGGTCCAAAACCCCGGTATCCGTTCGGGCCTGATGGAAAAGAAAGGGGCGATCCTACTCTAACCCGGTCCCTTAACGACCGGCGGTTTCGCGATCCGTCCCCTTCCGCCCGGACCGGGGTGGCCACCCCGGTCCGGGCAATCCAGCATGGCCCAAACGGACGGTAATGTCATAAGACAAGCGGTTTCCATTCATTCCGGTTCATAGCCGCATGATTTGAAGTAGTTTGCACATTCGTCGGGCTTGAAGATATCGACGAGCCTGCCGATCAGGTCCCACAGGCCGCTGACGGTGCGCTCTCCTGCCTTGCGGAGCATGGCCTTGAGCCGGGAGAAGGCCTTTTCGATTGGATTGAAGTCCGGGCTGTATGGCGGGAGGAAGCGCAGGGTCGCGCCGGCAGCTTCGATCCTTTCCTTCACGGCGGCCCGTTTGTGGCTCGAGAGGTTGTCCATGATGACCACGTCGCCGGGACGCAGTTCGGGCACCAGCACCTGGGCGACATAGGCTTCGAACCAGTCGCCGTTGATCGGCCCGTCCAGCACCATCGGCGCGACCATGCCATCCATGCGCAGGCCCGCGACCAGCGTGGTGGTCTTGCGGTGGCCGTGCGGGAAGCCCATCCGCAGCCGCTCGCCCTTCCGGCAGCGGCCATGGCTGCGGGTCATGTTGGTGGCGGTCCACGTCTCGTCGATGAAGACGAGGCGTTCGGGTTCGAGGTCGATCTGGCCGTCGAACCAATGCTGCCGTTGCCTCAGGACGTCGGGACGGTCCTGCTCGATCGCGTGACCGGTCTTTTTTTGCGCGTGATCCCGTGACGCACGAAGAAGCGATGCACCGTGCCGATACCGACCGGGGCCCCACGCTCGATCAGCCGCGCCTGAACCTCGACCAAGGTCATGTCGCCCTGCTCGGCGATCAGTTCCCGAATGAAGCCGCCGTGCGCTTCGATCTTACCTGAATGCCGGTCACCGCCGCGCGGCTTGGCAACGGCCCGGCCATGCTCCAACGCAAGCCGTCGCCAGCGGATCGCGCTCGACACGCTGACCCCGAAGCGGGCCGCTGCCGCATGGCAACTCAGCCCACCATCAATCGCTGCGACAACTCGGTCCCGAAGATCCTGTGATAGCGTTCGTGCCATCCATGCTGGCCTCCTGCCACCAGCAGGAAGGCTGAATCACAACGGCGCCGCGAAGGGAATCCCTGACGAGTCAGATCGTGTGGAAACCGCTTGTCTTATGACATTACCGTCCGTTTGGGCCATGCTGGATTGCCCGGACCGGGGTGGCCACCCCGGTCCGGGCGGAAGGGGACGGATCGCGAAACCGCCGGTCGTTAAGGGACCGGGTTAGAGTAGGATCGCCCCTTTCTTTTCCATCAGGCCCGAACGGATACCGGGGTTTTGGACCCGGATGACAAGCATGGGACAGCGGAAAAGATGAGCGACAATCTACCACAGACAATCGGCATCGACATCTCCAAAGCGAGCCTCGATTGCCATGCCTACCCCGTCGGCGCCGAGCGCCAGTTTGCCAATACCGCCAAGGGGCACAAGGCGCTGATCGCCTGGCTGCGACAATGGCCGATCGAACGGATCGCCTACGAGGCAACCGGAACCTATCATCGCGCACTGGAGGCGGCGCTGACCAACTGGCCTTGTGTGAAGCTCAACCCTGAACGGGCCCGGCGCTTCGCCCAGGCGACTGGCACATTGGCCAAGACTGATCGCATTGACGCCATCCTGCTGGCTCGTATGGCCGCAACCTTGCAGCCAGCGGTCAGACCCGCTCGAAGCGCACAGCAGACCCAAATGGCGGAACTCATCAATGCCCGAGACGGCTTGGTTCGTGATCGCACCGCGCTCAAAAATCGTGAGAAAAATCTCACCATCGCGTTTCTCAAGCGCCAGTGTCGCCAGCGGCTCGAACAGATCGATCGACATATCGCGGCCCTCGACGCCGAGATCTCCAACCTGATCGCCGCCGATGCCGTACTCGCTCGTCGACACCAGATACTGACCAGCATCGCGGGTGTGGGAACGCTGACCGCCAACCAGCTCATCGCCACCATGCCCGAACTCGGCAGCCTTGAGAACAAGCAGGCCGCGTCCCTTGCCGGCCTTGCACCGATCGCGCGGCAATCCGGACAATGGAAAGGCAAAAGCTTCATCCGCGGCGGACGTGCCAACGTGAGGCAGGCCCTCTATATGCCGGCCCTCGTCGCCGCCCGATACAACCCTGATCTCAAGGCAAAATACCAACAACTCGTCACCGCAGGAAAGCCCGCCAAAATCGCCATCACCGCCGTCATGCGAAAACTCGTCGTGACCGCAAACGCTCTGCTCAAAGCCGATAGATGCTGGGCGCAATCTCAGGCTTGATCATCACGGATACTCTAAACTGTATTCCCATGCTCTGCGCTCCGCGTGATCGGCAAGATGCCGCGCAGCAGCCTTTGGGATCCTGCAATTCCGAATGGCAATCCGGGTCTCGAACGCACCGGCAACCCGGCTTTGCTTTCGTCCTTGCGCCCAGTGGCGGCGGTGAAGCGGGAAGGAACGACCGTCCCGCGGAAACGTTGAACTTTGACAACAGCAATTCCGCGATTTTCAGCAACGGGAGTGTGTATAATGGACACCCGGAACGAAGAAGTGCATCTCGCAAAAGATGAAGCGCGCGCAGGTACCACCCCGGGTATAGTGCGCTATGTTCTTCTGATTAGCCTGGTACTGGCCGTCGCGGCGCTTTCGCTGCTCTGGATCGTCCGCGCCGCGCAGGCCCCCAAGGAAACCGGCGGGATAAATGATACACGCCAGGCTGTGGAGCAGAACGATGCGAGCCCGCGCGACCAACCTGGCATGCAGTCCCCGACGCCCGGCACAAAAGGTCAATGAATGAACGTCATCAAAGGACATCAGGTTCGCAAAAGGGAGAGGGCAAGGGCAAGGCATTGGCCAATACGTCCGCCCTGGCCAGATCAGGGTATCGGGCAAGCCTGCAGCGCAGGACGGCCGGCACGCCGGGAGGGTTACGTTCGGCCCGCTGCCCGGCGGCGCCACTGTTTCGATCCGGCCCGATAGACTGGTGCGCCGCATGCCTTGCACTGCCCGACGTAGTGCACTCCGTCCCATGTCACGCCATGCCGATCAGGATCATGCTTGTTTACGGCGCAAAGGACCGCCTGAGGTAAAAGCTTCGTGATGACAAGACGACACTCGGCACATGAACCCCGAGTTACAATGGCCGCGATGCGCGGCAGACCCGAGGTTATGTGCGCCCAGCAGCATGAATGGCGAGGAAAAATTTGCCTACCGGGCCAGGCGCACGGAACAATTATATCAGGCGCCCGTTCCTTGCAGAGCTGCTCACAGAAGCGGATGGCCAGCTTGGTGCCCCCCCTACCAAGCTCAACCTAGATCAAGGCCGCCCGCGAGGGCGGCCTTTGCATTTGAGCGCAGACTGGCCAACCGAGCGTATTTTGCGCACAGGCGGTCTTGTTGCCAGGGTTTCCTCTCGCCCGGGAGGCCGGCCGCGGTTACGCAAGCCATCGGCTGACGCCTCTGAATGGTCTCAGTTGGAAGGCGTTGTCGTCACCGAGCGGCAACGCCTTTTCCTCATTGCAAGTCAGCTGACGGCCCTGATTTATGCCGGGCAAGCCTCGCTGAAACCCGCCAGCAAGTAACGGCGTTTCCTAGCTGCACAGCCGGCTCATCGCCGGGCGATATCCCAGCCCCGGATACCGCGCCGTCGCCACCAAATGTATGGGAGTTCGACATGGATTTGTTCCGAACCGCGCTTACCAGGATCGGCGTGCTCATGGCGCGGCCCGCGGCCTTTCTTGTCGTGGCGCTATACACGATCGCTTGGGCTATTTACGAACCAAATACGCTGGACTGGCATGGCTATGCCACGCTTGCCACCTGGCTGATGACATTGTTCATCCAGCGAGCGGAACATCGCGACACCCAGGCCATCCATGCAAAACTCGACGAATTGCTACGTCATGATCCGCGGGCAAGAACCTCGCTCGAACACGAAGATGAAGAGGAACCGGAAACGATCGAGCGGCATCGCCGCCGAGATCAGGAATAGGCAGGGCCACGGCAAAGCTCTCGGTGCAAGCTGCGGGCCGGGAACATGCTCAAGCCCCAACCGTCAGCCTTGCCGACGGATCAACCTTTCCCGATAGTCCAGGCACCTCGTCGAGTTGCCGCAGATCGCTGAACAGCCCTCTTTCTTCCCGGTAGCGGACAATTTCAAATCCGTGACCTTTCAGGCAAGGAACCTCATCCAGCTCTGCGGGGCTTGCCGTATTGATATCGACCAGCTGGGATCCGGACATCGCCGCCCTCCTCTGCAAAAATGGCATCGGGGGGAACAAAGCGCGCCGGTTCTGTTTGATCCCGGGATGACTGAAAACTCCGCGCATACTGCCGTGCCCTCGGCGCCCGGCCATGGCCCATTCCAGGGTGACATCCAGGCCCATGCAGCCTCGCTTGCCAGCGAAGCGACGACTTGGGTCCAGGCCCATTCGCTGCAGATCGCACTGGCAGCCGGCATCGGTGTTGCTGCCTATGCGCTGCTGAACCTGGTAAGACGCTGGGGCGTGAAGCTTTGCCGCCGAGAAGCCGGAACCGCAAATTGGTACGGAATTGTCGGCAGCGCGCTTGGCAAGACCGGGCAGATATTCATGATCCTCCTGTCCGTCCGCCTCGTGATGGCCTATGCGGACGCCCCGCCGCGGGTGGCGGGAACGATCGCCACGCTGTTTACTATAGCCGTGGTTTTTCAGGTCGCGCTATGGCTGCGGGAAATCATTTTCGGCGCGATCGAGCTGCGTACGAGAGACCAGCATCACGGCGGTCAGGCGCTGGTCAGCGCTCTTGGCATCATTAGGCTGCTTGTCACGATTGCGCTCTTCTCCGTAGCGCTTGTGCTGGTACTGGGTAATCTTGGGGTCAATGTCACCGGCTTGATCGCGGGCCTGGGCGTTGGCGGTATTGCCATAGGCCTGGCCGCCCAGGGCATATTCGCAGACCTGTTTGCAGCCTTGGCGATCCTCTTCGACCGACCTTTCAGGATTGGCGACAGCATTTCCTACGACAAGAGCAGCGGCACCGTCGAACAGATCGGTTTGAAATCCACCCGTGTGCGCGGTGCAGCCGGCGAAGAACGTATCATTGCCAATCGAAAGTTGCTGGATTTCGAAATCCTCAACACTACCCGGCGAGTACGCAACCGGTTCAAGTTCGACTTTTGCCTTGGCTACGACACTGCGCCCGAACTCCTGTTAAAGGTGCCGACATTGCTGAGGCAGATTGTGGAACAGGAAGGGCATACGCTCATTCACGGTGGCCTCAACGGGTTTGGCACCAATGGCCTCACCTACGACCTGGAATTCGAATCCAAGGGGAGCGACTTCCAAGCCGATGCTCGCGACCGGCTTGGCTCGCGAATACTGGCCAGCTTCCGCAATGAAGGGATCAGCTTTGCCTGCCCTGCACAAGTCAAAATCTCGAATGACACCGCTTGATTGCACACGCGCGCAGCATTCACTGCCAGTTGCTATGCTGCGAGGCGGAGCCGGTGCCTCGGCATGCTTTCAGTGCGATACCGCCATCTCGAAGTTGGCTGTCGTTGGCCCGCCCCTCTGTGCGCGCCAGACCATCGCCCCCCTTTTTAACCCATAGACTTTCCAAATAGTGAATAGTGCTCTCGTGAATAAATTCCCTCGTCGCAAGGACGGATGCGGTAGTGCTGTCGAATTACCTCAGCCTAGACAGGGAACTTTCGCGCCCTCCATCGCTTGATAAATTCAGAACATAAGATGGAGATATGCCATGCGTTCCGCTGTTCTCTGGCTGATCGGCGTTCCGATCCCACTTATTCTTCTGCTTGCCTATTGCACTGGTCATCTTTGACCATTCGGGCACTGCTGGAACAATCCTTGCGACGCCGGCGACAGCAGCAACCAGCCGGCCAAAAACACGCGAATGAGCACTGTTCGGAAAGGAACAATGAGCAGCCCCGCCATCCCCCTTACGGAAACGCGTGACCTAAGGACGGGTACCGTTCCGTGGCGAGCCACCGATTGGCGTGCGCCGAACTCAGGCAGCATACCCACCGCGCCGGTTGACGTCGCCATTCTTGGCAGCGGCATAATGGGCTCGATCCTGGCGGATCGCCTTGCTGCAAGTGGCAGGAGCGTTGCCATATGCGATCGCCGGGTGCCGGGAACCGGCAGCACAGCAGCTTCCACGGCCCAACTGATGTGGGCCATGGATGTTCCGCTTGCCGTTCTCTCGGAAAGACTGGGCGAAAAAGAAGCGGCGAGACGATGGCTGCGTGTCTTTGCCGCCGTAGAGCGGTTCGGTCGGCGCCTCGATGAAGCTGGAGGAGACCTCAAGCAAGACGTGCCGACACTCTACCTCGAAGGCAAATTGCTTGAAGGCGGCGCGCTTGCGCAGGAAGCGGCGCTGCACCGAAGACACGGACTGCCTTCGCGGTATCTTTCCGCGCCGCAAGTCGCGGGACGTTTTGCCATCGCGCCAAGAGCAGGGATAGTCTCGTCGGGCACGTTTGCGATGGATCCTGTTCGGACTTGCCATGCCTTGCTGGCGCGCGCGCAGGCACGAGAGGCCTGCCTGGTCTATCCGATCGATATCGCCTCGCTTCATCCGAATGCTCACGGTATCGAACTGGCGAGCTCCGATGGCCGCAGCTTTACCGCCAGGGATGTGATCCTCGCCACCGGTTACGAAAGGGCGCGGCTCTTCCTGCCGGAGGCATTTTCCCTCCTCTCGACCTTCGCGATCGCGACGCCGCCGCATGCCGTTCCTCTTTGGAACGAGCGCGCGATGATCTGGGAAGCAAGCGATCCCTACCTCTACGTGCGGGTTGGCCCGGAAGGAAGGATCATTGCCGGAGGCGAGGACGTGGAACTCGCCGATGCGGACACGCGGGACGAGCTTCTGGCAGCGAAAGCAGGAGCGATATCCGCCAGGCTGGCCAAGGCGCTGGGACAAGAGAGCATCGCCTGGGACCGGGCATGGGCCGCCACTTTCGGGAATTCGCCCGACGGCCTCCCCGCGATCGGCGCGGCAAGAGGCATGGATCATCTATGGTTAGCCTCGGGCTTCGGAGGCAATGGCATTGCATTTGCGGCACTCGCCGCGGAACTGCTTGCTGCCGCCATCTGCGGCACGCCCGATGATGATGCCGAATGCTTTGATCCTTATCGCTTCGAGGCCTGAAAACCGGGACCGCGATCGAAGGACGCCCCCTAACGAGAGGGCCGTCAGCCGTTCACGATGACCCCGCCGTTTGGATGAAGCACCTGCCCGCTCATGTAGCTGGCATCTTCGCATGCGAGGAAGAGGAACGAGGGGGCCACCTCGTTCGGTTGTCCAGGACGCCCCATCGGCGTATTTTCACCGAAGTGCTCCAGCTTTTCCTTGCTGGCGCCGCCGCACGGATTGAGCGGCGTCCAGATGGGACCGGGAGCGACCGCATTTACCCGGATCCCATCCGCCACGAGATTTTCCGAGAGGGATCTCGTGAAGGCAGTGATCGCTCCTTTGGTTGAGCTGTAGTCCAGGAGCTCCTTGCTCCCCTTGTACATCGTCACGCTGGTGCAATTGACGATCGCCGCGCCGGGCTTCAGGTGGGGCCTGGCTGCCTGTACCAGGAAGAACATGCTGAAAATGTTGGTCTGGAACGTGCGGCGAAGCTGCTCCTCGGAAATGTCGGTGATATCCTTGTCCGGATGCTGTTCACCGGCATTGTTGATGACGATGTCGACGCGGCCGAAAGCCTGAAGCGTTTCCTCGACGACCTCGTCGCATGCGGCGCGTGAGCCAACGTCGGCGCGGATGGTAATGGCCTGCCGGCCTTCGCTCTCGACAATCCGCCTGGTCTCCTGCGCATCCGCGTCCTCGAGCAGGTATACGATGGCGATGTCCGCACCTTCCCGGGCAAAGAGCGCCGCTACCGCCCGGCCAATGCCGCTGTCGGCGCCGGTCACGATGGCGACCTTATCCTGCAAGCGTCCCGCACCGGGATAGCGCGGCTGCCACTCGGGCCTTGGCTCCAATCCGCTTTCGTGGCCGGGCAAGGCGTCCTCGTGGATCATCGGTGCGGTCTGGTTCATCGTCTTCTCCTCCATGAGGTAACCGCCAGCCGGCAGGAATGGTTGTCGCCCGGGGCTCGGCCTAGCGCAGCATCGGTGCGACTGATGGCACTGAAGGGGGTACTCTCGCGCTCCATGCAACGATGGAGCGTCTCACCGGCGCAACCGCGATGGCCCGCTCCGCTGCGAAATCCCTCTCGGTACCGATTACAAGGCCGGCAAAACCTGTTCGGCAAAGCCCCAACCGCGAAGGCCCTGCGCCCGTTCAAGCAGAACAGCCGCATCCCTGATCGAATAGGGATGCGCATCCCGCATCGTCGCCAGCTCCTCCCACGACACCGGTATCGCGACCGGTGCCCCTTCGCGGGCACGAACCGAGTATGGAAGCACCGCAGTGGCACCGCGCTGGTTGCGTAGCCAGTCGATGAAAATGCGCCCCTTGCGCTTGGCCTTGCTCATTGTCGCCACATAGCGCTCGGGCTGCGAGAGGCTCATGGCCTCGGCGAAACGATGGGCAAAGTCCTTGTGCGTTTCCCAGTCGTGCCCTCGTTTGAGAGGGACAACGACATGAATACCTTTGCCGCCCGACAGCATTGCAAACGTGACCAGCCCGAGATCCGCCAGCCTTGCCCGAATATCTCCGGCGGCGCGAATGCACTGCCTGAACTCCAACCCTTCATCCGGATCGAGGTCAAAGATCAAGCGATCCGGCAAATCCACGGCATCTGCGCGCGCGCCCCAGCCATGAAACTCGAGAGTACCCATCTGCACGCAGGAGATCAGTCCCTCGGCATCGTCGATATAGAGATAGTCTTCCAGCCCCCCGTCCTTCTCGCGGATCGGGACATGATGGACATGGTCGCCGAAAGTGCCGCTGTCATGTTTCTGGAAAAAGCACTTCTTGGCGCGTCCCTGCGGGCATCGCACAAGGCTGAGCGGACGGCAGGCGGTATACGGCAACATCAAGGGCGCAACATCGAGATAGTAGTCGGCCAGATCTCCCTTGGTTTCACCGCCCTCGGGAAAGAGCACCCGGCTCCTGTTGCTGATCTTCACGGCGCTCTCCTGCATCGGCGCAGCTTGTGCTCTTTCCCCCGTGACAGCACTGGCCTCTTTGTCGGCCCTCATCCCCACGAAGCTGCCATGGCGCACCCGGCCTTCCTGGGTAAGTTCGGCAAAAGCCACTTCAACCACCAGTTTGGGAGTGACCCAATTCACACCGCGTGCATCAGCGCCGCCGACTGCAAGTGGCGGGGATTTGCGGCTTATCTTATCCAGTCGTGCTGCCAGGTCCGCCTGGCTGGCCGCATCGAACCCGGTTCCCACTTTTCCGCGATAGACAAGCGACTTGCCTACATATTGCGCCAACAGGAGCGATGAGAAGTCTCTGCCTCTGGCGATGGATTTCGTCCAGCCGACAATCACGAATTCCTGGCGCCGGGTACACTTCACTTTGACCCAGTTCCTTGATCGCGTACCTCGATAGGGCGCATCGACCCGCTTGGCGATGACCCCTTCCTGCCCCGCGCCGCACATGGCCTGGAACAGCTTTTCGCCGGCGCCGATGATATGGTCGGCAACGAAAATCGGCGCCTGCGCCTCGCTCAGCAGCGCTTCGAGGCGCTCCTTGCGTTCGATGTTCGGCAAATCCGCCAAGTCCTCGCCGGAGACCTCGATCAGGTCGAAGGCGTGGAATTCAAGTGCATCCTTGTCTGTCTGGCCGCCCTTGCCGCGCCTCAAAACAGCCTGGAGACTGGAAAAATCGGGATTCCCGTCCTGGCCGCGCGCAATGATCTCTCCGTCGATCAAACAGGCAGGCAAGCCGAGCGCACCGATATGCGCCGCGAGCGGTGCGAACTTGTCCGTCCAGTCGAGACCGCTGCGGGTATGGACAAGCACCTGGTCACCGGAGGCGGCAACGAGCGCGCGGTAGCCATCGAACTTGATCTCGTGCATCCAAAGGTTCCCTGTCGGCACGGTATCAACCAAGGTGGCGAGCTGGACCGGTCGGAACTTCGGCGGATGCCCCGAAATCCTGCCTCGCTGCGTAATCTGGCGTGCATTGCGCTTGGCCGCCTGTTCCATGATCTGCGTGAAGGCCTTGCCGCTCTTTCCCTTCAGCGAATGGCTCCCTCCCCTGTCCGCCTCGATCTGTGCCATCGTACGGCCCGTCAGCACGCTGGTGAGGGCTTGGTCGACAAGACCATGCCCCTCATGGGCATAAGCATCCATCACCTTGCGCAGGAGCCAGTTTTCGCGCTTCTCACCGGGCCTGGGCTTCATGCGGACCAGCAACCATTCCCCCTTCATCCTTTCTCCCTCGAGAATGAAATGAAGGTGACCCTCATCAAGATCCTTCGTGCTCTTGCCCGCAATCGGCGCCCATGTGCCGCGGTCCCAGAGCATTACGGTCCCGCCGCCGTACTCGCCTTCGGGAATTCCGCCCTCGAACTCGCCGTAAGATAGCGGATGGTCCTCTGTCCGCACGGCGAGCCGCTTGTCATCAGGATCAGTGCTGGGCCCCTTCGTCACCGCCCAGGATTTCAGCACTCCGCCTACCTCCAGCCTGAAATCCCAGTGCAATCGCATCGCCGCATGTTTCTGGACCACAAAGCTGTTGCCGCCTTGTTTTCCCAGCGTCCCTGCAGGTTCGGCAGTCTTCGCAAAGTCGCGCTTGCGGTTGTACTCCGCGAGAATATCGGCGGCGGGCGGCCTCTTGCTCATGGCTCAGGCCCGCTTTCTGCGGCCCGTACCCGGCGCAGGCGGTTTCTCCTTTGCCGCAGCCCTGCGCGATCGCGGCGGCGTTACGTCGGCCTTGGCACCGACCGACTTTCTCAGCGCCGCCATCAGGTCGATGACGTTCCCCTTGCCAGGGATAGGTTCATCGACATCTTCCAGGATGCGCGTGTTGCTTTTCGACCTGGCCTTCTTGTCGATCAGGCGATGGAGCGCATCGACATAGCGATCATGAAATTCGGCCGGCTTGAAGGGCGCGGTTTTCTTGTCGATCAGGGTCGTCGCAAGATCGAGAAGATCGGCATCGGGTTTTGTATCTTCTATGTCCCGAAAGTATCCCTGCGCCTTCTGCACCTCGTCGGCATAGCGCAGTACCTCCATGACGAGCCCCCGACCGCACGGCTTGATCGAAACGAGTTGCTCGCGTCCACGCACGGCCAGTTGCCCGAGCCCGACCTTGCGCGCCTTGCGCAATGCCTCGCGCAGCACGGTGTAGGCCTCTTCCGCCAGATCGTCGGCAGGCACCACGAAATATGGCTTTTCGTAATAGAGCACATCGATTTCGTCAGCTTCGACGAACTGGACGAGTTCAAGCGTCTTGCGGCTTTCGATCTTGACGGCTTCGATCTCTTGTTCGTCCAGCAGGACATAATTGCCGCGGGATATCTCGAAGCCCTTGATGATCTCGTCCCGGTCGACGGGGCCGACACCCGGGGCAACCTTCTCATACCGAATCCGCTTTCCGCTGGGTTCGTGGATCTGGTGAAACGAAATGGCTGCACCGGACTTCGTGGCCGGATAGACCTCGATCGGGATCGACACGAGCGCCAGGCGAATCTGGCCCTTCCAGTATGCGCGTGCGGGCATGAAAAGCTCCTTTCTCGCAGAGAGAGAAGCATATCAGGACAAGGTAAGTTCCCGCCGTCCTCAGGCAATCTCCGGCAGCCTCGCAAGATACTTGTCGAGAGTGATCGGATAGTCGCGCACACGCACGCCCGTGGCATTGTAGACCGCGTTGGCAACCGCCGCGCCGACGCCGCAAAGGCCCAGTTCCCCCACGCCCTTGGCCTTCATCGGCGAGACCATGTCGTCGGCCTCGTCGAGGAACACCACTTCCTGGTGCGGAATGTCGGCATGTACCGGCACTTCGTAGCCGGCGAGGTCGTGGTTGACGAAAAAGCCGAAGCGCTTGTCGACAGCGAGTTCCTCCATCAGCGCGCCGCCGACACCCATGGTCATCGCCCCGATCACCTGGCTGCGCGCGGTCTTGGGATTGAGGATGCGCCCGGCGGCGCAGACCGCCAGCATGCGCCGCACCCGCGTCTCGCCGGTATAGGAATCGACCGCCGCCTCGACGAAATGCGCGCCGAACGTCGATTGCTGGAATTTCTTGCCGAGATCGCCCCACTGCATCGTCTCTTCGGCGACGAGTTCGCCGGACTTCGCCGCTTCGGCCAGGGCCGCAGAACGGTTGCCCGCGCGGACCTCGCCGTCAACGAACTGCGCGCCCGCCGGGTCCATGCCGAGGCGCTCGGCCGCCATGTCGCGCAGCTTGGCGCAGGCCGCATAGACGCCCGAAGTCGCGCTGTTGGCACCCCATTGCCCGCCCGAGCCCGCCGAGACCGGGAACGACGAATCGCCCAGCTTCACGCGCACTTTCTCGACCGGAAGGCCCATCATCTCCGCCGCCGTCTGGGCTATGATCGTGTAGGAGCCGGTGCCGATATCGGTCATGTCGGTCTCGACCGTGACCGTGCCGTCACCCGCCAGCCGCACCCGCGCCGCCGAGGTCATGTTGAGGTTGTTACGGAATGCCGCCGCGACGCCCATGCCGATCAGCCAGCGCCCCTCGCGCACTTGCGCAGGCTTGGCACTGCGCCGGTTCCAGCCGAACCGCTTTGCGCCGTCCTCAAGACAGCGCACGAAGTTCCGCTGCGAGAACGGGCGCTCGGGGTTCTCGGGATCGACCTGGGTGTCGTTGAGCACGCGGAACTTCACCGGGTCCATCGCCAGCTTCTCGGCCATCTCGTCGATGGCGATCTCCAGCGCCATCAGCCCCGGCGCCTCGCCCGGGGCGCGCATGGCATTGGCTTCGGGCAAGTCGAGTTCGGCCAGCCGCAGCGCGGTCAGGCGATTGGCCCCGGCATAGAGCAGCTTCGTCTGCTGCGTCGCCGATTCCGGCCCGCCGCCGGGCAAGTCGCCCGACCAGCTTTCGTGACCGATCGCGGTAAGCTTGCCGTCCTTCGTCGCGCCCAGACGAATGCGCTGGATCGTTGCCGGGCGGTGCGTCGCATTGTTAAGCATGAGCGGGCGCGGCATCGCGATCTTGACCGGCCTGCCGCAGGCCTTGGCCCCCAACGCCGCCATCACCGCGTCGGCGCGCAGGAACAGCTTGCCGCCGAATCCTCCGCCGATGAACGGCGAGCGGACGTGGACTTTCTCCGGCGGCATCTGGAGCGTCGTGGCCAGTTCGCGCTTGTTCCAGGCGATCATCTGGTTCGAGGTCCAGACCGACAGGGCGTCCCCTTCCCACCAGGCAATCGTGGCGAAAGGCTCCATCATCGCGTGGTTCTGGTCGGGCGTGGTGTAAGTCTGGTCCACCTGCACCGGAGCGGATGCAAAGGCCCCTGCGAAATCCCCCGTATGCGTATCGGCATCATTGCCGGTGAGCGGTTGCGCGCTCGGCTTCGCCTTCGCGAGATCGAAACGCCCCTGCGCGCGGTCATAAGTGATCCGCACTGCATTGGCAGCGCTACGCGCCTGCTCGAAGCTCTCCGCGACCACCACGGCGAGGGCCTGGTGATAGTGATCGACGTTCGGCCCGCCGAGCAGCTTGGCGGTGTTCATGTTGCCCTTGCCGAGCGGCGGCGCGTTCTCCGCCGAGACGATCGCCAGCCCCCCCGGCATCCGCCGCGCGTCCTCGGCATTGAACGAGGCGATGCGCCCCTTGGCGATCCCGGCGCCGATCACATAGCCGTAGGCGGGCTTGGCCAGAACCTCGCCGTGCTCATAGGCGTAGGGCGCCTGTCCGGTGGTCTTGAGCTTGCCGTCCACGCGGTCGACCGCCTGGCCGATGACCTTCATCGCGTCGATGGGATTGGTGCCCGCAGGCGTGTCGAACTTCATGCCCGGTTCTCCGCGATCAGCGCCGCCAGCGTGCGTTCGGCCAGCGTCACCTTGAAGGCGTTCTCATGGGTGGGCCGCGCTTCGGCGAAAGCCGTCTTCGCCGTTGCCCCGGCGCCGTTCCGAAGCTGCGCATCCGCCGCCTCGACCCGCCACGGCTTCGGCGCGACACCGCCGAAAGCCACCCTGCCGCTGCCGTCCTCGTTGAGCACCGCTGCCACCGAGACGAGCGCGAAAGCATAGGAGGCCCGGTCGCGCACCTTGTGGTAGAAATGCCGTCCGCCCAAGGGCTTGGGCAGGGTAACGGCGGTAATCAGCTCGCCGGGCTGGAGCACGTTCTCCAGATGCGGGGTATCCCCCGGCAGGCGGTGGAATTCGCCGATCGGCACGCTGCGGGTCTTGCCCGAAGCATCGACCGTCTCGACCGCCGCATCCAGCACGCGCAGGGCAATCGCCATGTCGCTGGGATGGGTGGCGATACAGGCATCGCTGGTGCCGATCACCCCGAGCGGGCGGCTGAACCCGCCGATCGCGGCGCAGCCGGAGCCGGGCTTGCGCTTGTTGCAGGCCTGGTTGGTGTCGTAGAAATAAGGGCAGTGGGTGCGCTGGAGCAGGTTGCCGCCGGTCGTGGCCTTGTTGCGCAATTGCCCCGAAGCGCCCGCAACAATGGCGCGGGTGAGCACGCCATAGTCCTTCCGCACCCGAGAATCCGCCGCCAGCGCCGTATTGCTGACGAGCGTGCCGATGCGCAGGCCGCCCTCCTTCGTCGCCTCGATCCGGTCCAGCCCGAGGTCCTGCACGTCGACCAGATGCGTCGGCGTCTCGATCTCCAGCTTCATCAGGTCGAGCAGGTTGGTGCCCCCAGCGATGAACTTGGCGCCCTTGTTCGCGGCGACGGCAGCGGCGGCCGCAGCCGAGGTCTTCGCGCGCTCGTAAGTGAAGGCCTTCATGCCCGAACCTCCGCATCGTGGGTTTCCGCGATCCGGACACCGGCGACTTCCGCCATGGCCTCCGCGATGTTCGAGTAGGCGCCGCAGCGGCAGAGATTGCCGCTCATCCGCTCGCGCATTTCGAGCACGGTCATCTCGGGGTCGCCGCCGACGTCGCCCTGGACGTGGCTGGGAATCCCCGCCCTGATCTCTTCCAGCACCGCCACCGCCAGCAGATCTGTCCCGGGGTGCAATAGCCGCACTGGAAGCCGTCATGCCTGATGAAAGCCGCCTGCATCGGGTGCAGGTCCTCCGGCGTGCCAAGCCCTTCGATCGTCGTCACGGCATCGCCTTCGTGCATCACGGCAAGGCTGAGGCAGGAATTGATGCGAATGCCGTTCATCAGCACCGTGCAGGCACCGCACTGCCCATGGTCGCAGCCCTTCTTGGTACCCATCAGGCCGATATGATCGCGCAGCGCGTCGAGCAGCGTCGTGCGCGTATCGAGCATGAGTGCCTGCGCTTTGCCGTTGACCTTGAGAGAAAGCGCCATCGTCGGGGGCTGCTGTGTCATGGATGCCGCTCCTTCCGAGGCGGACGGGATGGCGGAAATACCGACGCTGGCCGCGCCGCCCGCCAGAACCGCTCGCCTGGTTACCTCGAAATATCCCGTTCCGCTCGAGGCTTCGCTAGACGCTTCGCTCATTGGCCGTCCTTGTCGCACCGGGACGAAAGAGTTCGCCCCTTGGCGATGGTAACGCATTGCACGGCATTTCGGCACCACGTGAAATGGCATGCTATGGTGACGCCCGTTCATCAATACCAGGAACCGGCAGCCCTCCTTGCCCTTCAAGCACTCATGCAATTGACTTGATTTTCAGCTTCGGCGTCAAAGCGGCTGATGCTTTTTCTTCTTTCTTCCGCCGCTCGAACACGCTGCGCATGTGTCTGCGATCGGCATCGGAGAGTATCGCCGCACTTTCGGTGAACTGTTCCTGCTCTTCCTCGCGGATATGGTGCAGATATTCCTCCTTGAGGTCCGCGAACCGTTCCATCCACTTGGGCTTGCCCATGTCGCGTGCAGCCAGGTCATCGAGCATTTTGTCGATCTCCTTATGCTCGGCAACCGCGTGCCGTGCGAATTCGGTAGTTTCGGGATTACGCAGCACCGTCGACCAGAGCGCCTGTTCCTCGGCTGCGGCATGGGATTTCAATTCCCGCACGAGTTCCTCGAACAGCGCATGGCGTTCCTCGCTCGCACCGTCAGTGGCCTCGATCATCGCCAGGAGCGCACGGTGGCGGTCATGATCCTCGACAAGGCGGCCAAACACGTCGGGCAATCCGCGCAGATCGGTTTCCGGCGTCTGGCCAATCCGCGCGGGCACATCGGGGGCAATGGCCTTGGCCTTGGCGACCGCGCTGGCTTTGGCCTGTGAGGGAGGGAGAGGTTTGCTCTGCGACTTGCCTGCCATGTGTCTTCGCTCCTTAGATTGTTGCCGGAGCGTCAGGGCACCTTACGCTCCGGCATCCATGTGACGGGACATCCAGCGCTTGACCTCAGTCGCGGCGCGCCGAGGCGCTTTGACGAGCTCGCTTGTCGCGTTCGCGCGACAAAAGCCATCCGCCCGCCAATGCTGCAATTCCAAGCGGCCCCAGACGCCGAAGCACCGATGTCGTAACAATGCCAAGCGCCGCGCCGCCTGGCCGGCCGAGGTGCGGTGTGCCTTGTGCAATCTTGCTGCCGATGGCGGCTGCGACTATTTTTCCGATCATGGCGAAATCCCTTTCGCCTATTGAAACCCGGGTTCTCCCGTTGGGTTCCCCTTCCCTGCCCCGGCCCATGACATCATCGCCGAGATGTCAGTCTCCCGCCGCCATTGGCGCGCCCGAAAGGTTTATGCCACCGCCGGACAGGCAAAGCCGATCGGGAACCTGTGCCTGTCCCAGGCGATTGTTCCGTTCAAGCCGGAAAAATCCTCCCCGACTGCAACAACGGAAAGGCCCCGCGATGCTCGCCGTTGCCGATGACCGACTGGAAGCGAAGGAAACAACCCGGCCGCCAGCGCTCGTCCACGTCGATCCATCGCAGCCCGGTTACTCCAGGCGCCCGCTCAAGCGCGGATTTGCCTACCTCGACTGCGACGGGAAACGCATCCGGAACCCACAGATCGTGGCGCGGCTCGATGCGATCGCCCTACCTCCGGCCTATGAAGATGCCTGGTATGCTCCCGATCCCGACGCCCACATCCTGGCCACCGGAACAGATGCGGCAGGCCGCCGGCAGTATAGATACCACCCCCTGTTCTCGGCGCACCGCGACAAGCGCAAGTTTGCCAATTGCGCCGCCTTCGGGATGGCATTGCCTGCTATCCGCGCGGAGGTTGAACGGGAACTGCGCAGGCGCAAACTCACGCAGTCACGCGCGGTCGCGTCGATCATCCGCCTCCTCGATACCGGGCGCGTGCGCGTGGGAAACGACTGCTACGCGCAAAAGAACGGGAGTTTTGGCGCGACAACCCTGCGCCGTCGTCATGTTCGCCTGAAGAAGGATGTTCTGCACCTGCGGTTCAAGGCGAAGTCAGGCAAGACCTGCGACATGACTGTCAGCGACCGGGGGCTTCTGCGCTTCGTCAAACAGGTACTGGACCTGCCAGGGCAGACATTGTTCCAGTACGAAGGCGAGGACGGGGAATACCACGCGATGACGTCTTCCCATGTCAACGACTACATCCATGCTATCGCGGGAGCACAGTTCACCGCCAAGGACTTCCGAACCTGGCGGGCGAATGTACTGGCTTTTGCATGGCTGCGCGAAGACGATGGCAACGCGCGGACGCTGAAGGCGATGCTCGCCCATGTCTCCGCGCATTTGTGCAATACACCTGCCGTGGCGCGCAAGGCATACATCCATCCCCGCCTCGTCGAGCAAGCCCGCACCGATCCCGGGCAGTTGCTCGGCTGTCCGCTGCCGCGGCGCAGCAAGTGGCTCAGCCGTGAGGAGCGGGGATTGATCGCTTATCTGTCCGCAGAATAAGCGTTCCGCTCGACGCACGATATCCATACCGGTGCTTGCGCTCCAGCATTGAGAACAGCGCCCCGGCACGCACTTCGCCCCCGGACGAATGCCCAGCAGCGAGCTCTTTTGCCAAACGGCGCTATCACGAATTGAATTGCCACATCGCAAGAAGGCGGTACGAGAGTGAGCACGCTGAGACGTGCTTTGAATGGAAAGCAATAGATCAGAGCATAGATGCATCCGGACAGATCGCACCGGCCACCCCCTTCATAATGGAGATACCGGCCGCTGCAGATGCTGCGCTTTCCTCTGTCATGCGCGGCAAGATCGATGCATTCGATTGGAGCGGAACCCCTCTCGGCCCTCGCTCCGCCTGGCCCTCCGAACTCAAGATCGTCGTCCGGCAAATTCTCGATTCCAGCTTCCCCAAGGCAATCGTCTGGGGGCCGGACCTGACAACGATTTACAACGACGCCTTCCTTCCCATCCTGGGCAAAAAGCCCGATGCACTCGGGAAGTCGTTTGCAGCCATCTGGGCAGAAGCCTGGGATACGATCGGCCCCATTGCCAAGCGCGCCTACGCCGGCACTCCCACGTACATTGAGGATTTTCCGCTCGTCATCGACCGCACCGGTCAGAGTGAGCAAGCCTGGTTCACCTTCTGTTACAGCCCCCTGCGACTGGCCGACGGCAGCATCGCCGGCATGCTCGATACCGTGGTGGAAACGACCGGCAAGATGCAGGCGCAAGCTAGTCTGGCGGTAATCAACGCGGAACTGGGACACCGTCTCAAGAACACGCTTGCGCTTGTTCAGGCGATTGCCTCGCAAACATTGCGCGGCGCAGCCGAACCCGGCGCAATGGATAATCTGTTTCGCAGACTGCAAGCCCTGGGCCACGCTCATGACATCCTCTTGCGCCGTGACTGGGCGGCAGCGTCCCTGAGCGAAGTCATTCATGCCTCGCTGGAACCGCACGACCACGATCATCGTATATCTGCGAGCGGCCCCGATCTTGCGATCGGTTCACGCACAGCCGTCGCTCTCTCACTGGTCCTCAACGAACTTGCCACCAATGCAGCCAAGTATGGCGCGCTTTCGCGCTTTTCCGGCAGCGTCACCCTTTCCTGGACGATCGAGGGCGAACAGCTTCTTCTTCGCTGGCAGGAAGCGGGCGGACCGCCGGTTTCTGAACCGGAGCGGAAGGGGTTTGGCACTCGCCTCATCGACATGGGTGTTGGAAACAAAAGCACGGTGACACGTCATTACGAAGCCAATGGCTTCGGGCTGGAAATGCGAACACCGCTGACGGAACTGGGTAGCTAGCAAATTCAGAAGCGTAGCCCTCGCCATCGCTGCTCCTGTGGGCCACTTTCAACACTTCCCCTG